>DATECS010000232.1:0-3460 GCA_035286785.1 Thermoguttaceae bacterium | reverse complement strand
AGAACGGCCTTGAGGATGCTTCCGGCCTCGTCGCGGTCGAGGTCGAATTCGACCTTTTTCTCGCGCGCCCCGACGAAGATTTGCGCGAGGCTCCGGGCGGCGTCCATGCCGACGTCGCACCGGGCCTGGATTTGCCTGGCGTATTGGTCGGCAAGGATGCCGCCGGTCTGCTTGGCCATTTCGATGTCCTGGGCGTGTGCCTTGTGGGCTTCGGTGCGCATGGCGTACACTGAGTAGGCCACGATGAGCACCGAAGTCAACAGCAGGCACAGGCCCGCGGAAGTCACCAGCTTGATTCGCAACGACGCACTACTTCTCATGTCAGCACTTCTCTTGCATCGATGCCCCGCAACCGGTTCCCGTGGTCCACGGGATACTCGTGACGGACGAGGCGGCGAATCATGGCGGTAGGTCTCGTCGCGTTCGGAATGCATGGACGGCAATCCGCGGACTTCCCGCCAAAGGGTAAGAATCACCCAGCCCCACCTCAATGAATATGTAGGCCATGCGTGACGTAAATCAAGCTGGAACAGGGGGTTGACGCTTACGGCTGAACGGGACGTCCTCCGGCGGTTAGTCTCTAACGACACCTGTTTTCCAGGGTGGGCCACCCCTATCAGCCATTGCACCCCACCGAAGCGGCGGTGGTTGGAAGGGTTGCTTCCGATGTGCGGGTCATGCCGCCTCATCCGCTTGGGGCACTTGAACGGAGCGACGGCCTTGGGTAGGCTTCGGGAGCGACGGACTGGGGACGTGGGATTTGAGAAGGAGAAAAACGATGAACGGAATCCCGGTGTTGTTTGCCCAGGGCGACTGCATTGCCCGGGCGTGGGAAAACGCCCTTTTGGAACTCTATCGCCACGGAGGCAACGTCTCGACGCAGTACGACAAGCCGGGCGACCCGCCCAGCAAGGACGCCACGATGACGCTGGTGGTCCACGACCCGACGGCCGAGCCGATGATCCATCGGGACATGCCGGGCGGGTTCGAGGATCTTCAGGAATACGTCATGGAGGTGTGCGAGGGGATCAAGGACCACTGCGTGCGCGATCCCGACAACCCGGACGACATGCGGTGGGAATACACGTATCACCAGCGGTTGTTCGGCTACGCGGTGCCCACGCGCGAGACGATCGACCAGATCGAGCAGGTCTGCCGCCAACTGGCCGAGACGCCCCACACGCGGCGTGCCCAGGCGGTGACGTGGAAGGTGTGGGAAGACCAGGAGTGCTACGACCCGGCCTGCTTGCAGAGCGTCTGGTGCCGGATCACGGAGGAGGCCGGCCGGCGGGTGCTGAGCATGAACGTGCGGTTTCGCAGCAACGACGCCTACAAGGCGGCGTTCATGAACATCTTCGCCTTGGTCCATCTCCAGCGCAAAATCGCCGCGCGGGTCGCGGACCTCTCGGGCCGGCCGGTCGAGTTGGGCCGCTATTGCCACATGGCCGACAGTTTTCACATCTATGGGTCGAATCTGGCCGAATTCGAGGGTCGTTTTCTCGGGGCCGTCGAACGGCGTACGTTCGAGCAGCGGACGATCCGCTACGAAGACGTTCGCGACATGATGGAAGAAGCCCGGCCGGGGATTTTGGAAAAAGCCCAGAAAATGGGAAGGTGAGGGCACAAAAACCCGTAGGTCAGGCTGTGCCTGACGGAAACCGGCTGACAACTGAAAAGGCCTATAGGAAATACTTGATTCTTGATTCTGTCAGGCACGGCCTGACCTACAAAGGAATCGCGGGGCAATGTCGGACTATCGGCGGGCATACGTGCCGGGTGGAACGTTCTTTTTCACCGTCGTTACGGATGGTCGCAGAAAGTTGTTTGAGGATGCTCACGCGCGGGAGATCCTTGGCGACGTTATGCGTCAAGCCATAAACCGCTTTCCAACCAAAATTGTTGCAATCGTGCTCCTGCCCGACCATTTGCACACGATCTGGACATTGCCGCCGGCCGACGCTGACTTCTCTACTCGCTGGGCATGGATCAAAAAAGAATTCACGAAGAATTGGATTGCTTACGGCGGGCGGGAAAGACCGCTCCCACTTTCCCGGCAACGAGAACGCCGTCACGGAGTTTGGCAACGACGGTTCTGGGAACACTCGATCACGAATGAAGACGACCTGGAAGCTCATTTCGATTACATCCACTACAATCCCGTGAAGCATGGCTGGGTCGCCTCTCCGCGAGACTGGCCTTGGTCGAGTTTTCATCGATGGGTTGTGGCGGGCCACTATTCGCCCGATTGGTCGGCCGTTCGACAAGCACTCTCGCTACCCGGTGGCGCCGGCGAATAGGTAGGTCAGTTTCCGTAGGTCAGGCTGTGCCTGACGGAATGTGGTCTGAACTCGGAAAAACAAGGTTTTCTTTGATTGTCAGGCACAGCCCTGACCTACAAAGGAGAAGAAAAAGCCGGTTTCCGTCAGGCACAGCCTGACCTACGGTTTTTGGTTCCCTGGGCTGGACGCCGCGAAAGAAACTGGTAGG
This sequence comes from Thermoguttaceae bacterium, assembly GCA_035286785.1. GTDB lineage: Bacteria > Planctomycetota > Planctomycetia > Pirellulales > Thermoguttaceae > UBA11386. The sequence continues at coordinate 973 of DATECS010000232.1, read as the reverse complement.
ATAAACTATTGTGGGGGTTCCGGCTCATTCGAGGGGCGTGGGTAAGACGCATATATGACCAAAAAGGAAGAAGCTCTGGAAGTCGAGGGTGTCGTGACCGAGGCGTTGGCCAACACCCGGTTTCGCGTCCAATTGGACGGGGGGCACAACGTGATTGCCCACGTGGCGGGCAAGATGCGCAAGCACTTTATCCGCATCGTGCCTGGCGATCGGGTCCACGTCGAATTGTCGCCCTACGATCTGACCAAGGGGCGAATTACGTATCGGGAACGATAGGTTCCCCTCTGATGGAGGAATCGCCGATTTTGGGTTCCTCGTCCTTCGCGGGTCGCTGCGCGCGGCGGGTTCGCGGATTCTCGGCCAAGACAAGGCGAACCCCGCTCGGCGATTTGCACACGGCGACGGGAGAGCCGTGGACTCGCATGGGAAATTCGGCGAGAATCAGGGCCTTGAGTCCCCTCCACCGTTCACTCCGCACCTCGACTCACGGAAATCGGCTTCATGATCCAGCGGCGTCTGTCGGCAACGTGGTTTTTTTGGTTGATCGTGCTTGGCGTCGCGTCGAGCGCCGTTGCGACGCCGCCCGAGCCCGCGCCGGCGGCCGAGGAGTCGCCGCGGCCGGTCGCGGTGATCGGCAGCGCCAGTTACGACCGCTGGTACGAGAATGTTGCGATGATCGGCCAGGCGTCGGGTAATCCCGATTTGGCCAAAGGGCTTGAAGCCATGCTCCACATGGCCACGGCCAATCGGGGACTGGCCGGGCTGGACCAGAGCCGGCCTTGGGCCGCGGCGTTCGTTCCCGACGGGGATCGTTTGACCGTCTGCATCTATCTTCCGGTGACCGATCTGGATCAATTGCTCGAAGCGTTGCAGCCGTTTGCCAAGGAGGTTGGACGCGACGGCCGTGTTCGAGAGATTGAGCTGCCGGAGGGTCAACGGTTCTTCGTGCTCGAACGGGACGGCTGGGTGGTGG
>DATECS010000231.1:0-30656 GCA_035286785.1 Thermoguttaceae bacterium | reverse complement strand
CCCATCCGGTCGGAGATCACTCGGGCTCAATAACGGGCCCGGGCGCTGGGGTATTGCTGGTACTGCGGGCGTTGGCCCGTGTAGTAGGGGTTCTTCTTCTGGTTCTGCCGCTGGCCCGTGTAGTAGGGCTTTTTGTTCTGCTGTCGCTGGCCCGAGTAATAGGGGTTTTGGGCCGGGGCGCGGGTCGGGGCCTTGGTTGGTTGGGCTGCGCGGCTGGGGTCTTCGTCTTGTGGCGAGGGTCCGACGTTGCCCGGCGTGCCGTAGCTGGTCGTCGGCTCGCCCGAGCAGCCGCATCCGCCGCTGGTGCAGCCCGTGTAGTTGCCCATGCAGTCGCACGGATCGCAGCAGTCGGGCGGATCGCCGTGGAAATCGCCCCAGTACATCTCGCCGCAGCCGTTGTTGTAGCAGCCGAACCAGCGGACCGGGTGCAACAGACTCAACACGCAACGGATGGGGCCCGGGCCGCAGCAGCCGCACGTGCAGCCGCCGTATCCACAGGGGTCGCACCCACATGGGTCGCAGCCGCAAGGATCGCCGCACGGACCACACGCAGGCCCACAGTCGCCGCAGGCCGGACCGCAATCGGGCGCCAGGCCGCAGGCGCCGCCACATCCGGCCCCGGGCATGCAACGCGGCTCGCAGGAGGCCAGCGGTCCGCATCCCCAGGTGGGACGGAAGCCGCACGGAGCGCCGCATCCGACGCCGCACGGCCCAACGTCACACGGACCGCACCCGCAAGGATCGCAGCAACCGCAATTGCTCATGTCGCATAGCGTGCCGGGCCCGAACGGACCGTGGACAAACGCCCGGAATTCGTAACAGCCGCTGGTCATCATGGCGACCGCCATGACGAGGCCGGCAAGATAAACCCGTCTCATGGTCTCTCCCCGCCTTTCTCTGAGTTTTTTTGCGTAGTTGTGCGACCGAGCCTCACAATCAAAGGGGACAGGCACCTTTTTCGACTGTTAGGCGTGTTCCGAAGACATCGCAAACCGGGCCGAAAAAGGAGCCAGTCCCCAACCGGCCAACGACGAACCATTAGCCGACGGCTCGGAAGAACCGCACTCACGATCGTTATCGGCCGCTTAATCCAAAAAATCGAGAAAAACGGCACATTCCGAAACAGGGCCTCAGATTGCCCAGCCTGACATGCTCCAGAACAAAGGACAGTCCGTATTCCGTAGGCCGGGTCGTGACCCGGCGAACTTACTTTTGTGGCTATTGGTGATGATTGCCGGGTCACGACCCGGCCTACGTGGCTTGGGTTTGGATCCACGGCCGGCACCATGCCTACAGGGGGGCCGTAGGTCAGGCTGTGCCTGACAGCAAGTTCGTCAGGCACAGCCTGACCTACGGGTTGGTCCTTTCGGTTTGGGTGCGTTCGCTATAAAATGGGGTGGAGAGACCCCAATTCAACAGCGGGAGAAACGGTTCGTGTCTGACAGACTTTCGACGGTAGACGAGACCATCGAGGCGGTAGCCCAGGGCCTAGTGGTCATCGTCATGGACGACGAGCAGCGCGAAAATGAAGGTGACTTCATCTGCGCGGCCGAAAAGGTTACTCCCGAGATTGTCAATTTCATGATAACGCACGGGCGAGGGCAGCTTTGCATGCCCATCCTGCCCGAGGTCTGCGAACGGCTCGAATTGCGGCCCATGGTCGAGAAGAATACGGCCCCGCTGGGCACCGCCTACACCGTGCCGGTCGATCATCGCAGTTGCCGCACGGGCATCACCGCGCCCGAGCGGGCCATGACCATCCGGGCGATTGTCGATCCGGCGAGCGAGCCGGGTGATTTTGTGCGGCCCGGGCATCTTTTTCCGCTCGTGGCCAAAGAGGGCGGCGTGTTGCGCCGGGCGGGCCACACCGAAAGCGCGGTCGATCTCACCCGGCTCGCCGAGCTCCAACCGGCCGGCGTGCTGTGCGAGATTTTGGCCGAGGGTGGCGATCGGGCGTCGCGCGAGGAACTTTTCGAACTGGCCGAGCGGTTCCAGTTGAAGATTATCACGGTCGGCCAGTTGATCCGCTATCGCCGACGCAGCGAGAAGCTCATTTATCGCATGGCCGAGGCGAACCTGCCCACCAAGGTCGGCCCGGCGCGGATTTACGCCTACGGGGTGAAGTACGAATCGCAAGAGCCGGTGGCCGTTGTCTGGGGCGATCCGTTGAAGGTGGCCGCGCCGCTGGTGCGGTTGCATTCGGCCTGTTTCACGGGCGACCTGCTGGCGTCGTTGCGGTGCGATTGCGGCGACCAGCTTCAACTGGCCATGCGGATGATCGGCGACGAACCGTCCGGCGTGCTGGTCTACTTGCCTCAGGAGGGCCGCGGGATCGGACTGGTCGAAAAAATCAAGGCCTATTGTCTCCAGGACCAGGGCATGGACACGGTCGAAGCCAACATCGCGCTGGGCCACCAGGCCGATCTGCGCGACTACGGCGTGGGCATTCAGATCTTGAAGGATCTGGGGCTGTCGAAGGTTCGCCTGTTGACGAACAATCCCAAGAAGACGGACGCCTTCATCTACGGCGGGTTCGACCTCGAAGTGATCGACCAGGTGCCCATCGTCGGCCCGGTGAACGAACACAATCAACGCTATCTCGAAACCAAACGCGACAAGATGGGCCATCGGTTGCCGTGACGCGGGGATATTTGACACGGAGGCGGGGGGATTTTAGATTAAGGAACACTGATTCGCACTGATCGACACTAATGAAAATAATCAGTGGGAATTAGCGAGAATTAGCGTTCCTTTTGTCTCTTGAGCCATTTTCGATTTCGATCAAGTTGTTCTGACGCGGTTTTCAAGACTGAAAAGGGACGCTGATATGAACATTCGCGTGTTCGACACGAAGGAAGCGATGGGCCAAGCGGCGTCCGCGGACGGGGCGGAGGCCATTCGCAAGGCACTGGCGGCACGGGGAAAGGCCAACATCATCGTGGCGACCGGCGCGTCGCAATTCGAGATGCTCGCCGCCTTGGTAGCCGAGAAGGTCGATTGGCCGGCGGTGACTGTTTTTCACTTGGACGAATACGCGGGCATGCCGATCACCCATCCCGCGTCGTTCCGCAAGTATCTTCGCGAGCGGTTCGTCGAACAGTTGCCGAAACCGCCCGCCGCGTTTCATTACATCAACGCCGAAGGCGACTGCCGGGCGGAATGCCGGCGGCTGGGCCAACTGATCGCCGCCCATCCGACCGACGTGGCGTTCATCGGGATCGGCGAGAACGGCCACCTGGCGTTCAACGACCCGCCGGCCGACTTCGAGGCGACCGACGCGTATTTAGTGGTCGATTTGGACGAAGGGTGCCGCCGGCAGCAGTTGGGCGAGGGCTGGTTCCCGTCGCTCGACGCGGTGCCGCGCCAGGCCATTTCGATGTCGATCCCCCAGATTTTGAAATCGAAGACCATCGTCTGCACGGTGCCGGACGAGCGGAAAGCCAAGGCGGTCCACGGCGCGGTCGAAGGACCGGTCACGCCGAATTGCCCCGCTTCCGTCCTGCAAAAACACGCGGACGCGACGCTCTACCTCGACCAACCGGCCGCGTCGCTTCTGAAGTGACGAGAATTTTCACCACGAAAATTATGGAACCACAGATGGACACAGATAAACACAGATTAAAAACCAATGAAACTATCTGTGTTTATCTGTGTCCATCTGTGGTTCCCTTCTCCGTGTCCTCCGTGGTAAATATGGTGGTGAGAAATACGTGCTAATCCCCAATCCCTAATCTCCAATCCCTTGAAAAAGCCATGTCCGAAGAACCCTTGATCGCCGTGTTCGTCGATTTCGAGAACCTTGCCATCGGCGTGCGCGACATGCGGGCCGGGCAGTTCCAAATCCAACTCATTTTAAAACGGCTCCTCGAAAAAGGCCGCATCGTCTACAAGCGGGCCTACTGCGACTGGGGCAACTACCGCGACGCCGTCAAGGAGTTCCACGGCCAGGGCGTCGAGTTGATCGACATTCCCCAGAGCAAAATGAGCGGCAAAAACAGCGCCGACATCCGCATGGTCGTCGACGCCTTGGACCTGTGCCACTCGAAGGGCCACATCGACATCTTCGCCCTGATCTCGGGCGACAGCGATTTTTCGCCGCTGGTCTCGAAACTCAAGGAGAGCAACAAGCGGGTGATCGGCTGCGGGGTGAAAAGCTCGACGTCCGATCTGCTGATCGCCAATTGCGACGAGTTCCTCTATTACGACGATCTGATCCGCGTGGCGGCCACGAAGCGCAAGAAGCCGCCGGCGAAGGGCAAGAAGGATACCGATAAGAAACAGGAAGGGGTTGACTACGTCTGCGAGGTGCTCGACTCCATCGAGCAAGACTACGATCCCCTGTGGGGCTCGACCCTCAAACAGGCCATCCGCCGGGTGCATCCAGGGTTCAACGAGTCGTACTACGGCTACGGCAGTTTTTCGGATCTGCTCGAAGACCTGAAAACGCAGGGGCTCATCGAGCTGGAATACGACAAGAGCCGGGGCAACTACAAGGTCCGCCGCAAGCGACAGTGACGCCGCTGTTTTCTGGAACCACAGATGGACACAGATAAACACAGATAAGAGAAGAGATTCTTATAATACCTCTTTCCTGACATCTGGTTCCCTTTGGCAACAGCCGCCTCGCGATCATCTGTGTCTATCTGTGGTTTCAAATCGTTCTGGCTAACACGCGGCGGGGGTTGTCGGCCAACCATTGGCGGATTTGGGCGTCGGTGGCGCCCAGGTGGCGGCGGAGATTGTCGGCCATGCGGCGCATCGTGCAGGCGGAACCGGCCAGCGTGGAATGGTCGGGCATCCGGGGAACCAGATCGTCGCCCACCTTGACGGTTTGGGTTCCCAGCACGTAGGTTCCCGGCCCACAGCCGGCCGCGCTGATGGCGTCGGAGACGATGACGACGTTTTCCGCGGGAAAGAGCCGCAGGTAGTTGCCCAGGGCGAAGAAGGGCACATGGGCCCCGTCGGCGATGAAGCTCACCGTGAGCCGGTCGGCCAGGGCCAACGCGCGTTGGATGATGTTGTCGTGGCGCGGCAACATGCCGGGGCATCCGTTGCCCAGGTGGGTGAACATCGACAGGCCCGCGTCGACCGCCGCGTGAAGCTGGTCGAACGTGGGATTGCAGTGGCCCGCGGCGACGATGATGCCGTCCTGGGCAAGCCTTTGGGTGACGCGGAGGCCGTGGTCGTTTTCGGGCGCGAGGGTGACGATTCGCGTGAGTCCGTCGGCCGCGTCCAGCAGGCGTTGCATGGTTTCGGGATCGGCCGGGCGCACGGCGGCGGGCGGATGGGCGCCGACATAGCCCGGCTCGGCGCTGATGAAGGGGCCTTCGAGGTGGATTCCGGCGATGACCTGGGCGGCCACCGGATCGCGCCGACGGAGCGTCACGAGGTTGGCCAACCGGGCCGTCATGCGTTCGAGGGGACCGGTGATGATGGTGGCCAGGATCCCGGCCACCCCATCGCTGCGCAACCGTTCGCACGCCGCGTGCAATGCCTCGCCGTCGAGCCCGTCGGCGTTGAAATCCACGCCCGCGTAGCCGTTGATCTGAAGGTCGAAGAATTCGTCGTTTTGGTTCATTTCCGCGGCAGAGGTCTTGAGGGAGTCTTTCGGGTGGGGGTTTGGTACTCTATCATGAATGAATCATCGACGTCAAGAATGAGACCTGCCCAAGGAGCGTTCTCGTGACTCACACTCCCGCATCTTCCTCTTCCGGCGACGAGGGGCCGTTGACTCGTGGGCAATGGCTGGTGTTGATCGCGGCCTTCTTGGGCTGGATGTTCGACGGGTTGGAATTAGGGCTCTTTCCGATCGCCGCGCCGCCGGCGTTGCGCGATTTGATGAGTCGGGCGGCCGAAGCCAGTCAGATCGCGCAACCCACCGAGGGCGACCTCGCGCACTACTACAGTTGGCTGGTGGCCCTGTTTCTCGTGGGCGCCGCGGTCGGCGGCTGGGTTTTCGGGTGGCTGGGCGATCGGGTGGGTCGCGTGAAAGCCATGGCCCTGAGCATCGCCGTCTATTCGGTCTTCACGGGGGCCTGCGCGCTGGCGGTGGAACCGTGGCACCTGGCCGCGTGTCGATTTCTGGCCGCGTTGGGCATGGGCGGCGAATGGGCGTTGGGCGTGGCCCTGGTCATGGAATGTTGGCCCGAAAAATATCGGCCGATTCTGGCCGGCGCGATCGGGGCGGCGGCGAACCTCGGCTTTCTTTTGATCTCGCTCGTCGGAGCGACGCTACCCATCACGCCCCAGCGGTGGCGGTGGATCATGATGGTGGGCGCCGCGCCGGCGTTGCTGGCGCTGCTCGTTCTGTTCTTTATTCCCGAGTCAAAGAAGTGGAGAGAGTCGGTCGGACAAGGCGCGAAAGCCAATCCGCTTTTGGACGTTTTTTCGCCGAGGCTGGTCGGGAGAACCCTGCTGGGAATGGCCCTTGCGTCGGTGGCCCTGATCGGCACGTGGGGCGCGTTCAGCGCGTTCCTGCCGGGCTGGGTGGATCAAATGGTCGGCAAGGACGATCCGCTGGCCAAGGGCCGGGTCCAAACCGTGATCGCGCTGGGCGCCATCGCGGGCGCCTTCTTGGGGCCGATGGCGGCTCGGTGGCTGGGCCGCCGCTGGTCTTACTTTCTCCTGTGTCTCGGCTCGCTGGCGGCGTGCCAACTGCTGTTTCGAACGTTCGATTCGTACGGGCTCGGCTTCGTGGGGGTCGTGGGCGCGGCGGGGCTTCTGTCGGCGTCGTTTTACGGGTGGCTGCCGCTCTATCTGCCGGAGCTTTTTCCGACCCGCGTCCGCGCGACGGGCCAGGGAATTGCGTACAATACAGGCCGAGTGTTCGCGGCGATGGGGGCCGTGACGTCGGGCTGTCTGATCAAGGACGTGTTCGGCGGCCGGTATCCGGAGGCTTGCGCGACGGTGACGCTCGTGTACGTGGCGGGAATGATCGTCATCTGGCTGGCGCCGGAGACGAAAGGAAAGCCGTTGCCGGAGTGAACGTCCATGAGCGAAGACAACAAGGAAGTCGCCTCGCGCAAGATTCCCTTGCCGCGTGAATACCCATACCAGGGTGTAGGCGGCGGAGCCTGGTCTTGTTTGTGGATGGGGGCATGCGTTGTTTTAGTGGGCACGTTACAAGCCTTGGACTCCCATCATTCACCTAATGCGATATCTCTGCTGTGCGACGTCGAACGCGTGCTCGGCGCTTTCATGGTTATGGTTGGATTGTTGTATTTCGTTCCCGTGGCCCTATTGACGTTTCATCGAGAACGGACAGGGAAATTGCGAGTCGTCTTGACCGAGTCGAGACTGACGGTGCCCACCGTATTGCCCTCGCCGACGGACTATGACATTCGTCTGGATGAAATAACGCGACTTCGCGTGGAGGAGTGGCCTGGCAAAACAACCCGCAGGGCGGCGATCCGGATTCGCGCTCGGGGCGTGAGCCTTACGATAAACAGCGAGTCGCTCGGCTCGAAGGATTACTTGATCGACGAAATCGCCAATGTATTGGCCGACGCGACGGGGCTTGCCGTCGAGCGAGAAACCCACCGCCCTTGGCAGTTTTCCTTGAGTGGAATGCTCTGGCTGATGACGGTGGTGGCCATTTGGTTGGGCTTTTATATGTGGACTGAAAAGACCACGCCGCCTTGGAGACACTTTTCATCAACCGCGATCATTTTTCTGGTCTTTTCGAGCCGAATGTGGTGTTGGCTTTGGCGCCAGTGGTGGTTGCGTCGGCCCGGCTGTGCATCTGGTGAGTAGCCTGACCTACATTTTGGTGCGTCCAGACGCACCCTACGGGTGAATTATGGACTATGAAGTTGAACAGAAGTTTCCGGTTGAGGATTTGGGGGCGGTCGAGGCGCGGCTGGGGCGGCTCGGAGCGGCGATCTCCGAGCCGTGCGTCGAGGTGGATCTTTACTTCAATCACCCGACGCGCGACTATGCTCGGACGGACGAGGCGTTGCGGTTGCGGCGGGTGGGGACGGTGAATCGCATCACGTACAAGGGGCCCAAGCTCGACGCGACGACTAAAACGCGCGAGGAGTTGGAGTTGGCCTTGCCCGACGGCGAGGCGGCGTTCGAGGGATTTTCGACGCTGCTTCGGGCGTTGGGCTTCGTGCCGGTCGGCGAGGTCCGCAAGCAACGTCGCAAGGCCCACGTTCCTTGGCAAGGCCGCCGGGTCGAGGTGTCGCTCGATCAGGTCGATCGGCTGGGGACGTTCGTCGAGTTGGAGTTGGTCGTCCGGCCCGAGGAGTTCGAGGAGGCTCGGGCGTGCATTGCGTCGCTGGCCGAGGAGCTCCGACTGACCGAGAGCGAACGGCGAAGTTATTTGTGCCTGCTCCTCGCAAAAGAAACCGAGCCGCGATCGTGAGAATGGTAGGGTGGGGCGACGATCGGCCCGCAAACGCTTTGTTTTTTCCTAAAATGCTTCCGGCCGATCGTCGCCCCACCATGCGCCGCCGGTATGCGTTGCGAAATGGTGGGGCAATGACCGGCCCGGACAGCGTTTAGAGCAAACGCTTTGTTTTTTCCCGGGCCGGTCATTGCCCCACCCTACATCTACGGGTTCTTGATTTGTTTCCCGCGATACCTGGGCGGCCCGTCGGGGTTTTTTCTGATAGCGAGCCGGGCAATCGACTCCCCTTGATGGTGGGGATTGGTCCGGCCGCTCCTGGTCATGGGACGGCCGTGCGTCTAGACTGGAGGAGGAAGGGATCCGGGCCGGCCGGGCCCCTCGCGTGCGGTTGGCCATTGCCGGGAACCCGACTTGGTCGTTAGTGAATCCTCCGCCCGAAGGTATACCCTTCGGGACCCCGACGTGCGGTTGATGCTCCAAGTCCGCGACGACAGCGCCGCGGCCTTCGAGGAGCTGGTGTTGCGTTACCAGGACCGGCTGGTGGCGTTGTTGACCCATCTGTCGGGCAGCCGCGACCAGGCGGAAGACCTGGCCCAGGAGGTTTTTTTGCGGGTGTATCGCGCCCGCAAGTCCTACGTGCCGGGCGCGAAGTTTTCGACGTGGCTTTTCACGATCGCCAACAACGCGGCGTCGAATGCGTTGCGGACGCTGGCGCGGCGGCACGAAGTTCGGCCGGAGGCGCGCACGGGCGATTCGACGGTCGTCAATCCGATGGACCACCTGGCGCAGGCGAGCAGCAGCCAGATGCCGGTGCGTCGGCTGGCCAAGGCCGAGACGCGCGAGATTGTCCGGTTGGCCGTCGAGTCGCTGGGCGAGCGTCAGCGGATGGCCGTGTTGTTGAGCAAATTCGAGGGAATGTGTTACGCGGAAATCGCCGAGGTGATGGAGCTTTCTCCCCAAGCGATCAAGTCGCTGTTGGCCCGGGCACGCGGCAACTTGCGCGAGGTTCTGGCGCCATACATGGAGCGCGGCGAGGCGCCGGTGGTGGGCAAGAACGAAAACGGCGAATAGTTTTTTCAAGATTCAACCAATGACTCCCGACTCCCTCCAACCCGATCCAACGGCCGACGCGGCCCCGCTCGACGAGCAGTTGGTGGCCTATTTGGACGGCGAGCTGGACGCCGACACGGCCCGTCGGATCGAGACGCTGGCGGCGGACGATCCGCGGCTGCGGGAGCGGCTGGGGGAGCTTGGCCGCGCGTGGGAGTTGTTGGACCAGTTGGACCGGCCGGAGACGGCCGGCGCGTTTACCGAGACGACGCTGGAACTCGTGGCGGTGCAGGCGGAGGAGGAGGCGCGGCAGCGCGAGGCCCAACTGCCGCGGCTGCGTCGGCGTCGTCTCGCGATGGCGGCCGGCGGGCTTTTGGCCTGCGTGGCCGTCGGTTTCCTGGGCGGGTCTCTTTTGCGCGGCGATCCCAACCGGGCGTTGTTGGACGACCTGCCCGTGATCGAAAACGTCGATGAATACCTTCAGGTTCTCGGCGAGGACGATCGGGTGGAGCCGAGCCTTGATTTTCTGAGACGGCTTGACCAGGAGGGCGTCTTTGGCGACGAAAGCCAGCCGGGGGAGGGCAAAAATGCCTCGTAACGGTTTTCGTAAAACGATGGCTTGCGCGACGGCGGTCGTGGTTGCCCTGTCGATCGGGGCCGGCAGCGAGGAGTTGGCGCGGCGGCGGCAGCGGGTCGAACAGATGACGCCGGCCCAGCAGGCCGAGTTGATTCGCAAGCAGGGACGATTCAACGCGCTGTCGGACGCGAAGAAAGATCTTCTCCGCGAGTTGCACCGGCGGCTCGACGAGGAACCCGACGGCCAGGCGTTGCGCGAGGTTTTGTGGCGTTACTGCGAGTGGCTCGACACGTTGATTCCCTACACGCGCAACGAGCTGGAGAAGCTGCCCGTCGAAAATCGCGTGGCCGGCATCAAGCAGAAGCGTTCCGGAGGGCAGGACGTGAGGGCGCTGCGCGAGTGGGGCGAGGCCCATCTTGCGCGGCTTGGGCTGACGCCGGCGCGGCTGGAGCAGGAGATGTGGAAACAATTCCACTCGCGGGACAGCGGCCGCAAGGGACGTCCGCCGAAGGGCGGGCCCGCCGAGTCGTTGGTGAAGCATTTTCGCTTGGAGGAGGCGGATTTGACGTCGCTGGCCGAGCGGCTTTCGCCGGTCACGCGGGAACAGTTCAACAAGCTGTCGGCGGTCGAGCAGCGGCGCTGGGTGGCGCGGGCGATGATTTCCTCGATCCGGCCGAGCCGTCCTCCGGAGGTGGTGAACGATCAAACCCTGGCCGAGTTTTTCGAGTCCAACGCCCTCTCCGACGCGCAACGCGAGGAACTCCTGAAGTTGCCCGGCGACGAAATGCGAGGCGCCTTGATGCAGCTTTACCGCCGGATGAACGCCCGGCGATTTCCCGGCGGGGGACCGGGCCGCCGAGGGCCGGATTTTGAGCGGCGGATTCGCCGGTTTCCGCCGCCGGAGGGTCCGCCCGGAGAGCCGCCCGACCCGATCGGCGAACGTCGAGACCACCGAAGACCGGATCGCCCGGAGGAGGAGCCGCCGACAAGAGCGCCCGAGCCTGGACGGTAGAAATCCGAGCAATCAAACAAACCAAGCTGCGCTCCGTGACGGACCATCGGCGTGCCGCATGGAAAAAGGGGGACAGGCACCGCGGCCTCCACGTTTCTTCCACCGCCACGCCACTTGGGCCGCAGCCAGTCCCCCTTTTTCCGCCAACCCTCGAACCGGAGGAACCCTATTTCCCGCTGGCCAGGGCGGCGGGGAGCCACGTGTGAAGGTAATACGCGCGGGGGCTGGTTGCTTCCAACAGCGTGGTCAGCGCGCTCGGTTTCGCGCGGGCGGCGCCGCCGAACAGCGTGGCCAGCGAAACCTCGGGTTTGTACTTCACGACGCGCACGCGCGACTTGTCGAGCGCGGCCAGTTCAATGGCCCGGCCCACGGCGTCCTCGACGAAGCCGATTTTGTCGACCAGCCCGTTCTTCAGCGCCTGGTCGGCCGTGTAAACCTGGCCGGTGGCCAGGGTGTCGAGCGCCTTGGGATCCTGGGCGAATCGGGGCCGGCCGTCGCGGATGATCTGCTTGAACCGCGAGAAGCTATCGTCGACCAGCGATTGGAAGATTTTTCGTTCCACTTCGCTCATCGGCTTGGCGATGCTGCCCATCGTCTTGAGTTCGTGGCTGGCGATGGTGTCTTCCTTGACGCCGACGCGGGAGAGCAGGGTCGAGAGGTCGTAATGCGGGATTTTCACGCCGATCGAGCCGGTCCAGGTCGTCGGTTCGGCGAAAATCGTGTCGGGCGTGGGACCGACGGCCATCGACACGTAGTAGCCGCCGCTGGCGGCGATTCCGCCCATGCTCACCACGATCGGAATATCGCGGTCCTTGGCCAGTTCGCACAAATAGTGGTAAAGGTAGTCGCTTCCGCTGACGGTCCCGCCGGGCGAATCCACGCGCAGGACGACGGCCTTGACGCTTTTGTCCTCTTTGGCCCGATCGATCTGCCGCTTGACGAAGCCGTCGCCGGTGAAGATGGGTCCATCGAGGGTGATGATGACGACTTTGTCGGAGCCGAACCGGTTGTGCGAAACATACTCCTCGCGCACCCGGTGTTCCGAACCCAAGGAGCCCATTCCTAGCAGAACGATCACCACGACCAGCCCAAAGAAGCCCATGCCAACCATGGCCATCACCGCCATCAGACAGCCGAGGCGACGGCGCGGGGCGGCAGGTGGTGGGGACGTTCGGACGGGCTCGACCACTTCGGCCCTCACCGGAGGCTCGGAAAACGGCAGGTTCGGAGGCGTGGACGACATGAACAACTCCTCAATCAAGGGTTTTCTTTTACCACGGAGACGGAGATTCTTTTTGGAACCACAGATGAACACAGATTGATTTCTTGATCTTTATCTGTGTGTATCTGTGGTTCCCAACTCCGCGTCTCCGAGGTAATTCTTATGCACAAACTACCGAGTCGCGGGCGGCGGCGGGCCGAGTTCCGGGATGCCAAGGTCCGAGTCGGCTCCCGGCGCATGCTCAAAGGGTAGCGGCGCCGGGACCGGTTCCAAGGGGGCGCCGTCGAGAATTTTGACGTCCGCGCCCTTTTCCGCTTCCTCGTCGATCTTGCGCCTGGGTTTTGCGTAGGTCTCTCGCGGCAGGGGCTTGGGTTTCTCGCCCTGCGGGACGACGACCCGTTCGACGCCGATCGACTGGGGAAAAACAATGTCCCGGCGGTATTGATCGCCCGGCCACGGCTGCCATTGCCGGGCCGTGTAGCCCCATGGACCGGGGGGAACGCATGCACAGGGCCCCTGGCACGCCCGGACCGGACAGACGGCCGGCGGCGTGCGGTAAACCGCCTGGGCCCCCGTTGCAAACGTCGCGCCCGAGCCGAGGAGGCCTGCCGCCATGCCTAGACCTATTGTCAGCAATAGCTGGGTGTTTTTTGATTGAAACATGGGTTGGGCCTTCTCTTGCTCCAAAGTTGCTCAAGCCCATGCCAACCCGAAGCCCAAGCGAGGGACGGCAATAAGTTACCCTCGCTTGCGCTTCGGGTTGGCATGGCTGACGGAACGAAGGGTTTTCCAATTGTAGCTTACGTTCGGCCTGGGTTCCCGGCCGTCAGGGGGTGGTGTTGCCTGAATACGTCCCCAGGAGGTAAGATGTGGACCCGAGGAGAATCCCGGTCCGCGCAAGGAGCCCGTCTGTGTTTGTCGCCGCAACGACCCGCTGTTTCGCCAATTTGCCGCTCGACGCGGCGCTTCAGCGTCTGGTGGACCTGGAATACGGGGCGGTCGAGATCATGATCCACGAGTCTGGGGGGCATCTTAAGCCTTCGCGGGTGGCGGCCGATCTTGACGCGGCGGTGGTGTTGTGCCGCGACACGCAACGGCTGAGCATCATCGGCTACAGCCTCGACATGGAAGCGTCGGAGGCGGAGGGCTATGAGCAGTTCGCGGCCTGTTGCCGGTTGGCCAAGGCCACGAAGGTGATCACGCTGACGGTCCGCGCCTCGGAGCTGGGCACGCCTTTTAACGCCGAAGTCGAGCGCCTGCGGGAGTTGGTGCGGATTGCGTCGTTGGACGGGGCGGTCGTGGGACTATTGACCGAGGCCGGCCGGATCACCCAGGATCCGACGACGGTCAAGGTGCTCTGCGACAACGTCAAGGGGCTTGGCGTGACGCTCGATCCGAGCCATTTCATCCACGGCCCTCATCGCGGCGGCGGCTACGACCAGATCATGCCCTACGTGATCCACGTCCGGCTGCGCGACTCGACGGAGAAGCATTTTCAGGTCCGCGTCGGGCAGGGAGACGTGGAGTACGGGCGTTTGGTTTCGCGTCTGGCCAAGCAGGGCTACTCGCGGGCCTTGTCGGTCGACATCGAGTCGATGCCCGACTTGGACCAGGCCGCCGAAATGCGCAAGATGCGATTATTGCTCGAAAGCCTCCTCTAGCCTTTTCACGGCGGGAGACGTCCAGATGGGTCCCGAGCTCGCCAAAACCTATCCCGTGCCGAGCGTCCGCCGGTTGCCGCTCTACCTGCGGCTGTTGCGTCAGTTGCACGCGCAAGGACGCAAATCCGTTTCCTGCACCCACATTGCCGAGCACCTGGGGCTGGGCACCGTCCAGGTGCGCAAGGATCTGGCGATGACCCGGATCGTCGGCCGCCCCAAGATCGGCTACCAGGTGCCCGAGTTGATCGACGCGATCGAGTCGTTTCTGGGCTGGAAGACGGCCACTCGGGCGATCTTGGTGGGGGTGGGCAGCCTGGGCAGCGCGATCCTCGGCTACCAGGACTTCCGCTCCCATGGTCTGGACGTCGTCGCCGTGTTCGACGCCGACTCCAAAAAAGTCGGCCTCTCGATCCACGGCAAACAGGTTCTGCCGCTCGATCAACTGGCCGCCCACGCCGCGGAGACGGGCGCGCGGATCGGCATCGTCACGGTGCCGGCCGTCGCCGCCCAGGAAGTGACCAACCGGCTGGTCCAGGCGGGCCTCCGCGCGATCTGGAACTTCAGCCCGGCGACGCTGGAAGTGCCGCCGTCGATCATCGTTGAAAACGTGCGCTTCGTCGATAGTCTGGCGGTGCTCTCGCAGCGGCTGAACCAGCGCACGGTCGAGTCGGGCGGCAAATCGTGAGATGGTATCTGTTTCAAAAAATCCCCCGTTTCAAAAAATCCAGGATTGGTTCCGACCCCTTTTCCTGGACCCAGTAGGGCATTGTTTTGGACCCTCACGATCTACGGCGAGAATTCTCGCCATGCGAAAATAGGTAAGACCTTTACAGGGGTGCATTCTACCGGTTTGAGCGTTCCCGGAAGCCTGGACGCATTTGGATGGTTTTGAACTCGCCGCGTGCTTCTGCGCGTTATCCTTCCTCTGCTTGGCGCTGGCGGAGTTGACTCTACTGGGGGAGTTGAAGCAGGAACGCAACCACCCGTTCGACAACCTCTCCTTTCCGCGGGTAGGAGTTCAACGCAAAGACGCGAAGGCGCAAAGACGCGGAGGAGTTTGTGATGAAGCGATGGCCAGGGAACGCGGCGGCCTCGCTATTTCTCCTTGTGAGAAGGACCAATAGAACGCGAATCATCCCTTGAATAAGGACATAATGAAGGAACTGATTCAACGGGAGATAGGGCTTTCCGCGGCTCGAAACCCGATCCCTCGACGCCTACGCCGCGGCAAGGCCCAGTTCGATGCCCTTCTTCAAAATCCGCTCGTTCACGTCGAGCATCTGCGGATTCTTTCCGCCGAGCGTCTCGCTCAAGAGGTCCACCAGCCCTTGCTGGTCTTTCAGGCCCAAGAGGCCCGCGCACAGGCCCAGCACGAGCATGTTGGCCGACCGCAGGCTGCCCATGTCGGCGGCGATTTTGGTCAGTTCGAGCGAGACGATTTTTACGCCGGGATGCTTTCCGACGGTAGGCACGAGCGACGAGTTGACCACCAGTGTCGAGCCTTTGCGCAACAGGTGTGAAAAGGCGCGGTACGACGGCTCGTTCATTGCCACGACGATCGTGGCGTCCTCGACGATGGGCGAGCCGATCTGACGGCGGCCCATCTTCACGTGGCAATGGGCCGTGCCGCCGCGGACCTCGGCCCCGTAGGCCGGGATGTACGTCGCGTTCCAGCCCTCGGCCACGGCGGCCTGGGCAAGCATCTTGCCGGTGAGAATCACGCCCTGCCCGCCGCTGCCGGCCAGCAGGATCTCGCGAGTCGGCTCGGCTTTCGAGGACCGGCCGCGGGCAGACGAATTTTTTACGCTGCTTTTCGCGCCAGTTTTCGTTTTCGTTGCGACGCGATTACGTTTTTTCGTTACGGGCACCGGCCGACTCCTTGTCCTTGAACACGCCCAATGGGAACACTTTGACCATCCACTCGTCGATCGCCGCCATGGCCTTGACCGGCGGCATCCGCCAGTAGGTGGGACACGGCGAGAGAATCTCGACGAGGCTAAAACCTTTGCCCTCAAGCTGACGGCCGAACGCCGTGAGGACCGCCTGGCGGGCCTTGCGCACGGCGGCCGGCTTGTTAACCGTCACGCGGGCAATATAACTGGGGCCGTCCAGGGCGCTGAGCATCTCGCACACCTTGATCGGGCCGCCTTCGTTTTGCATCGTTCGTCCCGTGGGCGTGGTCGTGGTTTTTTGCCCCAAGGTCGTTGTCGGGGCCATTTGTCCGCCGGTCATGCCGTAGACGGCGTTATTGACGAAGACCACCGAGATGTTTTCGCCCCGGTTGGCGGCGTGGACGATTTCGGCCGTGCCGATGGCCGCCAGGTCGCCGTCGCCCTGATAGGTCATCACGAACAGTTCCGGCCGGGCCCGTTTAATGCCGGTGGCCACGGCGGGCGCGCGGCCGTGGGCCGCCTCGGACATGTCGATGGCGATGTACTTGTAGGCCAACACGGAGCAGCCGACCGGGGCGACGCACACCGTGCGTTCGCGGATGCCGTAATGTTCGATCGCCTCGGCGACCAACCGATGGGCAATGCCGTGGCCGCAGCCGGGGCAGTAGTGGGTGAGGTTCGGCTCCAGGACGGGAGAGCGGGCGAAGACCTTTTTTTCGGCGTCGATCATCGGTGCTTTCCTTTCGCGGCGGATTTCCGTTTCTTCTGCAACAGCTTGCGTCCCAGCGCGACGAGTTCCTTGACCGAGGGCGACTCGCCACCCATCCGGCCGACGAACTCGATCGGCAGTCGATCGGCGGACGAGAGTTGCACGTCCTCGATCAACTGGCCCGCGCTCAGTTCGACGACGACGATCCGCTTGGCTTTTTTCAACGAGGCTTGGAGTTTTTTGCGGGGGAAGGGCCAAAGGGTGATCGGGCGGAACAGGCCCGCTCGAAGTCCTTCGTCGCGCAAGGTGTCGATCGCCTCGCGGCAAAGCCGGGCGCACGTGCCGTAGGCGACGAACACGATTTTGGCGTCGGCCGTTTGGTACGATTCGCCGTCTGGTTCGCGGCGTTCGATTTCGCGGTAGACCTTTTGCAGCTCGCGGTTATGCTCGGCCAGATCGCCGGGCGGCAGCCGCATCGAACAAAGGAAATGCGGCGGGCGGTCCTTTGCGCCGGTCAGGGCCCAGGGCTTTTCGATGCGGCGGACGGGCGCGGGGTCGCCCAGTTCGACGGGCTCCATCATTTGGCCCAGCCGCCCGTCGGCCAGCACGACGACCGGCGTCCGATAGCGGTCGGCCAGGTCGAATGCGCGAACGGTGAAATCGAGCATTTCCTGGACCGAGTCGGGCGCCAGGGTGATCGTGTAGTAATCGCCGTGTCCGCCGCCGCGGGTGGATTGAAAATAATCGCCCTGCGACGGCGAAATGTTGCCCAGTCCCGGCCCGCCGCGTTGGACGTTGACAATCACCGCCGGCAACTGCGTGCCGGCCAGGTAGCTGATGCCTTCCTGCATGAGCGACACGCCGGGGCTCGACGAGGTGGTCATGGTCCGCTTGCCGGCCGCGGCCGCGCCGTGGACCATGCTGATGGCGGCCAGTTCGCTTTCGGACTGCAAAAACACCTTGCCCAACGGAGGCAGCCGCGCGGCCATGCCGCCGATGATTTCGTTCTGGGGCGTGATCGGATAGCCGAAGTAACAATCGACGTCCGCCCGGATCGCGCCCTCGACCACCGCGTCGTTGCCGCTCATCAAGACTTTGCTCACGTGGAAGACCTCCCGGGGCAGGCATTTTTTTATTCACCACAGAGGACACGGAGTCCGTAGGTCAGGCTGTGCCTGACAAATTGGTGGTTGATTATGATTTCCGCCGTTTTTTGTCAGGCACAGCCTGACCTACGGACTGTGGTTCCTTCCTCCGTGGTGATAAATTGTTTCAGCTTTCTTTTACGGTTCGATAAACTTCGATGGCCGTGTCGGGACACATCATGGCGCACGCCGTGCAGCCCGTGCATTCGGCTCCCTCGCGCATTCGCATGGGATAGACGCCGTATTGGTTCAATGTGTCGCTTTGGACGATGCAATTTTTCGGGCAGACGGAAATGCAAATCTCGCACGACTTGCACCACTGGGCGGCGATTTCAATGCGCGACATTTAGCGATACTCCTGGACCCGGATCGCGCCGGCCATGGCGGCTTGGACCGACGTGGCCAGGGCGATCATTTCCTCGACCTCGGGATAAATGACGAAGGGGCCGACGAACCCGGCGTACTTGCGGATCAGCCGGACGAGCATTTTGGACGCGGCCATGCCGCCGGTGAGCACGACCGCCTCGACCTGGCCCGACAAAACGGCCGCCGACGCGCCGATCCATTTGGCGATCTGGTAGGCCATGGCCTCGTAGACCTCGCGGGCCTTCTCGTCGCCCTGGCGGATGCGGCGCTCGACCTCGCGGCAATCGATGGTGCCCAGGTAGGCGAACAGGCCACCGTGGCCGACCAGCATTTTTTGGACGTCTTTCTGGGTGTGGCGGCCGGAAAAGCAGCACGCCACCAGCGGCCCGGTGGGCAGCGACCCGCTTCGCTCGGGCGAGAACGGTCCGTCGCCGTCCAGGGCGTCGTTGACGTCGACGACGCGGCCCTTGCGATGGGCGCCGATCGAGATTCCGCCGCCCAGATGGGCCACGACGAAGTTGACTTTTTCGTAGGCGACGCCCCGCTCGCGCGCGGCGCGGCGCGCGGCGGCCCGTTGCGAAAGGGCATGGAACCGGCTTCTTCGCTCGAAGGCCGGATGGCCCGCGTAACGCGCCGGCGGCCAGAATTCATCGACCACGACCGGATCGACGATGAAGGCCGGCGCGCCGCATCGTTTGGCGATTTCATGGGCGATCGGCGCGCCGAGGTTCGAGGGATGCTCGCCCCATTTTACGCTCCGCAGATCGCGGAGCATTTTGGAGTTCACTCGGTAAACGCCGCCGGCCAGCGGCTTGGTGAGCCCGCCGCGCCCCGCGACGGCCAGACACGCCTCAAGGTCCACGCCCGCGGTGTCCAAAAATCGCAACACGGCGTCGCGGCGAAAGGCGTATTGATCGGCCACATGGGCGAACTTCGCCAACTCGGCCTTCGGGTGGTCGATCGTCTCGGCGGCCAGACGCTCCGGTCCGCGATAGACGGCCAGCTTGGTCGAGGTGGACCCTGGATTGACGACAATCACCAGATCGCGTTTTTTCGCGCCGCGGCGGTCTGCATGGCGCGGCGAGGCGGCGCGGCTCATGCGTCACCTCCGGCCAGCACCACGCTCAGCGCGATCGTGTAGAGCTTCGTCTTCGGGCTGTCGGAACGCGAACTCATCACCAACGGCGTCTTCACCCCGATCATGGCGTTGGCCAGATCGCGCCCGGCGAAATAGATCAACGATTTGTAGAGAATGTTGGCCGAGTGGATGTCGGGACAGAGCAATAGGTCGGCCCGGCCCGCCACGGGCCCCTCGATGTGCTTGCACTTGGCCGCTTCGGGCGAGACGGCGATGTCGAGCGCATAAGGCCCAGCCACCTCCGCCCCGGGAATCTGGCCCGCCTCGCCCATCCGGGCCAGCACGGCGGCGTCGGCCGTGGCCGGCATGTCCTTGGGATTGACTTTTTCGACCGCCGCGAGAATGGCCGCCCGGACTGTGGCGAAGCCCAGCCGCTGGGCGACCCAAACCGCGTTGCGCAACATCTCGACCTTGCGGGCCACGTCGGGATTGATGTTCACGGCCGGGTCGGTCAGGAACATGAGCCGCTTCTCGATGGGCGACTCGAACACGGTCACGTTGCTCAGCAATCCGCCACGGCTCAGACCGTGATCGCGGTCCAAGATGGCGCGGAGCACCACGTCCGTGTTGACCGAACCCTTCATCAGAATGTCGGCCCCCCCCAGGCGACACAGAGCCACACTGGCGAACGCGGCTTCCTTGGGGTCGGGCTTGTCGACGATTTCGACGCCGCGAAGGGGGAACTTGCACGCCCGCGCCATTTTGGCGATGCCGCGCTTGTCGCCCACCAGCACCGGCTTGACCAGTCCGTGGCGCATGGCTTCGCGGATCGACTTCAATCCGCCGGCGTTGTCGGCGCCGACCAACACGAGTTTCTTCCGGCCGGCGCCCTTTTTGGCGAGGGCCAGTATGTCTTCGAGCGTGCGTATTTTTTTCATGCGGGCCGTCTCACACCTCGTCCGCTTGTCGGAGCGCCACGCGGCCGCTCCGGGCCAACGCGCGGATGCCGAACGACATCACGGCGTTGATGAACCCATCGACGCGGTCCTCGTCGCCCGACATCTCGAAGGTGATGGTCTCCTTGCCCATCGCGATCACTTGGGCCCCGAAGACTTCGGCGATTTGGGTGAGGTGGTTGATCACGTCGGGTTCGAACTGGACTTTGACCAGGGCCATTTCGCGGTCGAGGAACTCCTTGCGCGCCAGGTCGTCGATCTCGACCACGTCGCGGAGCTTCTTGATCCCCGCGGTGACTTCCCGGACTTCCTTGTCGTGGCCCTCGACGACGATCGTCAGCCGCGACGTCTCGATCGACTCCGTCTCGCTCACCGCGACGCTCTTGATGTTGACGTCGAACTTTTTGAAGAGCCCCACGACCTGCGCCAGGATCCCGGCGCGGTTCTTTACCAAGCCCGAAATGGTGTGTTTCAAGGCGAGTCCTCCTCCTGAAGCGAGAATCCGACCGGGTTTTGATTTCCCCTAGGATAAAAGGGCCCGCGTCCGCGTGTCAATGCGAACCGGGGGGAATTTGTCGGGTTTGGCCGTCCCAGGAGCGTTTTGGGGCGAGCTCTGTTTGACCGCGCGGTCGGGAGACGCTCCAAGGGGGGTCGTGAAAGGGCGATGGTGGTCGGCCGTACGGAGCGACTTTTACCGCAAGGCGTCGGCGATTTCAGCCACGATGCCAAACGCCCGGTCCAGGTCGAAGGCGGCGAAGTCCGCTTCGCGCAGGACCGGTTTCAGTTGGGCTTGAACCTGCCGTTTCAGGGCCTCTCGCTTTTCTTGGGACACGTCGACGGCAGGATTGCCGGGCACGGCCAGCTTGTTACGGACGAGCTTGATCAGGCGAGGGTCGCTCGCGTTCAATCGGCCTGAACGGACGCCGTGGTCGATGTCGTGAAAATCCCGGATGGCCGGTTCGCGCCGGGTCAAGGCGGCCCGAAGTTTCTCGGCATACGTTTCGCGGCACGACATGGCGGCGACGCTCACCGGCGCGGCCGCCGCCGTTTTTCGGAAGGGGTCCATCAGAAGGGTCCGGGCAGGCAGGAGTTTCACGGGTTCCAGGATGGGTTCCCGAAAACTGAATTCGATTTTAATGAATTCATTCTGGCCCGTCGCGGCGGACCGATACGCCAGGCGGCCGATGTATTGCGTCGCGTTGTTGAAACCCCGTGGGTTCTCCGCCATGCCGAAGCAGGTCAGACGCTTTGTCAATTTCGCCAGATGCTCCTTCATCGGCGTCATCATTTTGCTTCGTTGCGAGCGGGAGGCGTCCACCGGCATTGAAAAAGCGAAGTCCAAGTCTTCGCTCATGCGGTGGAATTCGCCGTTTGTCAAGGCTCCCGCCGCGAGGGAGCGTCGGCGCGGCGGGGGTGGGCAAGGTCCCGGTGGACGACCATGATCTGGGTGTCCGGGCTCCCCAGGAGCGTGTCGTCGCCGTGGGCCGGCCGGACGCCGGCGCGCGACGCGGTTTTGGTTTCTTCCGCCGGTTCGCTTTCACGCCGGCCGAACACGCGCCAGAAAATCCGGCTCAGGTCGTCGAACAGCGAATAAGCCACCGGCGTGGCCAGGAGCGTCAAAAACAGCGAAAACGTCTGGCCGCCGATGATCACGCCGCTCATGGCCTTGTTCACCGCCGAGCCCTCGGCGTTGGAAAGGAACGTCGGGATCATGCCGGCGACGAAGGCCACGGTGGTCATCAAGATGGGCCGGAGCCGGTCGCGGTTGGCGGCGACGATTGCCTCGAACCGAGGCATGCCCGCCGCGCGAAGCTGATTGGCGTGGTCGATCTGCAAAATGGAATTTTTCTTCACCACGGCGAACAGCACGAGGATGCCCAGCATTGAAAAAATGTTGAGCGACTGGCCAAACAGCAACAGCGAGGCCAGCGCGAACGGCAGCACCAAGGGCAGCGACAAGAGGATCGTGATCGGATGGAGCCACGACTCGAACTGCGCGGCCAGACAGAGATAGACGAACACGAAGGCCAGGCCGAACGCCACGAAGAAGGCGTTGAACGCCCGCTCCATTTCGCGCGAGCGGCCCAACAGGCCCGTCTGGTACTCCGGCCCCAATTGTAACTTGGCGGCCGACTTGGCGATCTCGTCGAGGACCATTTTTTCGGACGTGCCCGGGGCGAGGTTCGCGGTGACGGTCACCTGGCGCATGCGGGCGTAGCGGTCGATTTGCGACGGGCCGGTGCCCTTCTCGAACCGCACGACGTTCGCCAGGGGGACCGTGCCGGAGAGGCTTTTTTTCGACGGGACGGTGACCATTTTCAACAGATCGAGCCGGTTGCGGACGTCGGCCGTCGAGCGGACGTGGACTTCGTATTGCTCGCCCTTGTCGTTGAAGTCCGACACCTTGTCGCCCGCCACCAGCAGACGCAGCGTGTTGGTGATATCGACAACGTCAACGCCCAACTCGGCGGCCTTGGGGCGATCGGGCACGACGCCGTATTGCGGTTTACCCAGCGAAAGCGACGAATCGACGTCGACCGCGCCGGGTACCTTGCGGAGATCGGCCATGACGGTCTTGGCGCTGCGTTCCAGCGCGCGGATGTCGGGCCCGCCGATCATGTAGGAGATGGCGCTGGCGCTCATCCCGCCGCCCGACATGAACGAGACGGGCGTGACGGTGATGCGCAAGCCGTCGTCGAACTTGGAACGGATCGTCTTCCGCGTGAAGTCGATCATTTCCATCTGGCCGAATTCGCGCTGGGCGATTTTCACCAGCCGGACGTAGATGGTCCCCTGATAAGGGTTGCGCTGCTCCGTGTCGGCGACGCTGGCGACGGTGTAACGCACGCCGTCGAGGCGGCGGATTTCGCGGGCGATCCGGGCGAGAATCACCTGCGTGGCCTCAAGCGACGTGCCCTCCGGCGCCTGGACGTTCACCTGGAACTCGGACGAGTCCTCGTCGGGCATGAAGTTGCGGGGCACGACGCGGAGCAGGGGGAAGAACGTCAACATGCAACCCGCCGTCGCGAGGACGACGACCCAGCGGTGGCGCAGCGAAAAACGCAGGGCGACCAGATAGGGCCACTCGATGGCGCGGTAGAGAAACTGGCCGCGCGACTTGGCCTCCGCGCCGCGGGGGGCCGCGTCGCCATTTTCCCCGCGCCCGGCGGCCGCGCGGCGAAACCATCGCGAGGCCAGCATGGGCGTGAGCGTGAAGCTGACCAACATGCTCACGAGAATCGTGCCCGACATGGTGATGCCGAACGCCGTCAGGAAGCGGCCCACGATGCCCGACATCATGGCGATGGGCATGAACACGGCCACGAGCGAGATGGTGATGGCCAGCACGGCCATGGCGATTTCAGAGGTGGCGGCCACCGCGGCCTCGCGGGGCGAGAGCTTCTTCTCCTCGATGAACCGGAAAATGTTCTCTATCACCACGATCGCGTCGTCGATCACGATGCCGACCGAAAGCGTCAGCGCCAACAGCGTGATGCTGTTGAGCGTGTAGCCCATCAGGTGAACGATCGCGAAGGCGGCGATGATCGACGTGGGAATGGCCAACGCGGCGATGAGCGTCGCCCGCGCGTTGGACAAAAAGAAAAACACGACGACGGCCGCCAGCAAGCTGCCGACGACGAGGTGTTCCTTCACGGTGTCGATCGACGTTTCGATGAAGACCGACTGGTCGCGGACCACATGGACGCGGTAGCCCTTGGGGGCCAGTTCGCGGAGTTCGCCGAGCCGCTGCTTGAGCGTCTCGGCCACCTCGACCGTGTTCGTGCCCGACTGCTTGCGGACGTTCAACAGCACGCAGGGCGTTTCGTTGTAAAGCGAGGCGCTTTCGATTTCCTCGGTGGCGTCCTCCGAGCGGCCCAGGTCGCCGATGGTGATCGTGCGTCCGTCGCGGTTTTCCACGGCGATCTGGTCCATCTCTTTCATGCTGACGACCCGGCCCATCGTCCGCAGCGTGTACTCGATCGCGCCTTCCTTCGTCGAGCCGCTGGGCATCTGTAAATTTTGGGCCTGCAGCGCGCGGGCCACGTCGGCCACGGTGAGGCCGTAGGCGCGGAGCTGGAGTGGGTCGAGCACGACGTTGATCTGCCGGGCTTGGCCGCCGACGATCAGCACCTGGCCCACGCCCGAGGTGGTCTCGAGCTGGCGCCGCAGAACCTTGTCGCAGTATTCGGTGATGTCGCGCAACGTCGTCGGCGGCGGAGCGGAAACGGCGATCGAAAGGATGGGGCTGGCGTCGGGGTCCATCTTCTCGACGGTGGGTTGCTCGATGTCGTTGGGCAACAGCGGCAGCACGCCGTTCACCTTGTCGCGTACGTCCTGCGCGGCCACGTTGATGTCTTTTTCAAGCAAAAACGTGATGAAAACCTGCGAGATGCCTTCCGACGAGATCGAGCGGAGCTGATCGATCCCGTTGACCGTGTTCACCGCTTCCTCGATCTTGTAGGTGATCTGCGTCTCGATTTCCTCGGGGGCGGAACCGGGCTGGCGCGTGGTCACCGTGATCATCGGGAAATCGACCTTCGGATACCGGTCGACGCCGAGCTTCAGGTAGCCCGACACCCCGAACACCACCAGCACGAGGATCAACACGGTGGCGAAGACGGGTCGTTTGACGCAAAGAGCCGCAAGCTGATTCATGGTCGCACCGGGTCTCCGTCGCGTGCCAGCGCCGGGTGCGCGACGATCCGTTCTCCGGCCGCCAGGCCCGAGAGAATCGCCACCCGCCCCTCGCGCTGTTCACCCAGCGCGACGACCTGCTCGCGGGCCGCGCCGTCGCGGACCACCAGGACTTTGGCCACCTCGTTGACTTTTTCGACGGCGGAAAGGGGGACGAACAGCGTGGCTTCGGGTTCGCCCAGCTCGAGTTCCGCCGTGACGAACAGGCCGGGCCGCAACGCGCCGTCGGGATTCGCCGCGATCGCCTCGACCACCATCGAGCGCGTTTCGCTGGCCACCACCGGCGTGATGAACCGCACCGCGGCGCGGAATTCACGCTCCGGAAAGGCGTCGGCGCGGAACCTCGCGGTTTGGCCGGGTCGAACCGATCCGATGTCCTGCTGGGGCACCACCAACGACAACCGCAAGGGATCGATTCGCACGAGGGTGACGACCGTCGTGGCCTGCATCCCCGCCGAGATTTGCTCGCCGACCGAGACGAGCCGTTCCGCGACCCAGCCGTCGAACGGCGCGCGGATGGTCGTATCGTCCACCGCTTTTTGCAAAATGGCCAGCTTCACTTGGGCCGTCTTGCACACGGCGTAGGCTTGGCGGATCTGGAACAACGCCTGGCGATGCCGCTCGGTGGCCAGTTTGTGCTCGGTCTTCGTCTGGTCGAACTCCTCGGCCGAGATGACTTTCTTGTCGAAGAGTTTCTGGTTTCGATCGAGATTCGCTTTCGCCAGGTCGGCCTCGGCCTCGGCCAGTTGGACCTCGGGCTCGCTTTCGGGATCGAAGTCCGTCATGTCGTCGGCGAGTCCGAGCCGCGCCTTCAGTTCCTCGAGCGTGGCCAGACCCTCGGCCAGCTTGTTTCGGGCGTCCGTGGCGTCGATCCGCACGAGCACGTCGTTCTTGCGCACGAAGCTGCCGCGGTCGACGTGGACCTCGGCCACGATGCCGCTCGTGTTGCTGGCCACGCTCGACTGCTCGTCGGCCATCAGCGTGCCGGTGAGCCGCAGGACGTTCGAGCATGGAATCACCTCGACGGCGATCGTTTCGATCGGCCCCGACGGCCGGGCCGCGGCGTCCCGCCGGCTCGCGTAGCCGAGCGTCGCCTTGCCCGTGTCGGAAGCTTTCGCCGCGGCGGGCTTCGCCGCGCCGACGGCGGCGGCCAGCCGTTCGATCCATCCATGCTGCCACGCGTACCAGCCGGCTCCGGCCGTAATCGCCAGCGCGGCGACGAGACCGAGCAACCGGCGAACGAGCCGTCCGCGCCGGCCGGGGCGCGCGACGCTCGTTTCGACGGCCGCCGATTCGTATTCCGCGTCCGGCGCGACCTCACGGGGCGGCGCGCCGGCGGCTCGCTCTTTCAGGCGTGTTCCACTCACGGTTTTTCCCTCTCCTGCTCGAAACGGCGGTAACGCCGAAGCGATTCGTCTTTCAAACCCAGGCCGCGCAGACAGAACCAGGTCACTTGCCGGAGGAGTTCCTCCCGCGGCAGACCGTAGTCGATCAACGGTTCGTCGGGCAACAGGTGCATGACCATCCCGGTGATCAAGTGGTGGGTACACCAGGCGCCGAGCCCGTCGGACACGGGACTGGCGACCATGTCACCCGCCGCGCGGGCGGCTCGGAGGCAGTCCGCTATTTTGTGGACCCAGCGGCAGGGGCCTCCTTGGACGGCCAGCCGGGCGAACTCCCCTTCGTCCATGAGGCTGCGGAGCACCAGTCGAATGAACGAACGTCGTTCCTCGCTGCCCTCTTCGCTGAGGATTCGCGAGACGAGGCACTCCACGGCGGACACCAGAGACGTGGTCGAAGGTTCGAGCGCTTCGATCTGCTCGGCGACGCTTTGTCCCTCCCGCTCGAAAAACGAAATCTGGATCGCGCGGTAGAGGTCTTCCTTGCTGGCGAAATGCTTGAACAGGAGGGCTTCGGAAATGCCCGCCTGGTCGGCCAGCTCGCGCGTGGTGGTGCGGTGGAAACCCTTTTCGACAAATAATTGGCGGGCGACCGCGATGATGGCCTCGCGACGCTCGGCGCCCGACATTCGGGTGGCGGTTTTCATGGGATTAGTCCGAGTTGACTCTTGCCGCTCATGTGGTTAGTGTATGCTCACTCACGTGACGAGTCAAGGGGAATAGAAATGATGAAACGACCGCGTGGAGACGCGTGGAGAAGAGGCTCGTGGTTATCTTCAAACCAACAGGCCACCGGGGCGAGCCGGTGAGGTATTGCAGAGGGTAGAGAGAGGTAGGGTGGGCACCGCCCACCAGAGAACGCATGTATTGGTGGGCAGTGCCCACCCTACCGTGACTACCCAGAGGGCCTTCGAGAAACTCGAACTAACGCGACGCCCCGTCCGAACTCCGCCAGGCCGTACTCGCGCTTTGACGCGGCGGGTCGCTGTCGAGCCGTTGAACGCTGCCGATCGGGCCGGGATCGCGGGCGACCGGCATCAGTCGGGCCGTCGCCGTCGGAGAAACCGTCCAGGGCACTTGCTGCGGCATGGGCCGCGCGGCCGGCGCCGCGGGGCCGCCGACCGCCACGCGCGTGATCACTTCCTGCTCGACCATCCGTTGGGTCGTCGTCGGCACTTGCACCACCTGGGTCCGCGGCACGATTCGCCGAACGACCACCGGCGTCTTGACCGTTTCGGTTTTACGTTCCCAACGCGTGTTCGGCACGTAGCGATAGGCCAGATACGGCTGGGAGAAGGGGTTCCACCGGTTGACCCAAAACGCCTCCCAGCGATACTCGGTCACGGGCGTCCATCGCTCCTGGACCGCGTCGCGCAACTCGGTGACGTCTTGCTGTTGGTAGACCGTCTGCGTGGATTGCTGCAATTGCGTCTCGACGACCGGCCGCTGTTCGACGCGCCGCGTTTCGCGATACGTCACGCCGTCGCGCTCGATGAAGCGAACTTCCTCCGCGGCCTGGGCCACGGACGCAAGGCAGCAAACCAAAAGAAGCGAGGCGGACGTTTGACGAGCGAGCATGGTTTCCTCCACGAGCACATGCCGTATTCCTCACGCTCCGCGTGAGGTCCACGGTATGGTTTCTCGTAGGGTGGGCACTGCCCACCACCGCATCGTGTGTTGTTAGGTGTTTTGGCGGGCACTGCCCCACCTACCAGTCTGTTGTCTCCGCCGGGACATCACGCGGAGCGTGATGAGTACGCGGGACGGCGTCCCTTTCGTCTCATCGGAATATCCGGCGTGACCACATTAGCCGGTAGAATTGATCGAAGGCCGATTCCTGCCCGAAATTACCCCTCCGTTAGAGCGGGCCTTGTAAAATGGGAAAGAATCCGCCATGTTGAACGGTACGATGATCGATCCCTTGCTCCTTGATATTCTTGTGTGTCCCGCGAACCGAACTCGCCTTCGGCCGGCCGAGGCGGGCCTGCTGGCCAAGGTGAACGAGGCGATCGCGGCCGGGCGAGTCCGTACCACGGGGGGGCAGCCGGTCGCCGAACCGCTTGTCGCCGGCCTGGTGCGCGAGGACGGCGCCGTACTCTATCCGATCGTGGACGATATTCCCGTCATGCTCGTCGACGAGGCCGTCCGGCTGGACCTGATTTCGTGACCGCCCGTCGCAGGAGGTTTTTTCAACATGGCCGAACCGACCATTTTCAAACGGATCATCGACCGGCAGATTCCGGCCAAGATCGTCTACGAAGACGACCTGTGCCTGGCGTTCGAGGACATCCATCCGCAAGCGCCGACCCATTTGGTCCTGATCCCCAAAAAAGAAATCGCCTCGGTCGACGCCGTCGAGGAGGGCGACGTGCCGGTGGTGGGCCACTTGCTCTGGGCCGCGCGAAAAATCGCCCGGGAGCTCGGCCTCTCCGACGGATATCGGCTCGTGACCAACTGCGGCAAGAACGCCGGCCAGGAAGTCATGCACCTGCACTTTCACTTGCTGGCCGGCCGCCCGTTCCACTGGCCGCCCGGATAATCGTATTCATCTCGCTCCGCGAGATGCATTCAAAAGGAACCATTCGGTAGAGTGAGAAACAAATAGAGGTGACCGTCTGGGAATTCAGATTCCAAGAAAAACCGAGCCGCGACCGTGAGGGAGCGGTTGAATGTCCCCGGAGTCACCACCGCTCCCTCACGGTCGCGGCTCGGTAAAATTCTCGGCTCGGTAAAATTCTCTCAAGCATCACGCGGAGCGTGATGAGTACAAAACGCCTCATGAAAATCCTCGTGATTGGACTCGGAAACCCGTTGATCGCCGACGACAGCGTCGGGCTGCGCGTCGCGGCCGAGCTGAAAACTCGGCTCGCCGGTCGGCCCGACGTCGAAGTGACCGAGGACTACTGGGGCGGGCTGCGACTGATGGAACGGATGATCGGCTACGATCGGGCAATCGTGGTCGATGCGATCTGCACCGACGCGCCGCCCGGCACGATCCATCGGCTCGCGCTCGATGGGATTCCGACCCAAAAAAGCAACTCGGCCCACGACATCACGCTGCCCATGGCGTTGGCCGTGGGTCGCCGGGCCGGAGCGAGCCTGCCCCGCGATGAAAACATCCGCCTGATCGCCGTCGAAGCGGAGGACGTGCTCACTTTCAGCGAGCAATGCACCCCGGCGGTCGCCGCCGCCATTCCTCGGGCCGTGGAGATCGTACTCGAAGAACTGGAGAAACTGCGAACGTAGGTCAGGCTGTGCCTGACATGAATCGCCGCGAACGTAGACATAAATCGCCGGACCGTAATTCTTTTGTCAGGCACAGCCTGACCTACGTGTTGGCCCCTAATCCCTTCTTACTCCATGCACGAACTGTCCATCGTCGAAACGCTGATCGAACAGGTCCAGAAGGAAGTGGGTCGCTCGGGCCACGAGGGCCGCGTCGTCAAATTGGACGTGGCCGTCGGACGCCTGTCCGGCGTAAACGTCGATTCGGTCCGTTTCGCGTTCGAACTGCTCGCGCCGGGCACCCTGCTGGAAGACGCGGAGCTGCGCATCGCGCGGCCCAAGGCCGTCTGCTGTTGCAAGCAGTGTCCGGCCCGAACCGAAATCGACGATCTGGTCGCCGAGTGCCCCATCTGCGGCAGTCGGGAAATCACGTTTGAAGGGGGGCAGGATTTGTTTTTGGAAAGCATCGAACTGGAAGACTGACGACTTTTTAACGCAAAGGCGCAAGGCCGCAAAGACGCAAGGAAAAGACTCTTTTAATCTTTAATTCTTTGCGTCCTTGCGTCTTCGCGCCTTTGCGTTAAAAATCAAACCAGCAAAGAGAATGTTATGAAGATTATCGCCGCTAAGAAGATCTTGAGAGCCAACGAACAACACGCCGAGCGGAATCGGGCGAATTTCAACAAGGCCGGCGTGCTGACCGTCAACATGGTCGGTTCGCCCGGCTGTGGAAAGACGACGTTCCTGGAGGCTCTTTTCACGGAGCTCGACGGGCGCGTCGCGCCGGCCGTGATCGAAGGCGACCTAGCCAGCACGATCGACGCCGAACGGATCGAAAAATTGGGCGTGCCCGTCGTGCAGATCAACACCGAGGGGGCGTGCCATCTCGACGCGACGATGGTGGCCGCGGCCTGCGACACGCTGGAGTTGGACCGGATCGGCCTGTTGGTGATCGAAAACGTCGGCAATCTGGTCTGCACGGCCGGCTTCGACCTGGGCGAGCACGTGCGAATCGTTCTGCTGAGCACCAGCGAAGGCGACGACAAGGTGGCCAAGTATCCCACCATTTTCCAGAAGTCCGACGCCCTGCTGGTGACGAAATCCGATCTGTTGCCCTACGGCAATTTCCGCCTCCCGCGCGTGGCGGACGACATGAAACGGTTGGCGCCCAAAGCCGTCATTTTCCAACTCTCGGCCGTCACGGGCGAAGGTGTCCAACAAGTGGCCGACTGGCTCGTCGAACAATGCCGCCGGGACGTAAAAGTATCTCGCTAACTGAGAACGCCCGGAAATTCATGCTCAATGAGAAAACCGAGCC
>DATECS010000230.1:0-2586 GCA_035286785.1 Thermoguttaceae bacterium | reverse complement strand
GCTCCCTCACGGTCGCGGCTCGGTAATCTCAGTCCGTGCGCAAACGGAGTACGCGGCAGCCGATATTTTCCAGGTCGCTCGTAAGCCGGCGGAACGTCTCGTCGTCGGGATACGTGCCGACGATGGCGCCGCCCGAGCCGGCGAAATGGGCCGTCGCGCCGGCCCGCCGGGCGCACTGGACCATATCGACCTGGCCCGCCGGCAATCGGCAGATCGAACGACGCAATTCAAAATTCCGGTCCATCAACGCCCCCAGCCGCTCCGGGTGGCCCGAGACGAGCGTCTCGCGGGCCTCGACCGTCAATTCGGCGAGCCGCTGCATGGCTTCGACCACGTCCTTCTCGCCGCGGGCGAATCGGGCCCGAAGGTCGTTGTGGATGGTTTCGGTCGGGCTGCTCGCGTCGTCGTTGTAGGCCACGTAGAGGGGCGGAAGCAGTCCCGGGTCGAGCGATTCGTACACGCCGCACTGAAACCCGCCCACCTCGCGCATCTTGTCCCGCGCGAAGTCCATGTAGACGAGCCCCTCGTAGACTTGGGCCACGCGGTCTTGCAGTCCGGCGGCGATGCCCAATTCCTCGGTCTCGACCGACTGGACAAGCGACGGCTGGACCTCGCGGGCGACGGCCACGTCGTAAAACTCCATCAGGCAGCGGAGCGTGGCCACAATGATCGCGCTGGAGCCGGCCAGGCCGACCAGACGCGGAATATTGCTCTGATAGCGAACCGAAAAATTCCGGTCGTGCAGACGAATTTTGCGATGTCGGCAATAGTCGGCAAACTTCTTGATCGTGGCGCGAACCAGACGGATGCCGCCGTAGTAGCCGTGAAGCCGGACGTCTCGCGCCAGGTCGTCGACCGACCGAAAACAGCTCTGGTCGTTTTCGCCCCAGACCAGTTCGACCTGATCCCATTCGTACATCGTCACTTCGGCCCAGAAATCGGGCACGATCAACGAGAGCGTCTTGCCGAAATAGCCGTCCGACGGATTGCCGACCAGACCGGCCCGGGCGTGCGCTTTTTTACGGATCAGTTGCATGGTCGGCCCTCGCGTGGAGTCGGGCCATCCATTTCGAGACGGCGGCGGAGGTGTTCGCGGAGCGATTCGCCGTATTGCGGATCGGCCAGCGCGAAATCGACGAACGCTTGAAAATAGCTCTCGAAATTGCCGATGTCGAACCGCGTCTGGCCGTGCGAAAGCCGGACGCCCAGCACGCGGCGGCCCTGCTGGA
This sequence comes from Thermoguttaceae bacterium, assembly GCA_035286785.1. Lineage (GTDB taxonomy): Bacteria > Planctomycetota > Planctomycetia > Pirellulales > Thermoguttaceae > UBA11386. The sequence continues at coordinate 1,357 of DATECS010000230.1, read as the reverse complement.
TCAACATGCGGATGGCGTCGGTCAACTGGATCTCGCCGCGCCGGTCGGGCGGCGTGTTTTCGAGGCAATCGAAAATTCGCGGGCTGAAAACGTATCGGGCGGCGATCGCCAGATTGCTGTTCACCTGCCCCACCTCGGGCTTTTCGATCAAGTCCTCGATCTCGAACACTTCGGCCGCCGCGCCGCGGGGAATCGCGATACCGTAGCGAACGACGTCCTCGGGCGGGACTTCCTCGAGGGCCACGACGGCGTCGACGCCCGCTTCCTCGAACTGATCGATCATCACGCGGACCACGCGGCTGGCGGCGTGCAGGCCGATGATCGAGTCGCCCAGGGCCACGACGAACGGCTGCTGGCCCACCACGGCCCGGGCACAGAGCACGGCGTGGCCCAGGCCGAGTTGGCGGCGTTGGCGGGTGTAGAAGTATTCGAGGTTTTCGCGCTCGAAGGCCAATTCGCCCAGGAGTTCTTCCTTGCCCGTCTCGCGCAGGTGGGCGATCAACTCGGTGTCGATGTCGAAATGGTTCTCGATGGCCGCTTTGCCGGGCCCGGTGACGAACAACAGGCGATTGACCCCGCATCGTGAAAGTTCCTCGACGACGTACTGGACGACCGGCTTGCGCCCCACCGGGAGCATTTCCTTGGGCTGGCTCTTGGCCACCGGCAACAGTCGCGTTCCTCGCCCGGCGACGGGCACCACCGCCATGTTGATTGCCATTGTATTTACTTCCTTGCAGGTGGATCGGTGTGGTGAACGTCGCACGGTCCGTCGGTCGCAGCATGATCGTTTCCCCTCATTTTGGGGATTTTCGGACCTGGCGGCGTAGAGAAACTACAATATATAGAATAACCTTTCCGAAGGAAGACGAACCGGCTAGGATGCGAGCGACGTAGCGACGTAGGCCGGGTCACGACCCGGCAATATTCGTCTGACCTCCAGAAACTACGGCCCAAAACGCCGGGTCACGACCCGGCCTACGGCTACTGGTAGGTCAGGCTGTGCCTGACAATAGGTAAAAAAACCAATGGCAGCCGTGTCAGGCACAGCCTGACCTACGTAACCCCTCTTTAAGGCTAGGCACACGCTTTTTTCATGTCCGAGCATTGCGAACCTGTAACGCACGTTGACGCTGAGCAGACGCCCGTGCCGGACGCGCGGCAATTGACCCAATGGCTGGGCGAACCGCTGGCTCGACGGCTGGGGGTGTATGCGCTGCCTGACGGGTTTCTGCTTTCGGTCGTTATTCCGGTGTACAACGAGCGGGAGACCGTGCGGGAAATCGTTCGCCGCGTGCGCGAGACGCCGGTGCCGTTGGAGATCATTTTGGTGGACGACGGCAGCACGGATGGAACCCGG
>DATECS010000229.1:0-4375 GCA_035286785.1 Thermoguttaceae bacterium | reverse complement strand
CGTCGGCGGGCGCGAAATGGTCGCCCAGGCCCGCGAGGCGGCCTCCCTGTTGGGCTACGTGCCGGACGAGCCGTGTTTGTACGACAAGCTCTCGGGCCGCGAGTTTCTGGAGTTCGTCGCGCGACTGCGGGGCTTCAGCGCCGCGGAAACGGCCGCGCGCATCGTCCGTCAGACCGAGGATTTCCGACTGGGCGATTTTCTCGACACGCTCATCGAGAGCTATTCCCACGGCATGAAACAGCGGCTCACCTTTGCGTCGGCCCTCTTGCACGATCCGGCCGTGTTGGTGGTGGACGAGCCGACGGTGGGGCTGGACCCGCGGAGCGTTCGCGTGCTCAAGGACATCCTCCGCGACCGGGCCGCGCGGGGGACGACCGTGTTCATCTCGACCCACACGCTGGCCGTGGCCGAGGAAATCGCCGACCGTATTGGAATCATTCACCGGGGCCGATTGTGCTTCCTCGGCACGCACGACGAAATCGTCCGCCAGTTGCAATCGGAGCGTCTTTCGCTGGAGGCCATGTTCCTGCGGCTTACGGAGGAGGGCGAGTCGGGCGAAGCAATTTCGTCTCCGGCCGCCGGGGAGGAACTTCTTGGTGGTTGATCCTCGCGAATCGAAAATCGCGCATCCGGCGGGCGGCGTCGTCCGGGACGAATCGCCCGAGGCGCGTCGCGGCCGCGCGGTGGCCCGGTTGCCCAGCCCCGGCGCGGAATCATGCGCGTTCTGGCAATTGCGGCTGAGGATGGCGAGGGCCCACGTCCGTCAGGCCGTGGCCCATGCGCGGTTGCGGCTGAGCCTGATCGTCGCGCTGAGCATTTTGCTGTGGTTCGGCATGTTTTGGCTGTTCGCCGACGGATTTCGCTTTTTGGGCACGACGATCCACGATTCGGCCGTCTATGACGCGGTCATTCAGTCCGTGTTGGGCATGTTCTTTACCGCGCTGATGGTCATGCTCGTCTTCTCGTCGGCCATTCTAGTGTACGGGTTTTTGTTCCGCGGGCACGACCTGACGCTGCTGTTGAGCCTGCCGGCGCGCCGCCAGCGGGTCTTTGTCCAGAAGTTGCAGGAGACCATTTTCTTCAGCGGCTGGGCTTTCTTGCTGTTGGGCAGCCCCATGCTGCTGGCCTACGGCGTGGTGGAGCGCGCGCCGTGGTATTACTACGTCATGCTGCTGCCGTTTCTCGTCGCGTTTGCCTACATTCCGACGTGCGTCGGCGCGATCGTGTGCCTCTGGGTGGTCAATTTTCTCCCGCGCCGCCGTCATTACGTTCTCGCCGTGGCCGGCGTGGCGGCCTTGATCGCCGGATTGTGGATCGGCTGGTCGATCATCACCGGGCCGCAAGGAACGCTGCTCACGCCGGCGTGGTTTCAACAGACGCTCGCCCGGCTTCGATTCGGCGAGCGGCACCTTCTGCCGAGCTGGTGGCTCAGCTCCGGCCTGCTCGAAGCGGCCCACGGCGGCTGGGACCAGTGCGTGCTGTTTCTGAGCGTGCTGGCGGCCAACGCGCTGTTGCTGGGCCAAATCGCGGTGTGGGGGGCCGGCCGATGGTACGGCGCCGCCTATAGCCGCTTGCAAACGATGACCACGGCGCGGCGAAGGACGCACACGGTTTGGTTGGATCGGGCGATGATGCGTTTTCCGCTGTTTCCGCTGGCGGTCCGGCTGATGCTGTTGAAAGACGTCCGCCTGTTTCGGCGCGACGCGAGCCAGTGGTCCCAATTCCTGCTTTTCTTTGCCCTGTTGGCGTTCTACTTTCTCAACATCCGTCGCTTTGACGCCGAATCTCGCACCATCGGCTGGGACAACATGATGAGCTTCGTCAATCTGACGGTCGTCGGCCTGATCCTCTCGACGCTGACCACGCGGCACGTCTTTCCCATGATCAGCCTCGAAGGGCGGCGGCTCTGGCTGCTGGGGTTGCTGGGACTGCGACGCGACACGATTCTCTGGAGCAAGTGGGTCTATTCGGTCGTCGGCTCGCTGGTCCCTTGCGCGCTGTTGGTGTGGATCAGCGACGCGATGCTGGGAATTCCACGCCTGCTGCACGCGAGCCACCAGGGCACGTGCGTCTTGCTCTGCCTGGGCCTTTCAGGCATCGCCGTCGGGCTGGGCGCGAAGATGCCCACCCTTCGCGAGGAATCGCCGTCGCGCATCGCGGCCGGCTTCGGCGGCACCCTAAACCTCGTGGCCAGTAGTTTCTACATCGTGTTGATCGTCGTGCTCGTGGCCATGCCGTGGCACTTCCAGACACTAGCTTCGCACGAAGTGGCCGCCGAGTTGCTGGCCTCCAGGCCGACCGTGCTTTGGTGGCTGCACATCTGGCTTTGGGCGGGAACCGCCGGCGGCATCGCTCTGGCCGCCGCCGCGACGTTCGTTCCGCTCTGGCTGGGTCTGCGGGCGTTCCAGACGCTCGAACGATAAAGGGCGCAAGCCGGATAAAGAAACCGAGCCGCGCCCGTTAGGAAGCGGTGACGATCATCCGAGGTACAACCGCTTCCTAACGGGCGCGGCTCGGTTTGGTCGTTTGGTCAGACAGTTTTTGGTCCTGTTTCGCGCGCCAACTGGCTGATCTTCTTGAACTCGGGCGTGCCGGCCCGTTCGCACCACTCGAACAGCGCCGCCTCGGTCGTGGTGAGCGTGGCGCCGGCCGACTCCATGCGGCGCAAGGCGACGCGATAGTCGATTTCAAATCGCGAGCCGACCGCGTCGACCGCCACGTACACGCGCCAGCCATCGCTCAATAGATCCAGCACGGTTTGTTGGACGCACACGTGCGCTTCGATGCCGCAAACCAGAATGGCCCCGATGCCGCGATCGCGCAACCGCTCGAAGATCTCGCCGCGGCCGCCGGCGCTGAACGTGAGCTTGCCGGGCAACTCGCCGAGCCGCTCGGCCAGCGGCGCCACGGTGGGCCCCAGACCTTGCGGATACTGCTCGGTGCCGACCACTTCGACGCCCAGCGCGCGGGCCCCGTCGATCAATCGCCTCGCGTTCCACACGACGCGCTCGTGCCCGGCGATCGCGCCGAGGAGCTTCTCCTGTAGGTCAATGCACAACAGGGCCGTCGCGGCGGCCGATATCAACTCGGGACTGCGAGGAAGGGAAGCGTCGGTGCTCATGGCCGATAGGATACTACTTCATCGACGTCTTCATCGCCACGGCGAGCGACAGGTCTTGGACCCGTTCGCGGTCCGCCACCGACAGCCGATCGTAGGCGACCCGAAGGAACGCCCCGCTGGGCCGCTGCAAGCGAACGGTTTTCTGGTCGAAGCTGACGAAGCGCGCCTCGACGCGGAAATTGCCGCTCGCATCGGTCCAAATCTGCAACTGGTCGGTCTCGAGAACGAACGGATTGTCGTACTCCGCCTCCGCCACCAGCGGCTTCTCCATCGGCGTCGCGACCGGACGCTCGATGGGCTTGGCCTTCGGCCGGTCCGGAGTTTCGTGGGGCCGTTCGCTTCCTTCCGCGGCCTTGGGGACGCCGGAAGTCGCGGGCAAGAGGGGCAATTCGGCCGGCAGACTGACTTTCGTATCTTCCTTGGCCGGTTGCTTGGCCGAATTCGACACCGGCGGCGTCTCGAGCGACGGCAGGGTAATCGGTTGTTCGGCCGGCTGCGGCGGGGCGGGCGTCGGTTGGGGATTCGTCGCGGGCGGCATGGCGGGAGCGGCCTGGCTCGGCGCCGCCGGACGGCTCTGGGCCGGTTGACAAGCGGCCGGCGCGCAAGGCGCCGCCGTGTAACAAGGCGAATAGCACGGCACGTAGCAACTCGGCGCGCAATAGCTCGTGTAGCAGCAGCCGTACGGCACGTCGCATTGCCCCCAGGCGAACCCGCAGGCCGAAACCACCTGGGTCGAAATCAAGACCAGACCGACCAACACCACCATCGTCAACACGGCGCGTCGCATAGCTCTCATCCTCTAGTTGCACCAACGGTCGGATCGCTCCGATTCACCCACAACCCAAACCCACGCCGTGTCGAACGGACTCGCGTCGCCGGCCGCCCCACTGCCGCGACCGAAGCCTGCCCGAAATCGTCAGACATGGCATCAATAACTACGCTAACCGATAAATTCCATTCATGCAACCATTTTGACCGCCAAATACGGCAGAAATAGACCGGTCGAAAGCAATCATTCCACCCACGAGAGGGGCCATGGGAGGCTAAGAATGTAGATCAGGCTGTGTCTGACGGCAAATCGAGCGGGGCGGGGAGAGTGAGAGGTAATTGTCAGGCACAGCCTGACCTACCAAACCTCGATTTCCTGTTCGAGTTCGATCTCGAATCGCTGTTCGATCTGGTTGCGAACCAGCTCGATCAGCCGCAGGATGTCTTGGCTCGTGCATTCCGGCTCGGCGCGGATGAAGTTGGCGT
>DATECS010000228.1:0-14376 GCA_035286785.1 Thermoguttaceae bacterium | reverse complement strand
CCCTCACGGTCGCGGCTCGGATTCACTTCCGATACCCTGGTGGGCGGTGCCCACCCTACGAGATTTACGACGTGGCTGACGCGGCGATGGTTCCTTTCAAACAGGCAAAATCGCGTGATATCCGGCCCGGCGGCGAGCCTTGAGTCGTAGAGAATAAATCCCGGCGGTAGAATAATCCTGCGCGGCGACGCGGGAAGCAAGTCGCGCGAGCCCCGAGAATGGATATCCCCGGCCGAACGCAACCCTTGCCATGGACTCCCCGAAAAAAACCTATTTCGTCTCCGACCTGCACGTGTTTTCCAGCCGGTCGCAGGAGCATCGCTATCTCGAACAGATCGGCCACGCGGCCGCCCACGCCCGGGCGTTCGTGCTGGGCGGCGACATTTTTGACTTCCGCTGGAGCATCGTGGCGAGTCCCGAGGAGACGGTCGCCCGAGCGATCCGGTGGCTGCACGAGCTGGCGACGGACTGTCCGGCGTGCCGGTTCCATTTTGTAGTGGGCAATCATGATTATCACGAGCCGTTTCTGGCGCGGCTCGATCACCTCGAAGCGCGGCTGGCCAACTTCATGTGGTATCCGTTCTACGTTCGCCTGGGCAACAGCGTGTTTCTGCACGGCGACGTGGCCGACCGGCGGATGACGGCCCAAAAGCTCACCGATCGACGTTCCCGCTGGCTCGACAAAAAACCAAAGGGGCCGGTGGCCAATCGGCTGTACGACCTGATGATCGAAAATAAGATCCACAAGCCGCTGGTCCACCTGGGACGACGCAAGCGGACCGTGACGCGGCGGATTCTGGCCTACTTGGACGAGATCGGCGAAGGACCGTCGACCGGCCTGAAAAACGTCTACTTCGGCCACACGCACCTGGCGTTTTCCGATTTCGAGCACGACGGCGTGCGGTTCCACAACGGCGGAGCGCCGATCCACGGCCTGCGATTCCGCATCCTCGAAGCGGTGACGTGAGCCGTTTTAGATTAGGTGTAGGTCAGGCTGTGCCTGACAGTCGCTTAATGTTTGATGGTAAACATGTTGTCAGGCACAGCCTGACCTACACCTATATCCATATCTATCTGTGTTTATCTGTGTCCATCTGTGGTTCCCCATGAATCGGCAAGAAGAAAAAACGATCGACTGCTATTCGGCCGGCGAACGGGCGGCGATGGTTCGGGGGCAGCGGCTGCGAGCATGGTTTCTGCGCCCGGCGCTCGATCGGCTGATCGCCCGTGGATGGCGTGCCGATCACCTGACGCTGGCCTCGACGCTCGTCGGGCTGGCCTTCTGTCCGATGTACTTGTACGGATATCGGGCGGCGGCCTTCGCGGCGTTGGCGCTGCACGTCATTTTGGACGGCCTGGACGGACCGTTGGCACGCCGCGCGGGCACGGCCGGACGCCGGGGCTCGTTGACCGACAGCATGGCCGACCAGGTCGTGATCGCCGCCACGACGCTGACGCTGATGATCGACCATCAGATCGGCGTCGCCGCCGGCGCGTGCTACGTCTTCTTCTACACCGTGGTTGTGCTGTTCGCCATGGCGAGAAACGCCCTGGGCATCCCGTATCGGTGGCTCGTCCGCCCGCGGTTTTTCGTCTACGCCTGGGCGGCCGTGTCCGTCTGGTGGTGGCCGGGCACGCTCGAATACGTGCTATGGCTGTCGAACGCCCTGCTGGCCGGGCAAATGCTCAGCGGCTTCGTGCGATTGCGGCGAAGACTATAAACACGCGGTTTCTCGCGCGGCGGGCTGGCGGCGGAAGGGAGACTGGTTGAGCTTGCGCGTGCCGGCGGCGGCCCAGGTTTCGGCTTCGAGCGTCAGACGGTTGAGCAAGTCTTCGATTTTCCGTCGGTAGTGTTCGATGCCGTCGCGGTCCAGATCCGGCGGCACGTGGATCTCGCCGCTGGAAATGGCCCGGACGCGGGAATAGGGCCGCGGCACGGCGAACTGGTCCCAGGCCCGGCGGAATCGCCAAGGCCGGTCGTAGCCAAAACCCATCACCACCAGCGGCAGCCCCAGTTTCGACGCGAGATAGATGGGCCCGGGGGCCATGCCCCGACGCGGTCCGCGCGGTCCGTCGGGCGTGATGGTCAGGTGCATGCGGCGGCTGGCGCCAAACAGTTTACGCAGGGCCGCCGTGCCGCCCCGGGCGGTCGAGCCGCGCACGAACCCGAAGCCCATCAGCCGCGCCCCGTGCCAAAATACCTCGGCGTCCTGGTGGCGGCTCAAGAGCATCGTCAGGTTGCAGTACTGACGCAGGTAGAGCGGACAGAGGATGTATTCGTGCCAGAAAATGTAGATCTTTTGGCCGCGACAGTCTGAAAAGACCGGATCGACCGCGTGATCGTAATAGGCGATCTTGTAGTCCAACGTGCTCATCCACTGCCGGACGATCGTCGCGCCCAGCAGGCCGCCGAGTTTCATCAGCAAGGGAGAATTGATCTTCACGCGGGGAAAAAGAGGAATCAGGAGTCAGGATGTAGTTCAGGGGGTAGGTCAGGCTGTGCCTGACACAACGTCGGCAACTCGCCGCATTCCGTCAGGCACAGCCTGACCTACGAGCTTCCAATAACCGCCGCATTCCGTCAGGCACAGCCTGACCTACGAGCTTCCAATAACCGCTGCATTCTGTCAGGCACAGCCTGACCTACGACTACGAGGGCTTCCACTCGCCGGAGAAAATTTCCTCGGCCCCTCCGGTCATGAAAACGTGGTCGTCCGCCTCGGACCATTCCAGTTCCAAGTCGCCGCCGGGCAGGTGGGCCAATATCTTGCGGCTCGTGCGACCGGCCAAGACGCCGGCCACACAGACCGCGCTGGCGCCCGTGCCGCAGGCGAGCGTTTCGCCCGCGCCGCGCTCCCAGACTCGCATGTTGATTTCGCTCGGCGAAACCACTTGGACGAACTCGGCGTTGACCCGCTTGGGAAAATGGCCGTCCGTTTCGATCTTGGGCCCCAGCCCCAGTACCCAATCGTCGGTCGGCCGGTCGACGAACGTGACGCAATGCGGGTTGCCCATCGACACGCACGTGACGGCGAGCGTCTTTCCGTTCACGGCGAGCGCGGCGTTGACCACTGGGTCGCCGGGCAGGGTGGTGGGAATTCGCCGGGCTTCAAGAATCGGCCGGCCCATGTCCACCCGGACGCGCCGCGCGCGGCCGTTATTCACTTCCAGGTCGAGCGAAAGCACGCCCGCCCCCGTTTCGATCCGCAAAGACTCGCGCCGGCAAATCCCATGATCGTAAACGTACTTGGCGACGCAACGAATGCCGTTGCCGCACATTTCGGACTCGGACCCGTCGGCGTTGAACATCTGCATCCGCGCGTCGGCCGCCGCCGACGGCCGGATCAAAATCAGCCCGTCGCCGCCCACCCCGAAATGACGGTCGGAAATCCGCCGGGCCAGTTCAGCCAACGGCGCGTCTGGCAACGTCTCGTGAAAGCAATCGACGTAAACGTAGTCGTTGCCCGCGCCTTGCATCTTGATGAATCGCATGGAAGTGTTAATCAAATCATGCCCCGCGTGGAAAAATTCATTTTACGTCCCTCGCGCCACCCCAACAACCCCGCCGGGGCCCTACATTGAACAATAGACGGGTTAGTAGGTTGGACTGTGCCTGACAACCCCGGGGCGACCGCGAAAAACACAAAAAACACGAAAAGACCAACTCGTCAGAAAGCTCTTCTTTCGTGTTTTTTGTGTTTTTCGTGGTCAATTTTAAACACGGCACGCGAACAGCTACAGCTACCACAGAGTGTCGAGCAAGGCCTCCATCAGGACGGTCTGCCCGGCCAACAAAACGAAGGTCGCTCGTACCGCTAAAAAAGGGTCGGAACTATTTATTCCCGCCACATTCGCCCGGTCCTTGCCTAACCGGACGGAAAATAGTTCTGACCCCTTTTGGAGTTCCCGGGCGGCGGCGATGGCCACCAACGGGACAAGAAAAATCCAAATTCGTTCGACTTCGAGCGTGTAAAGCGGCGCGAGCGCGACCACCGCCAGCGAGCCCAAGAAACTCAGGTTCAAGAGTCGCCCGGCTACGTTGCGGCCTGAATAGGACGGCGAGGAGTCGTGGCGTGTGGTGAATGTATTCGCAAAACCTTCGCGCGCGTCGCTCCACGTCCGCGCGGCCCAGAGCACGGCCAGCACCAAGCCCGTGCCCGCGAAGAAGGCGATCGGATTGGCCACGGTCATGTGGAGATACTGACGGAGCGTGGTCTGGTTGCCGCCCGACATGATTTGGGTGTGCTGGCCCAATGCCTTGCCGAGGACGGCCCACGGATTGTAGCCCGACGCGAGGTAGAGCAACCCGTGGAATGCTAGACTCGCCGCGGCCGCGCCGGCCATCGCAAGCAGCGTGTTCCGCATTCGCCGTCGATCGATCAGGACGACGAGCACTGCGGTCATGACCGCCCAGATCGCCAGCCACGCCGCCGAAAACGTCATGAAGGCGGCCGCCGACGCGGTCAGGCCGCCGGCAAAGCCCAGCACGACGGGCCGCTCGCGCGTGGCGCGAAACAGCAAGTAAAACGTCCAGATCATGGGCGCCATGAACACGGCCTCCATGCTCGTGGCCGTGAACAAGAGCACGTTCGGCGCGAGCAGGAACAGCACCGTGGCCAGCCGCGCCGTGCGCCGTGTGCCAACTTCCCGGGCCAGCCCATGCACGGCCGGCACGGCCAGCGCGGCGAAGAAAATGGTCGCCAGCGCCGCGGCCGTCGCGCCCGGCCATCCCCAATGCTCGATCGCACAAAGAAAAAGAATCCCGCCCGGCGGATGCGTGCGGCAGTGCAGCGGCAGGCTGGGCTGCAATTCGGTGTAGTGGCTCAGGAAATGCCCAACCGACTCGACCCGGCCAACCGCGCCGAGGTAGTCGGTCTCGCGGAGTTTTTCATAGGGCCGCCCGATGCGGCTCGGCCCGCCGTCGATCATAGCCACCAGGCACGCCAGCGCGACGTACCACGCCATGGCCGCCGGCACGAACCCGCGCCGCAACCGCCGCGGATCCCAGGCAACCCTCGAAAGCCACCGCCAGAACATCACGAGCAGGCCCACCACCGCCAGCAGGCCCGGGTTGAGCCGATGGGGCGGATCCATCTCGCAGTAAAGCGGCACGAGGCGATAGACCTTTTCGCTCGGCCGGACCACGCCCAGCACGAGGCCCGCGTGACGCATCAGCCACATCAGCACGAAATGATAGGCCGCCAGCGCGCCGCCCAACGCCAGAGTGCAAGCCACCAACCGCCGAGCAACACGACGCGAGACCGCACGTCCATAATCCGTAGGCCGGGTCATGACCCGGCGATTTGCGTCCATCGCATTCATGCCGGTCAAATCTATTCCTTACCGGGTCACGACCCGGCCTGCGAAACTCACCACGGAGGCACGGAGAACGTTAGCCATCGAGTCTGCTCGACGAGAAGGAACCACAGATGAACACAGATAAACACAGATGAAGATCAAGAATTCCATCTGTGTTTATCTGTGTTCATCCGTGGTTTCCTCTTTCTCTGTGCCCTCCGTGTCTCCGTGGTCAATAAATCATCACGCCCGGGAGAGATATTCGCCGGTGCGGGTGTCGACCTTGATCACCTCGCCCGGCTTGAGGTACTCGGGCACTTGGACCTGGAGGCCCGTCTCGAGCTTGGCCGGTTTGGTGCGCGACGTGGCCGAGGCGCCCTTGATGCCCGGGTCGCACTCGACGATCGCCAGCGTGACGGCCGTCGGCAGTTGGAGGCCGATGCACTCGTCGTTGTAGATCAGCGCCATCATGCCTTCCAATTGGTCGGTGACGTACTGGATTTCCTCCTCGATGTCCTCGCGGGCGAGCGAATACTGGTTGTAATCCTGCTGGTCGAGGAAATGGTGCGCGTCGGCGTCGCTGTACATGAACTTGATTTCGCGCTTGCGGAAGTCGGCCTCGGGCAGCGAGTCGCCGCCGCGGAGCGTGATGTCCACTTTCTGCTTGGTGCTCGCGTTTCGGGCACGGTATTTGTAATACGTGGCCGCGCCGCGCGCCGAGGGCGATTGGACCGAAATCGTCTCGATGATGCACGGCGCGCCGTCGAAAACCACGACGCTGCCGCGTTTGATGTCTTTGGCCAGCATAAATTACTCCGTCGATTGCGGCGTTGGCCGCGTGCAAGTTGCTTCGGTGCGTCCAGACGCACCCTACGGTTTTTCATGTCGTCCGCGTCTTGGTCCGTGGGCTTCCGCCCGCGGCTATTATGGTATAGATCGTATTTACCCATCGCCCTCTGTTACTGACTACCGACTACCGACTACCGACTACTGACTACCGACTACTGACTACCGACTACTGACTACCGACTACTGAATAAACGTTCCCGCCTGCGGATCGATCGCGATGCCTTCGGTCAATTGGGCCAGGCAATCGAGCACCAGCAGGAGCGTGCTGGGATTGAGCATTCCCTCGGGCTCGTCCTGTTCCTCGGTGTCGGGGATCCGCTCGAAGTGGAGCACGTCGAACCGCCCGTCGTAGCGTCGCAGCAGTTTGATCCGCTCGTTGGTCGTTTCGTCGCAGCCGGCGGCCGTGATGTCCTTGGCGAGATCCTGGGCCTGTTCGAGCACTTCCTGGCCGCCGAGGAACGACACGTCGATCGCCGCGAAATCATCCGGCGCGAGGATCGTGACCGACTCGATGCGTCCGGACGAGTCGGCCGTCGCGTCGGCGAGTTGCAGGGTCTCGCCCAGCGTGGACAACGCCTGGCGGACCTTCTCCAACGGCGGCCGGTTTTTGGCCGGAAACTGGACGAAATACGTTTCACGCCACCGGTAGCGATCGTCTTCAAAAAGCGACATGGGATGGTATGGTAGTCAGTAGTCAGTAGTCAGTAGTCAGTAGCCGTGTAGGGTGGGGCAATGCAAACCGTCGTGCCGAACGATTTTTCGTTGCGATGAGGTCGTCCACAACCGTTCCTCGTCAATCACCACAAGATGGTTTGCATCACCCCACCAGCGTCGCGTCATGGCGTCGCGTCAATCGATCTCTTCATCGTCCAGTCCCGGTGCGGTCTGCCACGCTTCGATCGCGCTGACGGTCTGGTCGCGTTCCAGTTGGTTGGCCCAAACCGACTCGCCCTGTTCGAGCCGAACCTCGTATTCGCCCTCGTGCTGGCAGTCGGGCGACCCGCAGAAGTGTGGAATCGCCGAGATCCAAAGGATGCGATACAAGGGCACGTGCTTGTCGTCAATCAAACAAAAGGTCGCCATAACACTCCGCTTTCTTCAACTGCTCTTTGTCAAGTATTTCGATCAGGCTGCTTCCAACCAACGCCACCGCTCCCTCACGGCGCGCGGCTCTGAAAATCTAATCCCCAATCCCTAATCCCCCCAATTCCACCGACCGTTCGGCGGCCGCCACCACGGCCGCCGACAGAGCCGCTGGGAAGCCGGCTGAATCCAACACGCGGAGTCCCGCGACCGTTGTCCCGCCGGGACTCGCCACGCGATCCTTCAGCGCGCCGGGCGTCTCGCCCGTGACGAGCACCATTTCGGCCGCGCCGCGCACGGTCTGCGCGGCCAGCCGCGTGGCCACGTCGCGCGGCAGTCCCATGCTCGCGCCGCCGTCGGCCAGGGCCTCGATCATCGCGTAAACAAACGCCGGCCCGGAGCCCGACAAGCCCGTCACCGCGTCGAGCAACGGCTCGTCCACCCGGACCACGAGCCCCACCGCGCCGAACAACTGCTCGACGAGCGCCCGATCGGCCGCCGTCGCGCCCGGAGCGAGGCAATAACCGCTCGCGCCCTGGCCGACCAGACACGGCGTGTTGGGCATGACCCGGGCCAACCGCGCCCGAGTGCCGAGCCCTTCGCCCAGCGTGGCCAGCCGGACGCCGGCGAGGATCGAAATGACCAGATGCCTTTCGTCCACTTGTCCGCGCAACGTCGCGAGCACGGCCTCCAAATTTTGCGGCTTGACGGCCAGCACGACCGCGTCGCACGAGTCGATCACGGCTTGGTTATTGTCCACGGCCTGGGCGCCGGTCGCCTTGGCGAAACGTCGTCTCGCGTCGACCGACGGATCGGCGGCCAAAACGTCCTCGGCCGCACCCAGGCCCGCGCGGACCATCCCCTGGACCAGGGCCGTGGCCATCCGGCCCGCGCCAATCAATCCGATGCGTTGAAAGAGCCTGGGCATGGGTCGAGCCGCCGAGAGAGGTATGCCGCCGCGACGAGCGGGAAAAAGTCACATTGTTTGTCATGCTACCCCACGCCGGCCCCGCGGACAATGGCCGGGTGGCGAGGAAATGCCTCGGGAGGGTAATGGCTAGCCCACCTATTGATGTAGTACTTGGTGGGGCGATCGCGGCAAGCCGTGTTCGAAATATCTGGGCGTTTAACAAGATTTGCCACGATCGCCCCGCCCTACCTATTCTCCGTGTCCTCCATGCCCCCGTGGTGATTCTTCACGTGCGTGAAATCCGCGTTAACTCCTCTGGACGGCCGATGGCCTTTTTGGGAAACTCCCGCCCCCACGATGGGCCACGTCTCTCGACGATGGGCCCTTCGCGGATTCCGCGTGTCCACGTGTCTCTCTTGTCACTCGAACCAAACAGGTTTAGCCATGAAACGGCTGATCACCACGGTCTGCCTGACGGCGTTGCTTGGGATCGTGCTACCCCAAAGCGTTCACGCCGCTTCGAGCAAAAAATCCTCCAGCCCGTCGATCTTTTCGCCCGCCGGCGTGTCGAACACGTTTCGGAGCATCGGCTCGGGCACGACGAAATTCGTGCAAGGCGCGGTCGATCTCGTCACGCCGAAGTCGATGCGCAAGAAATCGACGTCCAGGCTCCATCAGCCCAGCAAGCCTTGGATGAACAACACGTCCAGGCGAAACAAACCGAAGGAGAAGAAGTCGTTCTGGAGTTCGCTGCTCCCGGCGAAGGAAGAGCCCAAGAAGGTCAAGACGATGAAGGAATTTGTTGGGCTGGAACGTCCAAACTAACCCGCGATTTGAACGACCTATTTACCACGGAGGCACGGAGGACACGGAGATTTTTTGAAACCGCGTTCATCGGCGGTCCCCTCTTCCTTCCAAACGATTCTTGGTCCGTCTCGTGAAAACAGCCTTCCATTCCCATCGATCGTTGTCGTTTGCCGTCGTGCTTCGCGCCGGGCTCGCGACGCTGGGCCTTGCGCTGGCGGCCGGATGCACCTCTTCGCCCGGCCGTTCGCCCATGAACCGTCTGGTGCCGGGCGCGGAAGACGCGGCCATCAAACGGGCCGTCGCCAAGGACTCCTTCCCCACCGCCCGCCAGGCCGGCATCGCCTCCAAACCGCCGTCCGACTGACGACAAAAGGGGGCTGGCTGTTCGCAGTAAAAGGGGACTGGCTCCGTCGCCTTAATCAGCGTAGCCCCGCCAACACACGTCACGGCGACGGTGCCTGTCCCCTTTTACGGCCCCTTTAACGATGCGACGAGGGGGGCTGGCCTCGTCGCCTCCACGGGCGTATCCTTACTGACATGCCCACGGCGATGGCGTCTGCTTTCCTTTTACGACGGCACCAATCGGCGTGCCTGCGGAAAAAGGGGGACAGGCACCGTCGCCGGAGAGTCGGTTGGCGGGGCGACGTCGATAGAGGCGACGGAGCCAGTCCCCCTTTTTCCGCCCTCGTTTTTGCTTTTTGCGAGTCATCACCCATGTCGCCCCATCCGTTGCGCAACATCCCGTCGATCCACGAATTGCTGGAGCATCCCGCGTTGAAAACGCTGGCCGAGCGGCTCCACCCGGCGGCCGTTTTGTCGACCGTGCGCGTGGTGCTCGACGAAGTGGCCGCCGAGGTCCACACGGCGGCCACCGAAAAATCGCTGCCCAGCGCGGCGGAACTCGTCGAACGAATCACGCGCCGCGTGCTCGAAAGCCAGCCGCCCGACGCGGTCCGCGCTGTCAACGCGACCGGCGCGCTGCACCACGGCGAGTTGGGCTCGCCGCCCTGGGCCGACACGGCGATCGAGGCCCTGGCCGACGCCGCGCGAGGCTACTCGCTACGACGATCGGGCTGGCCGGTGCGCGCGATCGACGGGCACGACGTGGCACGGCAGCGGCTCCGTGAGTTGACCGGCGCCGAGGAGGCGTTGGTCTTCGACAGCGCCGCGGCGGCCGCCATGGCCACGTTCTCAGCAATCGCCGGGCGGCGCGAAATCGTCGTCGCGCGCCAGGACGTCCTGCGCCGAGGGGCCGACTACCACATCGCCGAGTTGGCCGGCGCGGCGGCCGTGCCTTTGCGCGAAGTGGGCGCGGCCAACGAACTGCGGTTGGATGATTACCGCCGGGCCGTCGGCGAATCTTCCGGCGCAATCTTGCTGGTCCACCGCGGGCACGGCGCCGCCGCGCCCGTCAACGGCGACGTCGACTTGGCCACGCTGGTCCACCTGGGCCGCGAGAAACGCCTGCCGGTGGTCCACGACTTGGGTCCGGCCGGCCTGGTTGACCTGGCCCCGCTGGGCGTCCATTTCGCGCCGCTAGTCGCGCGAAGTATCGAAGCAGGCGCCGATCTGGTCGTGTTCAGCCACGAGATGCTCGGCGGGCCGCGCGTGGGGATCGTGGCGGGCCGGCGCGCGATGATCGAAAAAATCGAAGCCCATCCCGCGGCCCGCGCGACCCGGGCGTGTGGTCCCATTTTGGCCGCGCTGTCGGCGACACTCGCATTGATGGGATCGGCCGACGAGACGCGGCGAGATATTCCGTTGGTGCAACTCCTGGTCGCGTCACCCAACAACCTGAAGAACCGCGCCGAGCGCATGGCTCCGCAGATGGCCGCCGCGGCGTCGATCGACCGGGCCGAAGTGGTCGAGGCGTCCGGTACACTTGGCGGCTCGTGCCCGGCGGGCGATGAAATGCCCGGCTGGGCCGTCGCCCTGTATCCCCGCGGCGCGAGCGTCGCTCAAATGGCCGACGCCTTGGGCCGCGGCGAGCCGGCCGTGATCGGCGTCGCGGAGGCGGACCGTCTCTTGTTGAACCTGCGGAGCGTCCTGCCGGAATCCGACATGCGTCTGGTCGCCGCCGTCGAAGGGCTCGATCGGGTCTTTGCCAAAGGAAAAAAACAATGACCGCTCCTGAGCTTCACGTCGTGACCGGCGCGTTCGGCTACTCGGGCCGATACATCACCCAGCGCCTGCTCGACGCGGGTCGTCGGGTTCGCACGCTCACCGGGTCGCCCAATCGGCCCAATCCGTTCGGCCGCGCGGTCGAGGTCCATCCCTATCAGTTCGATTGGCCCCAGGCGATGGCCGAGTCGTTTCGCGGCGCGACGGTGTTGTACAACACCTATTGGGTGCGGTTCAACCATCGTGATTTTCGACACAATCAGGCCGTCGATAACACGCTGGCCCTGTTCGAGGCGGCCCGGTTGGCCGGCGTGCGGCGCGTGGTCCACGTGAGCATCACCAACCCGTCGGAGGACTCGCCGCTGGAGTATTTTCGCGGCAAGGCACAATTGGAACGGGCGTTGATCGACTCGGGCTTCTCCCACGCGATTCTCCGCCCGGCCGTGCTGTTCGGCAAGGAAGACATCCTGGTCAACAACATCGCGTGGACTCTGCGGCGGCTGCCGGTGATGGGCGTGTTCGGCGACGGGCAATACCGCTTGCAACCCATCTACGTCGACGACCTGGCCCGGCTGGCCGTCGAGCAGGGCGAGCGAACCGACAACGTGGTGATCAACGCCGTGGGGCCCGAGACGTTTACCTATCGCGAACTGATTCAGACGATCGGCCGGATCATCGGCCGCCGCCGGCCCATCATGAGCGTTCCGCCGTGGTTCGGTTATCTAACAAGCCGCGCGATCGGCGCGCTGGTGGGCGACGTCGTGATCACCCGGGAAGAAATCCGAGGGCTCATGGCGGGCTTGCTGGCCGTCGACACGCCGCCGACGGGCACGACGCGTCTGACCGACTGGGCCACCCAACACGCCGAGACGCTCGGCCGCCGCTACGCCAGCGAACTGGCCCGGCGACGGAATCGACAGGAGGCGTACGAGCGGTTGTGAGCCCGTATTCCTCTCGCTCCGCGAGAGGTCACAAACCATAACGGAACAGAAGATCCCAATCAAGTTATCCAAATCAGGAGGCCAGACATTCTTGTCTGGCGGTCGACAGGCAAGAATGCCTGTCCTCCTAGTTGTCATGGAGGGACGCGCACCGTCGCGTTCATTGCACGGCCACGACGGAGCGTGGCCCTCCATGCCGTCTGGGAAAACAGGGATGTAACCGTGACCTCTCGCGGAGCGAGAGGAGTACAAAGCGTCTCACGCGAACTTCGTCACCCCGGGAATGGCGATCGGATATTTCCCCTCGGCGTCGGGCCGTGTGGGCGGGTCGGCGTCGAAGCTGTAGGCCGACGGGGCGAGCGACTCGTCCGAGTTGATCGCGTCTTCCCACGTGATCCGCTGGCCCGTGTAGGCGCACATCCGCCCCATAATGGCCATCATCGTGCTATAAGCCGCATACTGACCGTTGTTCACGGGCTCGCCCGAGCGGATCGCCTTGAAGAGGGCCTCGTGCTCCAACTGGTACATGTTGGGCTTGCGCCGCGCTCGGCTGCGATAACGCCACGTCCGTTTGCCGTCGAGGTCGAAAATCTGCTGGCTCTGCGCGTCGACGATCCGTGCCGTGCCTTTCGTGCCGATGATGCGATCGACCACCTCGCGGTAGCAGTTGGCCTGCTGGCGGCAATAGGCGTTGACCGTCACTTCGTCGGGATATTCGTAGACGACCGCGAAATGGTCGTAGGTGTCGCCCGTCTTGGGCTTGGCGCCGAAGTTGGGCACTTGGCGTCCGCCGGTGGCCCAGGCCGCGACCGGCGGCTCGTCGCCCATTGCCCAAAGGGCCTTGTCCAGGCTGTGGACGTGCTGCTCGACGTTGTGGTCGCCCGAGAGCCACGTGAAGTACCACCAGTTGCGCGCCTGGAATTCCATTTCGGTCATGCCGGGCCGTCGGTCCGTGATGTTGCCGACCAGTCCGAAAAGATACGTTTCCTGGATATTGCGGATCTGGCCGATCTCGCCGTCGGCCACCCGTTGCATGGTTTCCTGAACGGCCGGGTGATATCGCCAGCAGAGGCCCGAGACGAGGCTGAGTTTCTTCTGCTCGGCCAGCTTGGTCGATTCGAGCACGCTGCGGACGCCGGGGGCGTCGACGGCGACCGGTTTTTCGCAAAAGACGTGCTTGCCCGCCGCAATGGCCGCCGCGAGATGCTTGGGACGATAGTGGGGCACTTCGCCCAGAATGACCACGTCCACGCCGCTGTCGATGACGCTCTGATAGGCGTCGAACCCGACGAAGCAATGATCGTCGTCCACGGCCACTTGGCTAGGCTTGAGTTGCTGCAAGAGTTTGCGTTTGGTCTGGACCTTCTCTTCGAACAGGTCGCCCATCGCCACCAGCCGGACGTTGGGGTCGGCGTCCATCGCGTCGCGGGCCGCGCCGGTGCCGCGATTGCCGCAGCCGATCAGGCCGAGCTTCAGCGTGTCGCTCCCGGCGGCGTGCGCCGTGCGCGCGACCGCCAGATTGCCCGCCAGGGCCGCCCCGGCCAACACGCCGGAAGTCTTCAAGAAATCGCGTCGCGTGGGACGCTCGGTCTGCTGCTGGGGGTCGCGTGGGGACATGGAAAATCCTCCTTCGGCACGGGTGATAGGATGCAAGCATGCGCCGCGGTCGGTGGCACGGGGGCAGGCAACGGTGGGCACCGCCGCGCGGCATGAGGCGAGAACTCCATGATAACCCGACGGACGCCAAGAAACAACACGCGGTTTTGCGAACCCCCCTTCGTTCGCGGTTCCGCCCCCTCACCACATCCGCTCGACATAGCGCAGGAAATCCTGGTCGAGTTTTTCCAGGTCCCCGAACGCCGCCTCGAACTCCGCGAGCCGTTTCTCGGGCTTGTCCCATACCAACGGCTTTTTGCGGCTGATTTGCTTGAGGTATTTCAAATAGTCGTCTTTGCGCATGTTGATCAAGAAGTAAGTCAACGCCCAGGCCTCGGCATAGGCGTCTTCGGCCGTGGCCGTGTTGCGGAAGCGGTCGTCCTTGGCGATCAACGTCGCGAGCGAGTCGGCCGGACGGCGATTCAAGTACTGAGCAAATCGGGCCAGACGATTTTGGTTCACCTCGCCGATGCCCCGCCAGCCCTTGGCGCTCGTCAGGTCGGGCGTCTCGAAAAACACCGCCAAGCCCTCGACCAACCACAACGGGCTGTCGGCCAGCCGCGCGTGCAGGCCCCGGTTATAGGCGATCTGGTGCGTCGCTTCGTGGACAATCGTGGCCACGGTCAACACCGCGCCGGGCCGCGAGAGGATCTCGTTGATCTGCGCGGCGCTGCGGAACCGTTGGCCCCGGGCCAGCGACGAAACGCCCGT
>DATECS010000227.1:0-5182 GCA_035286785.1 Thermoguttaceae bacterium | reverse complement strand
GAGTCTCTATTTGATGGTCGGCGACGTCCCGGCGGGCCTCTGCCTGACGGCGTGCATCGTGTTGGGTGTCGTGGGGTTGTGGCAACGTATTCCTCATGCTCCGCGTGAGGTCTGAGCAATTTTTTCGTAGGGTGGACACCGCCCACCACAAGATGCTGTATTTTGGTGGGCGGTGCCCACCCTACGTTTTGTGATTCCGACAGTGTTGAATCAAAAAACTCACAAGCTCTTCGCGTGAGGTCCAAGCGAAACCGCCATCACGCGGAGCGTGATGAATACGGAGGCACTGGCTCCGTCGCGTCCGGATGCGTCTCGGCACAACACGGTCACGACAGAGCGTGACCCTCCAGGCGATCCGTCCGAATGTGCCGGGTCGTGACCCGGCCTACACAATGATCCTCCGGTCGGCTGCCCGTGATAAGTCTTTTGATTGCAAGGATTAAGCGGCCGGCAAGCTAACCACAGACAGGAAAAATGGGGGGTGAGCTATGATTATGCAGACATCCAGGAATCCCCAAATAGCCTGGATCTTGGTATTCTGATTGACATGCGAAATTCAGAGAAGTTATACTGATGGGACGGCCCTTAGCGGCTGTAAGTCGGTATTACCGATCGTCTTTCGACAGATCTTCCCCGCCGCGGACCCGGGAAGAGGGAAGGACGCTCTCGACGGCTGGACAACCACGGCCGCCGAGTCGGTCCCTCTGTCGAGCGGATTTAGGAGAGGCATCCTCATGAACTTTGTCGGCAAAATCCTGACGGTCTTGATCTGCGTGATGAGCCTCGTCTTCATGACCATGGCCATTATGCTCTACGCCACGCACACCAACTGGTACAACGTGGTGATGCTTCCCCAGCCGACCGGCGGTCAGCCCAAGGGGCTCAAGTATCAACTCCAGGATCTCCAGCAAGAAAAGAAAAACCTCGGAGATAAATTCGAGGCCGCCAAGAAAGAACTCGAAACCGAGCGGATCACGAAGGACGACAAGCTGGCCAAGCTCGAAAACACCCTCGGCGAACTCAATCTCCAGAGGACCAAGCTCGAAACCCAGATCAACGATCTGAAGCTCAAAACGGCCGAAGCGGTCACCGCGATGAAGGAAACCCAGGACACCCTTGCGGCCCTCCGCGCCGAAGTGGAGTCGCTCCGCGAAAAAATCCGCACCGCCCAACGCGAACGTGACGAAGCCTTCGAGGAAGCCGTCCAACTGGCCGATCAGGTCCATCAGCGGGAAATCGAAAAGAAACGCCTTGAAAGCAAAAATGCCGACTTGGCCGTCGACAATACCCGAATGCGGGCGCTGTTGCAGGCCTACGATCACGATCCCAACGAGGATCCCTCCGGCGTGCTGCTCCGCGTCTCCGGACAGGTGCTGGCCGTCGTGGGCGGCGACTCGGTCGAGATTTCCATCGGCTCCGACGACGGCCTGAAGAAGGGCCATCAGCTCGAGGTCTTCCGCGCCCACGGCGGCCAGAACCGCTACATGGGCCGGGTCGAGATCGTCGAGACGTCGCCCGACAAGGCCGTCGCGAAAATCCTTCCCGAGTACCGCAAGGGCGCGATTCAAGAAGGCGACAGCGTCGTCTCGAAGTTCAATTGACGGACCATGAGCACACCCTATCGCAAACCCCGGCCGGACCTCTACACGGCGATTTTGGCCATCGCGTTGGTGGCCGTGATTGTCGCCGCGATCTTCGCCTACCTCGAGACGGCCGACTACGGCGACAATAAGTATCAAGGAGCGCCCGGCGTGGTCCGGGTCGATCGCAACCCGCTCATTCCCACGCAACAAATGGTCTTCGCGCGGCATGCGACCCTGAATTACCGGAGGTAACTTCTTCGCGTCCTTCGCGACTTCGCGGTGGATAAAATCTTTTTCGGACGGCACGGATGCACGCTCGATGGTTCGGCTATTTCCGCTCGGACTTGGCGGTTGACCTGGGTACCGCCAACACGCTTGTCGCTCGGCCCGGCGAAGGGATCGTGCTCGACGAGCCTTCGGTCGTGGCCGTGGCCCGCGACTCCGGCCGCATCCTCTCCGGCGGCTGCGCGGTGGGCCACCTCGCCCGCCAGATGCTCGGCAAAACGCCCGACACGATCTCCGTGGTGCGTCCCTTGCGCGACGGCGTGATCACCGACTACGAGCAGTGCGAGGCCATGCTTCGCTACTTCCTCCGCAAGGCCCAGTCGAACGGCCCCCGCCGCAAGCCCCGCGTGCTCGTGACCGTGCCGGGCTGCATCACGCCGGTCGAACGCCGCGCGGTGCTCAACAGCGTCCAGCGGGCCGGCGCTCGCCAGGTCCTCTTGATCCACGAAGGCCGCGCGGCCGCGATTGGCGCGGGCCTGCCCGTGGCCGAGCCCGTGGCCAGCATGGTCTGCGACATTGGGGCGGGCACCACCGAAACGGCCGTCTTCAGCCTCGGCGACATGGTGGCCGGCCGGTCCATCCGCACGGGCGGCGACCGGATGGACCAGGCCGTGGTCGATTACTTGCGCCGCCGCCACGGTCTCCGTGTCGGCACGGCGGCGGCCGAGCAACTGCGGATCGACGTGGGCAGCGCCGTCCCCCTGGCCCGCGAAACGGCCCGGGAAATCCGCGGCGTCGACGCGGCCAGTTCGCTCCCCCGCGCGGCAAGCGTCACGAGCGAAGAAGTCCGCCACGCCCTGGCCGACCCGCTCGAAGAAATCCTCGACGCCGTGAAAGCCGTGCTCGACGGATGCAGTCCCGAATTGGCCGCCGACCTGGTCGATCGCGGAATCGTGCTGTGCGGCGGCGGGGCCCTGCTCGGCGGGCTGGACCGATACCTGGCCGAGCAAACCGGCTTGCCCGTCCGCGTGGCCGCCGACCCGCAAAAAACCGTCGTCACCGGAGCGTTGGTCTGTCTCGAAAACCTCGCCCGCTGGCGCACCTCGGTCCAATCCGGCGAATAGGGGAAAAGGGGGACTGGCTCCGTGGCCTTAACAGACGTAGTATTGGCAAGAACGTCGCCGCCACGGTGCCTGTCCCCCTTTTTCCCGTAGTGTGCGAGTGGTCCGTCGCAAAAGGGGACAGGCACCGTCGCCGTGGAGCGAATGGGCCGGGTTGAGTTTTGTCGGGGCGACGGAGCCAGTCCCCTTTACAGCTATCGGAGGACATGCAATGGACGCACCTCAAGCAAACGTGTCGCGCGGCGGCGATCGCCGGACCCTTAACGGTTGTCTTACGATCGTGCTGATCGTGATCGCGGCGGGCCTGTTGCTGCCGTTTCTCATGCGAGGCTGCGTGTCGCCCAACGCGGCGGTCGGCAAGCCGCTCGCCGCCCTCGAAGTAGTCCCCTTCGCCGATCGTGGAGAGCCGATCACGCTGGCCGACCTCAAGGGCAAGGTCGTGCTGGTGAACTTTTGGGCCACGTGGTGCGGACCGTGCCTTGCCGAATTGCCACATACGGCCGAGTTGCATCGGCAGTTGGCTTCCCGGGAGGATTTCGTCCTGTTGGCCGTTTCGTGCGGCGAGGAGGATCCCGTGTCGCTGGCCGCCAACACGAAAGAAACGCTCCGCCGGTTGAATCTCGACCTGCCCGTCTACACCGATCCGAACGAAACCACGCAAGACGCCTTCCAAGATCTGGCCGGCCAAATGGGTTTCCCAACCAATTTCGTGCTCGATCGCAAGGGCGTGATCCGCAAAGTTTGGGTCGGCTACGGCCCGGGCCTGGAAGACGAAATACGCGCGACGATCGAAAATCTGTTGGAAGAGCGACCAAAAACCGAGCCGCGCTCTTAAGGGAAAAAGGGGGACTGGCTCCGTGGCCTTAATAAACGTGGTGTCGGCAAAAATGTCCCCGCCACGGTGCCTGTCCCCCTTTTTCCCGTAGTGTGCGAGTGGTCCGTCGCAAAAAGGGGACAGGCACCGTCGCCACGAACCGTGTTGGCAGGGATACATTTGCAAAGGCGACGGAGCCAGTCCCCTTTTGCTAGGGCTCGCCGGGAAACAGTGCGGTCCGCAATTCTTCGGCGGCGATCCTGGGATTCGCGGCGTCCAAAATCCCCCCGCTCACGGCGACTCGCGTCATCCCGGTGGCCAGAACCTGCGCCAGATTGCCGCGGTGAATGCCCCCGATGGCGAACGCCGGCAGGCGAATCTCGGCAGCCACCGCTTGCAACAACTCGGGCCCGGGGTAATGCTCGAACGACTTCGTGCCCGAGGTGAACGTCGGCCCGACGCCCAGGTAGTCGGCCCCGTCGAGCACGGCCGCCCGTGCTTGGTCGAGGCTATGTACGCTCACGCCGAGGAGCATCGTCGGACCGACCAGGGCACGAACCTCCTTGACCGGCAGATCCTCTTGGCCGAGATGCACCGCGTCGGCCCGGGCCAAAAGCGCCAGGTCAGGCCGGTCGTTCATGACGAACAACGTGGCGGTACCCCGCGTGATTTCACGCAGTCGCCGGGCCCGGGCCAAAAGCGTCCGGTCGTCGAGCCGCTTGTCGCGCAGTTGCAGAACGTCCACTCCCGCGGCGACCAACTCGCGGGCCAGCCGGTCGAATTCATCGAGCGTGGCCCGGCCGTCCAGCAAGACGTAAAGCCGCGCGTCGGCGAGCCGTTCGATGCTTCGCCGCGTGATGTCCACGGCCCTTTGCAGCGTGTAGCCGCGGTAGCGCAATGATTCCAACGCCGACGACGAGCGAGGCTCAACCAGCTTGACGAATTCCTCGAGGCTCCGCAGCGATTCCTGCAGACGGCAGAAATTGGCCGTCAGGACGGCCTCGGGCCGGTCGCGGGATTGCTCGGTTTCAGTAGACAAGGTGGTTCCCACGTCGGCCTGGGTCTCGCGCGCGGCGAGCCGCCGCGGGACGTCGATCGGCGCCAAAGCGGCGGCCATTTCGTGGCGAATCCGCTTGAACTGCTCGGTCAGGTGACGGTCGTCCAACACGAATCGGACATAATCTTCGAGCACGCGAAGCGCTTCGCGGGCCCGATTGGCGGCGGCGTCGATTACCCGGAATATACCGGAAGCCTCCAGCGTCGTAGGGTCGGGGTGAGGAGGGTTTTCGTGATTGGGGGGTCGTTCATCGGACATGATACCCAATATGTCTTACCGGCATGGGGACCGCAAGCTGTTGCCAGATAGGTGCAACAGGTGTTGGGTGCCATGTCCACGGCTCGTTAGACGCACCATTTTGTAAAAAGTTAAAACCACGGCC
>DATECS010000226.1:0-2682 GCA_035286785.1 Thermoguttaceae bacterium | reverse complement strand
CGCGCGGTGGTCGAGAACGACGCGGCCGCGATTCGATCGCCCCACCAAGATGCGCCGCGTCGGCTCCGGTGGGGCGAGAACGGCGGAACAGGGTCGTTCGGCCAGGAACGTTTTGCGGCGAGCGAAAGTTCTTGGTAATGCAACCCTCGCCCCACCCTACCCTTGAAATCGCCCTACCTTGGAAATCACTCGAACGCCATCGAGTCGGTGGCAAAATGTTCGCGGTGGTCGAAGCGATAGAAGCACCGGGCAATCTCGCCGGCCAGGATGCCGACAAACTGCTGGCGGAACTGCGACTCGGGTTTCTCGGAGGTCGGCACTCCCGTATTGGACGGCCAGACGCACTGGTCGGGCGATTTCTGGAAGACGATCTCGCCCGTCTTGCAGTCGACCACCTGGAGTTCGTAGCCGGCCTTGCCGCGATAGAGGGTCTGGCCCTGGTAGACGCCGAAGTCGAGCAGATTGATGCCGAGCACGAAGTCGGCCTCGAACGCCCGGCCGATCTCGGCGAATTCCTCGGTGTTGTTGCTGTCGAGCCATTCATCGGCTTTTTGGCTGTCGACCACGTCGATCTTGGAGACGTTCTTGCGCAACAGCGCGACGATCTCGTGCGAAATCATTTTCGAGGCGTTCATGTTGCTGTACTGCAATTCGACCATCGGCCGGCAAACCACCACGACCCGCTTGCCTTGGAGGCCCTTGTATTCGGCCTGGGTGTCGCCGTAGCCGAGCATGTACATGGCGGAGAACAGAGGGCCTTGGCAACCGATCGCCGCCGTCGAAAGGATCAACAGCGCGGCCAGCCGAACGGAACGTGTGGAAAGCGTCTTCATCCTGAATACCTCATCAACAGCCTAGGAACGGCGTTGTGTATTTTCCAGAAAAGCAACGTGCGTCCGTCGTGTGCCCCGTCCTGACAAAATTCCTACCCCCCCATCCCTCGTCCCCCGCACCACAGTCGTATCACCCAGTCCATCACCATGACGCCGGCAATCGCCGCCGCAATGACCGCGACCCAAGGCCCGCTGGGCGTCCACGCGATCCAGCGGCCCCGCGCGGCCGACGCGAGCAACCACGGCCCGGCCACGACGCACAACCCGGCGAAAACCGTCCCGCCGACGTTCGCCCGCAGGGCGGCGCCGACGTGGCCCCGCACGAGGCAGGCAAACGCCGTGGTCGATCCGCAGCTTGGGCACGGCCGTCCAAAAAGCACCTCGAACGTACACGGCGGCAAGCCCAACTGCTGGTGCGTGCCGTATCCGCACCCGTTCGGATGCAACACGGCGGCCAGTCCCAACGGGCATAACAAGCCGACGCCCAGCAGGGCCGCCAGACGCCGTTGCCGACCGAAAAGTCGCGTTTTCGAGTGTATTTCTTGGTTCGTCACGCGCAATCCGACTCAAGGAGGTGCGGAGAATAGCGAGAAGCCCGAAAAGGGGCAAGAGCGATTCTACCGCATCCACCCGAAGCATGAGCGGCCCCCTTTGGCCGAACACGGCATGGGCAATGCTCGCCGCGTAGCGGCTGGATGAGATAGCCGTGGGTTTTAACCCACGGACGCGGGATCGTTATTCATTGACGCCCGTCGCATGGCGACGGTGGAAATCCCCGTCCCCCGCCCCTCATTTCTCCAGCACAAACCCCACCACAAACCACCCGTCCTTCTCCGTCTTGCCGAACGTCCCGCCCGGCCCCAACGCGCGGCGGACGACTTGGAAGTCGGGCATCTCCTTGCCCTCAATCTGCTGCTTGCGGACCTTGCCGCGTTTGGCCGGACCCATCGCCGCGTTGAGCATTCGGGCGAACATTGTCTCGGCCTCGGGCATCTTGCCCATGCGGATCAACTCATAGGTCGGCCGAAATTCCTCGTCGGTCCGCGAGAAGCTCCGCAGGCAGCCTTCGTCCGCGCCGATCGCCTCCATGCGCGCGCCCACCAGGCGGAAGTCCATGCTCTCCGAGACGGGGTCGGGCGTTTTGGCCTGGGTGAGCACCTCGGTCAGATAATCGTAGTGCGACGCGATCAGCAGGTGGCCCTGAAAAACGGCCACCGAGCGGTGCGGCAGCAACGCCTGCTCCTCGTCGTCGCCCCGGCGCAGACGGTGCTCCTTGCGGGGCGTGTCGGCCGTCTTGTCAGGCGTGTAGACTGGCAGCGTGATCGTCGGGGCCGCGCTGGCCTTGGGCGACTTGGGCTCGACCGATTCCCAAATGTCGAGCCCCTCGAACTGTCGGCGGCGGATCGTCGGGTCGTCCTCGCGCAACCACTTGCGCAGCCCGGCGATCACCTTCTCCTCGTTGCCCGGCTTGATCCTCACCAGGAACAGCAGCCGTTCGCTCGTGGCCGTGATTTCCGGCTGATAGCTGGTCACGGCCGTGACGTGCGGCTCGAGGAGGGCGATCAGCTCGTTGCGCAGGTTGATTTGCGGCCCGTCCTCGTCCTTTTCGAGACTCTCGAGCACGTCTTCCCAGATGCCCGTCTCGTTTTCGCCGAACAGCTTGTCGAACGTCGGCGCGCAGTTGTCGAACGCCTTGAGGATATCCCAGTGGATCACCGCGCAGGCGGCCACGTTGTTGGGAACGAACGCCGGCAGCCCGAAGTCGCGGCTGTTGGGGAACGTGAGCATGTCCATCGGCGTGATGTCTTTATACGGCTCGGGCGCCTTGGCGTAGGGGCCTGGCGCGTGG
>DATECS010000225.1:0-7509 GCA_035286785.1 Thermoguttaceae bacterium | reverse complement strand
CCCTCACGGTCGCGGCTCGGTTTTCTTGTGTAGCCTGAATACCCGGACGACCTCAGATAGGTATAAGTAATAGACGTGGTGGGGCGATCGAAGCTCGGTCGGGTCGATACGATGTGAATGCCTTTCCGCCCACTCCGATCGTCCCACCCTACAAGACTACTCGACCGCTCTTCTCATGACGCGGATCGGACGTATAATCGGGGCAAGCTGAACCGTCGGGCCGGTTGCGTTTATTCCTCCACTGAAGGCTTTCCTCGATGCCCATTTCATGGAACGAGATTCGAAGCCGGGCGATCGCCTTCTCGCGCGAATGGGCCGGCGGCGAGCGCGAACGGGCTGAGGCCCAAACGTTCTGGAATGAGTTCTTCAAGGTCTTCGGCCTCACGCGGCGGCACGTGGCCAGTTTCGAGGAGCCCGTGCGTGGGCTGGCCGGCAGCTACAGTTTTATCGACTTGTTCTGGAAGGGCGTCCTGCTCGCCGAGCACAAGAGCCGCGGCAAGGATCTCGGCAAGGCCCATTCACAGGCGATGGACTACGTGCAGGATCTCCAACGCGAGGGCCGCGTGGACGAAGTGCCCCGATACGTGATCGTGTCGGATTTCGCCCAGATCGCCCTGCACGACCTGGAAGAGGGAACCACCGTTCAGTTTCCTTTGGCCGAATTCCACCGGAACATCAGCCATTTCGGTTTTATCCCAGGCTACAAACAGCACAAGTTCGAGGCGGAAGACCCGATCAACATCCGGGCCGTCCAGATCATGGGCGACCTGCACGATGCCTTGGAGGCCGGCGGTTACTCAGGCCACGAGCTCGAACGGATGTTGGTGCGAGTCCTCTTTTGTCTCTTTGCCGATGACACGGGCATTTTCGAGCGTGACACTTTCAAACTCTTCATCGAAAATCACACGAAACCCGACGGCTCGGACCTCGGACCTCAACTGGCCCAGTTCTTTCAAGTGCTCGACGCGCCGAAGGACCGTCGGCAGAAGAACTTACTGGAGGAGTTGGCCGAGTTGCCCTACGTCAACGGCGACCTGTTCGCCGAGTCGCTTCGATTCGCCGCGTTCAATCGCGACATGCGCAACCGGTTGATCGCCTGTACGCGGTTTGACTGGAGCCGCATTTCACCGGCCGTGTTCGGCGCGTTGTTCCAGGCGGTGATGGAGCCCAAGGAGCGTCGCCAGATCGGGGCCCATTACACGAGCGAGCGAGACATTCTGAAGGTGATCGGGCCGCTGTTTCTCGACGATCTGCGGGCCGAACTCGAAAAAGCCAAGCACGACCGCCGCAAGCTCCGTGCGTTGCACGATCGGCTGGCGTCAATGCGGCTGCTGGACCCCGCCTGCGGCTGCGGCAATTTCCTTGTGGTTTCCTACCGCGAGTTGCGCAAGCTCGAACTGGAAATTCTCAAGCGGCTCGAGCACGGTCGGGGGGATACGCAAAAGATGCTCGACGTGGGGACGCTGGTCAAGGTAGACGTTGACCAGATGTACGGGATCGAGATCGAAGAGTGGCCCGCCCGGATCGCCGAAGTGGCCATGTGGCTGATGGACCACCAGATGAATCTGCTTCTGGGCGAAACATTCGGCCGGTATTTTGCCCGATTGCCGCTTTTGA
Source organism: Thermoguttaceae bacterium (assembly GCA_035286785.1). Taxonomy (GTDB): domain Bacteria; phylum Planctomycetota; class Planctomycetia; order Pirellulales; family Thermoguttaceae; genus UBA11386. Next base: position 5,892 of record DATECS010000225.1, on the reverse strand, counting down.
AAAGTCCTCACATTCGCCACGGCAACGCGCTGCGAATCGACTGGAACGAGGTGCTGCCGGCGGGACAATGCACGCACGTGCTGGGCAATCCGCCGTTCGTGGGCGCGAAGTACCAGACGAACACCCAACGCGAGGAATTGCGCGATATCGCGGCGGGCGTCGAGAACGCGGGGTTGTTGGACTACGTGACGTGCTGGTACTTCAAGGCGGCCGACTATATCGAGGGCACGTCGATCACGGTCGCTTTTGTTTCGACCAACTCGATTTCGCAAGGCGAGCAGGTGGGTGTTCTTTGGGGCCACCTTTTCCGGAGGCACGCCCTATCGATCCACTTTGCCCATCGCACGTTCGCCTGGGACAGCGAGGCCCGGGGCAAGGCCCACGTCCACGTGGTGATTATTGGTTTCGGCATCGAACCAGCTCGGCGCCGACGACTGTTTGAGTACGAGTCGATCCAAGGCGAACCGGCCGAACGAATCGTTGCCAGCATCAATCCTTATTTGGTCGATGGGCCAAACGTGGCTATCGTGAACCGTTGCTCTCCCCTGTGCGACGTCCCTGAGATAGGCATCGGGAATAAACCAATCGACGACGGCAACTATCTGTTCACGGACAAGGAAAAGGCCGCCTTCATTAAAACGGAACCTCGCAGCAAGAAATTCTTCCGTCGATGGTACGGCTCGCACGAGTTCATCAACCGGTCGCCGCGATGGTGTCTCTGGTTGGGTGAATGTCCGCCCGACGTCCTCCGAAAGATGCCCTTGGCTATGCAGCGTGTCGAAGCAGTGAGAGTGTTTCGGCTTGCCAGCAAGAGTAAACCGACTCGGAAAATTGCTGAATGTCCGACTCGATTCCACGTTGAAAACATGCCGAAGAACGCCTACTTGCTAATACCAAAGGTCTCTTCCGAACGACGCCGGTTCATACCAATGGGCTTCATGCGTCCAAAAATGCTCTGTAGCGATCTGGTGTTCATCATGCCCAAGGCAAGCCTGTTTCACTTCGGTATGCTTAGCTCGGCCATGCATATGGCTTGGGTCCGGCAAGTGGGAGGGCGGCTCAAGTCCGACTATCGCTATTCCGCCAAGCTGGTTTATAACAATTATCCTTGGCCTCAAGACGTGTCGGAGGCGAAGCGCCGGGCGGTGGAAGAAGCGGCTCGGCGAGTGCTTGATGTCCGCGACGCTTATCCCGAGGCGAGTCTGGCCGATCTGTACGACCCGCTTTCCATGCCCGCCGATCTGGTCAAGGCCCACGCCAAGCTCGATCGGGCCGTGGACCAGTGCTATCGCTCGCAACCGTTCGCCAACGAGCGGACCCGGGTAGAATACCTTTTTGGTCTCTACGAGCAACTTACCTCGCCGCTCTTGCCGGCCAAGACGCCGCGGAAGAGAAAGCAGTAGGTGGAGCACACAAGCATGGTTGCACCGGCCGGTAGCAAGGTAGAGTGGGGCGAGCGTCGCGCCGCCCATGACCTGTTGCCGGTCGCGTGACGTTCTCGGCCGATTGACGCTATCCGCCGTTCTCGCCCCACCGGAACCGTACGACACCGCATGGTGGGGCGATCGAAGCTCGGTCGGGTCGATACGGCATGGATGCCTTTCCGCTCGCTTCGATCGCCCCACCCTACAACTACACCTTGGTGCGTCCGGACGCACCCTACGAAAACCCCGGGCGATGTGGTATCTTGGGGGAATGATCAATCAGTCGCTCAAAGATCGCATTACCCGGCATTTGGTGGCCGGCATCCAGACGCCCGGCCAATACATCGGCGGGGAATTGAACGCGGTGGTGCGCGACCATGCCACGGTTCGCGGAACATTTTGTCTGGCGTTTCCCGACGCCTATTCGATCGGTATGAGTTGCCACGGACTCCACGTGCTCTACGACGCGATGAACCGGCGCGGCGACTGGGCCTGCGAACGGGTCTTCGCCCCCTGGCCCGACATGGAGCAATTGCTCCGTCGTGAAGGATTGCCGCTTTACAGTCTGGAAACGTTCACTCCGCTGGCCCAGTTCGACGTGCTGGGGTTCTCGCTTCAGTATGAGTTATGCGGCACGAACGTCCTGACGATCCTCGATCTGGGCGGCGTGCCGATTCACGCGATCGAGCGGACCGAGGAGCATTCGCTGGTGATCGCCGGCGGTCCTTACGCAGTCACGCCCGAGCCGCTGGCCCCGTTCATCGACCTGTTCGTGATCGGCGACGGCGAGGAGATGCTTCCGGCCGTGTGCGAGGCGTGGATCGACCAAAAGCAGCGAGGCCGCTCGCGCGAGGAGGCGTTGGCCGCGCTGGCCGCCGAATTGCCGCACGTCTACGTCCCGCGGTTCTACGAGCCGGACGCGGCGACCGGCCGCCCGCGACCCGTTCGCCCCGGCCTGCCTGAGGTGATCGAGCCGGCGGTGGTCCGCGATCTCGACGCCACCCCCCTGCCCTGCCGTCCCGTAGTGCCCAACGTCGAATGCACCCACGACCGGATCGCCATCGAGATCATGCGAGGCTGCCCTTGGCGGTGCCGCTTCTGCCAAAGCTCGCGGTTGAAATGGCCCGTGCGATTCCGCCGGGTCGAAACAATCGTCCGTGCGGCGCTCGATTCGTACCACGCCACCGGCCACAACGAAATCTCACTCCTGTCGCTCTCCACCAGCGACTATCCGCATCTGAAGCAGCTCTTGAGCGAGTTGCAGGCCGCGCTCCGTCCGCTGGGGGTGAGTATCGCCGTGCCGAGCCTGCGGGTGAACGAACAATTGCAGGTGCTCGGCGAGCTGTTGACGACCGACCGGCACGGCGGGCTGACGATCGCGCCCGAGGCGGCCCGGGAAGAGATGCGCCGACGGATCGGCAAGGACATCACGAACGAGGATCTTTTCGAGGGCTGCCGACGGTTGTTCGCCGAGGGGTTCGACCGGGTGAAGCTCTACTTCATGTGCGGCTTGCCCGGCGAGACCGAAGATGACCTAGCCGGAATCATCGACATGGCCGAGAACCTTTCGCGGCTGGGTCGTGAAGTCTCGGGCCGCCTGGCCCAGGTGACGGTCGCCGTGTCGAACTTCGTGCCCAAGCCGCACACGCCGCTGGAGCGCGAGCCGATGCAATCGCGTGACTACCTGCGCGAGGCCCATCGGTTCCTCGTCCGCCGCAAGCGGCTGCGGAGCGTTTACGTCAAGTGCCACGACGTGGAGTGCAGCCTGTTGGAGGGCGTACTGGGCCGGGCCGACCGCCGCGCCGCCCGGGCCATCGAAACCGTCTGGCGGCGCGGCGCGCGGTTCGACGCCTGGAGCGAACGGCTCGACGTCGCCGCGTGGTGGCAGACGCTAGCCGAGGCGGAAATCGACGTAGATGCTCTGATTCACCGTCCGCGCGAGGCGGATGAATCGCTGCCGTGGGACCATGTGGGGATGCGGCAGTAGACGCAGGCAGAGGGCAGTAGGCAGCGTGTTTGGTGGGGCGATCGAAGCTCTGCAGCGTGGATGCGGTATGGATGCATTTCCGTTCGCTTCGATCGCCCCACCCTACAATTGGTGCGCCCAGACGCACCCTACACTTACTTTGGGCATTCGAAATAGCGAATGCGTTTCTCGGCGGCGCAAAATGTCCTGTTGCGGGGCTGGAATTCTTGACCGTTCGCAACTTCAATTGTGACAACCAAAACTGTCAATAAACAGCCCATCCCGCCTCTCCTCGCACTTTCCGCCCTCGTGGTGTGTGAAATAATTTTGATGACTACGGACGATTTCAGTCGGGTGGTTCGGCCCGCCGGCGGTCGTTGAGATTTGCTGGAAGTGTTGTCCGCGCGTTCACGGAATCGGTGCATGGGCGGTGGACCAACTGGCCGGACGAATTCCGGTCTGTCGCGCATATTGACCTACTTCGTACACTGCTGTTTTTTAGGAGCATCGAATTATGCAAGAAATCCATCCGTTGGCCGTGATAGGCATTTCCTTGTTAATTCTCGGCGGACTTAACCTGGGCCTGATCGGCTTGGTCGAATTCGACTTGATTGGCTACTTGTTCGGCGTGACGGGCGTCGTGACGCGCATCATCTACGTCCTCGTCGGCTTATCGGCGATCGGCGTGGGACTCTGGCTGCCGGTCGCGGGATGCGGCTGCGACTATTCCACGCTCTTCGAGAGAAAGAAGCCAACCTCGACCCCGTAAGTGATCATGGTGGGGCGATGACCGTCCCGGAAAGCGTTACGGTTCTTTAAACCTTATCGCGGACGATCATCGCCCCACCCTACCTTTTGCCCGCGGTGATCCACATCGTTGCTGGGTCCATTTCCGGGACGAGGTCGAAGCGGTCCAACTGGGCGGCGGTCAGGATGTCGTGGTCGAGGCCCGCGTCGATCAGGTTCTGGCCGCCCAAGCTCTCGCGGAGCTTTGCGGCGAGGCGCTCGGGCCGAAGCGGCTCGGCGCCCAGGGTGATCGGCAGCGCAAAGGCGTGACGCCACGTCTCGCCGGCCGTAATGGCTTCGGCGTTGAGCTTGTAGGGGATTTCGGCCCGTTGACGGAGCCGCTCGACCAAGAGGCCCGCGCAGAGAACGTCGTCGTAGCTCATCTGTCCATCGGTGCCCGCGCAAAGCAGGTGGATCTGCTCGACACCCACGAGGCGATCCAGCACCGCCGAGGCGTTGACGAACGAGCCAAGAAGCACGCGCTGGGCCAGTCGGCACCGAGCCAGCGCCCAGGTGCCGTTGGTCGTGGTGAAGACAATCGAACAGCCGTGAACCGTCTCGGGCGTGAAATCGTCGGGCGAGTTGCCCAGGTCGAATCCGTCGATCGGCAGGGCGTGTCGCTCGCCGGCCAGCAGCACGTCATCCGGCGCGAACTCGGCGGCCGCGGCCCGCGCCTGGTCGATCTCCTGACAGGGGACCACTTCTCGTGCCCCGGCCGCCAGCGCGGTGACGATCGTGGTCGAGGCCCGAAGCACATCGATCACCACGACGGTTCCGTCGCGGAGTTCTTTCTCATCGACCAGCTTTGGCAGGGAGTAGACGTTCAGGAGTGGATTCATGGTTGCGGGCCCTGGACCACTTCGTAGGCCGGGTCGTGACCCGGCGATGCTGGTCGGCAATTCTACTACACGTGCCGGGTCATGACCCGGCCTACGGTTTCCGCCCCCTTTTTCCTATTCGGCTTCCCATCCTACAATAGAGCCATGTCTTATGCGACCCTGGCCGATTTTCTCGAAGAACTGGACCGTTTGGGCCAATTGCGCTCGGGCGACGCTACGGCCGATATGCCGGAAGCGGCTCGACTCCATCGAAATCTCGGGGGGGACGACGTTCCCTGCGTGACTGGTTTGTTGGCGACCGAGGAGCGGATTTGTCGGGCTCTGGGAGTTGCCTCGCCCGAGGAAGTTGCCGAGCGGCTTGGGCGACTCCTAGCGGCGCAAAGCGTCCGAGCGGCGGCGTGCGAGTCCGTGGCTCAGGTCGTGGACGGGGCCCTTGCGAAATTCGCCCCACGCCCGGCGCGGGTCGGGTCGTGCCAGAAAGTCGTTCGGTTGGGCGACGACGTCGATCTTCAGCAACTGCCCGTTCCGTGCGATGGTCCCGACATGGCCCGGCGCACGATCACGACGGGCCAGATCGGTTCGCGGGATCCGGCGTCGGGCCGAGCGTGGCTGGGCCATGCCGAGTTGTCGATCCATTCGCGGCGCGAGTTGGTTCTCCATGTTGCACCATATGAGCCGCTGGCCGAACTGCTGGCGGCCTATCGCAAGGCGGGCGAGCCGACGCCGCTGGCCGTCGCGCTGGGGGGCAACCCAGTTTGTCTGCCGGCCGCGATGGGCCCCGTGCCGATGCCGATCGACGGACTTGCGTTGGCTGGTTTTCTAGCCGGCGGTTCGATCGACGTGGTCCGCTGCCGCACGTTGGATCTCTGGGTTCCCG
>DATECS010000224.1:0-22560 GCA_035286785.1 Thermoguttaceae bacterium | reverse complement strand
GACGTCATCGCGAATCGCGCCATGGGAGCCCTCGTCGTTGATCTCGTCTTTGCGACCATCGCCGGGGAAATGGTGGCCGAGTGCAACAACTTCGTCAGGCCCCACGACATTTCCCTCGCCGAAGGCCAGCGGGTGACCATCCTTGTCCAAATCGACCGCCTCGCGTTGAATCCGGGCGTGTACCAGATGGCCGCCTTGTTGATGTCGAGGGACATGACCCGGCATTATGACTGGATTCAGACGGCGTGTTCCATCGAGGTGGGCGGCGCCCGGCCGGCCGGAGCGCCCCACCAAATCGACGCGCGCTGGGACGTCGTCGACCGGGCCGCGTGAAAGCGTTATTGGAAACCGTGCAACCTCCGTCAAAGTTCCGGGGACAACGCCGTGAAAATCACATTATTTGGTCGGGCGTTTCTAAAAACGGCGCGAGACGCGTTTCGGAAATTCTTCGGGGCCATCTCGGAGCGCCGCCCGAGCCGACTCGCCGCGAAACTCCACAAGGAGCTCCGAAGCGACTTTCGGGCCGAATTGCGCGACGTGAAGAAATCGCTCCGCGGCGTGGAACGAAAACTCGATATCCTTTACGCGGATCTGCACGGCATGTCGTTCGGCGAACGTCAAATCGCGCCGTCGCTGCAGTTCATCCAGGGCGACCACGTCAATCGCTATCGCCTGGCGTGTCAATCCGTCCGACCCGCCGACGCGGTTTTGGATCTCGGCTGCGGCGTCGGGTATGGCTCCACCATGCTGGCCGAAAAGGCTGCGTCGGGAAAAGTCCTCGCGTTGGACGTCTGCCCCGACGCCATTCGCTACGCGAAACGACACTACACCATGCCGAATATCGAGTATCTCGTCGCCGACTGCCTATCCATCGATCTGCCCGACGACCAGTATGACGTGGTGACGTGCTTTGAATTGATCGAGCATCTTCGCGAGGCCGGACCATTATTGGCCCGCGCGAGCCGGTGGTTGAAATCCGAGGGAACGCTCGTTTGTTCCACGCCGAATGAAGAGGTCATGCCGTTCGATCCGAGCCGGTTCCCTTATCACTGCCGCCATTACGCCTCCGAGACGTTCGAGGCGTTGTTGCGGGAGGCTGGATTCCGCGTCGAGCGGTTGTTTTTTCAGAACCGGTTCGTCAATTTTGAATTCGACGACCAGGGAGAGCGTTGTTTTCTCGTCGCCGTCTGTCGCCGGGCGGCCGCGAGCGCGGCGGCCGCGTGAGACAAGGAATTCCGCTTCTTGCCCGGCGTTCCCGACGTGACCAAACGACGCGGCCAAGGGACAAAAGGAAGATCATGATTTTGAGACGATTCACCAGAGCGATCGTGAAAGCCCTCGGACTGACGGCGGTTGCGCGCAAGGCGCTGGAATCGGTGGGACTCCAGTACATGCCGGATCGCGCGATGGAACGTCTCCGGGATTACCTTGCTCCGACGGATCCCTCGTTGTTGGCCGACGCGACGACCGTCTGTTTTCCGCAAGCGGAGCGGCAGCCTCCTCCCTCGCTTTTTTACCCCTCGACTCGTACAAGCAGGGAAAATCTGCGGATGAAGCACGCTTTCCAGTCGCTCTGCGCAAGCATGAACGAGCTGGGGTGCCTGGTCAATCGCTGTCCGCCCGAGCAGGCCGACCTCACGATCGACTGGTCGGGAAAAAACATTCGATATCGGTCCCTCAAACCGCCGTTGATCATGGAGCACGGCTGGCTTCCGCGTTCCTCTTACCAAATCAGCGAATGGGGCGCGAACGCGCGAAGCCACGTGGCCAAGAACTATCGTTTTCACGCCTTGGACGCGCGGCGCGAGCAAATCGTCCGCCGTCATCTTGAACGGATGCGACGGCTGTTCCGCCTTCGGCTGGACGAAAGCCGGGTTGCCCGGGCGGCGAGGCGATTCGAGCAGCCGTTCATTCTTTTTCCCCTGCAATTGGCCACGGACTTCAATTTGCGATATTCCCATTCGCCGTTCGAGGACCTGTACAGTGACAAGCCGGCGGGCACGGTTCGTTTCGCGCAGGCGTGCGTCGACCACGTGGAGGCGGCCCGCTTGCCCTTGCCCGTCTTGTTCAAACAGCATCCCCGCGACGAAAACGACCTGGAATCCCTCTTGCATTTCCGCGATTGCCGCAACCGCTTGATCTCCAATGACCAGAAAATCGACACGAACGAACTGCTTGCCTCGGGCCGGTGCAAGCTGGTTGTCGGCGTCAACTCGAATACCCTGCACGAGGCGCTCGTTTGGGAGATTCCGGTGGTGGCGCTGGGCACGTTGCTCTGGGACGAATCGCGGCAGGATCGGCCGTTGGATAAGGATTTATCGGCCGCCGAAGGGCGCCTCGGCCGAGAGACGGCGCTGGACGCCACGCGGCTGTCCTACCTGTTTCACGTCGTCGCCAATCAGTGGAACCTGTCCGATTTTCAGAATCCGCTGATGGTCGATGAGTTGATTCGCGCTCGGGGACATTGCGTTCCCGGTGAATTGCGCGGCCGCTTCGGGCTGGCGCCGGAGAACGTCGACGAAATCGATCCCCCGGCGGAGTGCGTCCGCCGCGTCGGATAGCGTTTCCATCAAGATAGGCTCGGATGTTTTTTTCGAGCAAACGCGAAGGAGAAGAACATGCGGTCCGTCGCCAAGCATATCATCCGTCGCGTTCTTGGCGCGTTGGGTTGCGAGATATACCGTGTCCCTCGGCGATCCCGACGGCTGTTCCTCAAAAAGCCCGTCATGCCCGCGGGCGCGAAACTCAACGTGGGGTGCGGCCGAAAAACGCGCGAAGGCCATTTAGGCTGCGACGTCCGTCCGTTGGAGACGGTGGATCTCGTATGCCGGGCCTGGGAAGTGCCCGATCATTGCCGCAATCTTGCCGAGATCTACAGCCGTCACATGCTCGAACATCTGGCGCTGGCCGAGGCGGACTACACCCTGCATCAGTGGTTTCGCGCGCTGGCGGTGGGCGGCCGGGTCCATGTCATCGTGCCCTATTTGCCGTATCATATCGAGCAGTATCGGCGGGCCGTCTGGTCCGAAGACGAGTGGGCCGACGGCTTTTCAGACGCGCGAGCCGGAATTTGCGGTATTTTCGGCTGGCAGAGCGAGTGCGATCCGACGGCCGCCAATTACGGCGGAAACTACTGGGACGTTCACAAGACGGGATTCGACGAACGGCTGATGACGTTTCTGCTCGGCCGTGCCGGGTTCGAGGAAATCCAATGCACGGTCGAGGACCGCTGCCACCTCGTGGCCCGGGCCGTGCGGCGCCGCGAACGTTGCGAGCCGTTTGTCCCGCTGCCGAGACGCAAACAGGCCGCGTGAGTCGTGGATAGGTTGAGGACCATGAGCACTCCCCGCATATTATTGATCGACGGCGCCGAGCGCGAGCCGTGGTACGCGCCGTTGCGCGGACTGATCGACGCGCGGTGGGTGTGCGGATCGCCGACGAAGTGGATCGACCGCGCGGCGGACTCCATCGATCTGGCCGTCGTCAGCGACGAACGGGCCCTGCCCCACGCCGTCGACGCCGTCCGCCAACTGGGCTCGCGTGGCGTGCCCACGCTCCATTTGCTCGATGGAATCCTCGAATGGCGCAACACGTGGGAGAACCCGACGTTCGCGCTGGGCGACGAACCGGCCGCGCCGTTCCTGCAGCCCAGCTTGTGCCACAAAATCGCCTGCGCCGGCCGTTCGCAAGCCCGGATTCTCGAGTCGTGGGGCAACCTGGGCAAATGCGAAGTGGTCGGTCTGCCGCGGCTCGATGGGTTCATTGAAAACGGGCCTTGCCGCCGAACGGATCGCGGCGATTTTCGGCTGCTGGTCGTCACCGCGCGAACGGCCGGATTCACGCCCGAGCAGTCCGCCGCGGTCGAGCGGTCGCTGGCCGACTTGAAGGATTGGCTCAACCGGCATCCGACGCTTGCCGGCCGGCCGGTCCGCGTCGCGTGGCGGCTCACCGGAGATCTGGCCCGGCGAATCGGCGTGGAGAACCGCTTGGGCGACGTGTTCGGCAAGGAGATTGTCCACGTGCTCCGCTCGGTCGACGCGATGATTGCCACGCCGTCGACGGCCCAGTTGGAGGGCATGTTGGCCGGTCTGCCGGTCGCGCTGCTTGATTACCACAACCGGCCGCACTACGTCGAGGCGGCTTGGAGCATCACGGCCGCGGCCCATTTCGATCGGGTCATCGCCGAACTGGCCGACCCATCCGCCGCGCGAATGCTCCATCAAGACACGCTGTTGCACGACGCGCTAGAGTGCCGCGCGCCGGCCGGACCGAGGTTGGCGCGGCTCATCGACGAAATGGTCCGCCTCGGCCGGGCGTGCCGTGCGTCGGGCCGGCCGCTCGTGCTGCCGCGCCGCGTCTTGGCCGATCCGCAAGACGATCATCACCTGCCGGAAGAGCGGTTCGACTACCGCGCGCTCTATCCCGACCATCCCGTGTTCGGCCGGATGGAGCGGGCGGAATTGGCGATGGAAGTCGCCCAGTTGCGGCGGGAAATCGCCCGGCAAGGCGTTTTGGAATCGCATCCGCTCTGGGGTCCGGCGCTCCGCCTGCGGCGACGGCTGAAGCAACTCCTCGGACGGATTCGCTCTCCACGGAGGGCCGCATGAGCCGGCCGGAAACCTCGATTTCCGTCGCGCTGTGTACGTGCAACGGCGAGCGCTATCTGGCCGAGCAACTCGCCGGCATCGCCGCGCAGGAGCGTCTGCCCGACGAACTCGTGATCCACGACGACGCCTCGACCGACGGCACGGCGGGTTTAGTGGGCCGTTTTGCGGCTACCGCTCCGATGCAAGTTCGCTTGACCGTCAATCCGGCGCGGCTGGGCGTGACGCGGAATTTCGCCCGCGCGATTGCCGACTGCCGCGGCGAACTGATCGTGCTGGCCGACCAGGACGACCTCTGGGCGTTGCATAAAGTCCGCCGCCTGCACCAGACTTTGACGGAGCGGCCCGACGCGGGGCTGGTCTTCTCGAACGCGGAGCGGATCGACGCCGACGGCCGCCGGTTGGACCACGATCTTTGGCGGACCGTCGGCTTCGGGCACGGCGAGCGGCGGCGAATGGCCGCCGGCCGCGAACTCGACGTCCTGCTGCGGCACAACGTCGTGACGGGCGCCACCGTGGCGTTTCGGGCCCGATGGCGCGATCTTGTATTGCCGATTCCCGACGGCTGGATTCACGACGCTTGGATCGCGCTGGTGATCGCGGCCGTCGCGCCGCTGGCCGCGATCGACGAACCGTTGGTGCGTTATCGCCAGCACGCGGGCCAACAGATCGGCGAGCGGAAGCGAAGCCTCCTTGAGGACTATCTGCGCATCCGCGGCCGAGGACGCGACGACTTTGACCGGACGGCCGACAACCACGAGGCCGTCCTGCGCCGATTGTCGGAACACGCCGGGCTGCTCCGCGACGGCCGGGCCCTCGACCTGTTGCGGCAAAAAGTCTCGCATTTTCGAGCCAAGGCCCGAATGCGGCAGTCGATCCCTCGCCGCCTGGGACTGATCGCCGGCGAACTGTGCCGGGGACGCTACCGCCGCTGCTCCCTGGGGTGGAAGTCGCTTGCGCAAGACTTGTTTTCATAGACGGCATAGGGTAGTATCTACTGTCTACTCGAAAACGGGGACGGGCTCCCGGATATTTTCAACGGAGTGTGACGTTTTTTCTAGAGGTAGGGCGACTATCCTCGTTTTCGAATAGGCCCTTACCGTCTACCCTGGGAGCGAATCATCATGAACCATCGCGACCGCGTGACGACGGCGCTGCGGCATGAAACGCCCGATCATTGCCCGATGCAGATCAGTTTCACGCCTGAGTTTGCGGCGCGCCTGCGACAGACCTTGGGAAAAAGCGGCGGCACGGGACATAACCCGCACGGCGGCGGAAACCCTTACGACCTGGAACTGGCCCTGGACGAGGACATGCTGCTGACGAGCGTCGGCTGGGCCAATTCGTACTACCAGGGCAAACGCGAATACGTCGACGAATGGGGCGTCGCGTGGCGGCCTTCCGAGTACACCACGCCGTTCGGCGACGGTTATTACACCGAGTTCCACTCGCCGCCGCTGGCCAAGGACGAAGCCATTGCGAGTTATCGCCCGCCCGACCCCAACCGCCCGGAGTTGTACGCCGAAGCCGAGCGTCTGGTCCGCGACTACCAGTCGGAATACTGGATCGTCGGCGTCACGGTGACGACGATTTTCGAGACGGCATGGGCCCTGCGCGGCATGGACGCGCTCATGACGGATTTCGTGATGGATCCCGACCGGGCAAACGCCGTGTTGGACATTCCCTACCGCTATCACCTGGCCGCCGCCAAGCGACTCGTCGAGTTGGGCGTCGACATGATCTGGGTGGGCGACGACGTGGGAACCCAAAACAGCATGATGGTCTCGCCCGCCTTGTGGCGACGTTTTTTCAAGCCCCGCTGGGCCGAGTTTTTCGCCGCTCTGAAAGGAATCAACCCAAACGTCAAGATCGCCTACCACTCGGACGGGATGATCGAGCCGATCATTCCCGACATGATCGAGGTGGGTCTCGACGTGCTCAACCCCGTGCAGCCGGCCTCAATGGACCCCGCCGCGCTCAAAAAGAAATACGGCGACAAGCTCTGTTTCTGGGGATCGATCGACGAGCAGAAAACCCTGCCGTTCGACACGCCCGACGACGTCCGCCGCGAGGTTCTGCTACGGCTTCAAACCCTCGGAAAGGACGGCGGTCTGATCATCGGCCCGACCCATCACGTCCAGCTCGACACGCCGCTCGAGAACTTCTGGGCCATGGTCGAAACGATCCGCCAGACGCCTTATGGCCGGTAGATCGGTGCAAGGAAGGAGTGAGCTAATCCGCCTCCTTCTCTCTCAACTCAAAATCATCAATGTCTTCTGAAAGGGCTGGGAGTACCTGCTCTACAAGTTTCTTCGCGACGTTGTACACGTCATGTCTGTCAAATTCTTTGCGTATCCCGGCCACAACGAAAATCACCCTCAGGTGAAGGAGAACGTCGCCAGTGGCTAAGCGTTCTTCCGTGACAGTAAAAACGGCGCGGTATCTGCCGTAGGTTATACGGTAGTAACCTTCAAGTGGTCCAGTGAGCGGTTTGCAGTACTTCCTGGGGTCATCACATTGAGCAAGCTGGTCCGCCTTGTCAAGCAGGCCCTTGCTGACCTTCCGCGGAAGTTTTTTTAGCGACTCCTTCGCCGTCGTGGTCCATTGGATCGTGATCCGTGAAGCCATTTAGAATCTCACTTTTAACATCCCCGTGGTCATGTAGACGGCCGGCTCGGATGTCGCGCAAGCCTTCCTGGAACATTTGAAGCGCTTCGGGATCGGATAGTATCTCGATCGTTTCCAGGACCGTCTGAAGGAGATCGGTGTCAACAACCGCAAACGCTTTCTTGTTGTGGCGCGTGATCCAAATCACTCGATCCTCGCGCAGCCGCTTGTCCAGTTGTGAAAACTGCTTGCGGGCTTCCGAGATGTCGAGAGTGGAGCTTCCCATCATAGTCCTTTGTCCTTTTCTTGCATTACCGTCGGGCATCCTTGCGAATCACACTCAACCTCGCCCCCTAATGCGATCCTATGCCGGTCATCGACAAGATGCAAGAGTATTGTACATAATTTATTGAATTTATCAAGCGATATTTTGTACGATACTTGAATTCATATTGTACAATACACTTTCTAGAATTCAATGGTATATTGTACAAAACCGCTGCTATACATAACTTAATTTGTGTACATTGACGGTATGGACACACAAACCCACGAAGAACATTGTGCCGTCATCCGCTGCTTGGTAGACGGCTGGTTCACCGATTATTAGCCCGTTTGGGTGAAACCAAGAGCACCATCCAGATGCTCCAGATACTTTCTCGCGACCGAGCGCATAATCGCTCGCGCGGGAAGCGGCGCGATGTTCACTTGCCCAGTCATATCGGCTTGGCCTGATCGCTATCCCCGCGCCGCCAGGGCGCTCAGAGCCAAGGCGACCGGAAGGTAGAAGAGCAACGCACGCCACAAAGGCCGGGCCGTCGCGTCGGAGGGACTCTTGAAAAATCGGATCGCCAGAGCAAGAGGCACGAACGCCAGGATGACGGCTGATAGTCCATAGGACCATTCGGTCGCGGGCAGCCATGTCGAGGCCACGCCTGCAACCACGAGTCCCACGGCCCCAAGGACCGCCAGCCGGCCGCTCAACCGGCCCGTCGGATCGACCACGGCGGCGACTCGCGTGCCGCCGCGGGCGTACTGGTCGCGATGCAACCAGCCGATGGCCGCCGTGTGGGGAAACTGCCAGAAGAAGACAACGCCGAAGAGAACCAGCGGGGCCGGGGCGAAAATGTCTCCCGCGACCGCGGCGCCCAGCAGCACGGGCATTGCACCGGCCAGGGCACCGACCGGGATGTGCCATGCGGTCGAGCGTTTCAAAGGCGTATAAACCGCCACGTAAAGAATCCAGCTCGCGCCGGCCAGCAGGGCGACCGGTGGCGGCAAGAAGACGGCCAAATAGACCATTCCCGCGACCGAGAGGAACATGGCCCACGCGGTTACAGACCCCGTCGTCCACTGGCCTGATGGTAGCGGTCGCGATGCAGTTCGCGCCATTTGGGCGTCCGCTCGCCGTTCCAGAAGTTGGTTCACGGCCGACGCGCCGGCGATCACCAGGGCCGTGCCTAAAAGCGCATGCATCAACCGTGGCCAGGCCACCGGCCCGGGCGTTGCCACGGCGGCCGCGGCCATCGACAGAAGAACCGCGGCCAGCAGTCCCGGCCGGACCAGCCGCCGGCAACCCGCCAGAAAGCCGGGCCGAGACGAAATCTCTCGCGCATCTAACGAGCGTTCTGCTGTTGCCATTGTTGCACTTCAGGATTGTATTCCACGGAGTCGAGCATCGCGATTCCCAGGAAGAGGCCAAAAAACACGAGGGCCACGAAAAACAGAACGGAGTAAATCGGACTGTCGTAACGAAGGTGCATGAACCACAGGGCTACCAGGGACGCCTTGACCGTCGCCACGCCCAGGGCCACCACGAGGTTCCACTCGCCAAAGTCGAAGTAGGACACCGCCACCGTGACGGCCGTCAGCGCGATCAGGGCCGCGAACACCGCGACCAACACGCGGACCTCGACGACATGGGCCAGCGGGGCGCCGGCATGATCGCCTGAATCAGTTCCTGTTGACAAGTAGCTTGCGCTCACGACGACGCCTCCCGTTCGGACCCTTCAGATATCCATACCAACATCCATACCAACCCGAAGCGCAAGCGAGGGAAAAATGTTTAATTTCCCTCGCTTGCGCTTCGGGTTGGTATTTTGCTTGACGTTCACAATGATATTTAGTGAATCAGGTACAACAACGGAAACAGATATATCCAAATCAAATCGACCAGGTGCCAATAGAGGCCCACCATGTCGACGGGCGTGAAATTGGCCGAACCATAACGTCCTCGCGCCGAGCCGACGAGAATCCACAGGATCACGCCGAGGCCCGCCAGAACGTGTATCGCGTGGAGACCCGTCAGGGCGAAGTAGATCGCCATGAACGACCGGATGTTTCGCACCCGAGCGGCCAGTTCGTTGTCGGATAAATCGGGCGAGCCCGCCTCAGCCAGGTGTTCGCGAACGTACGGGAGGTCGGGACGAAATTCCTTGCGCGGCGCGGGGCCCGGCGCGTCGGTCCACCAGTGCTCGATCCGCTCCTGGCCCGGCACGAGACGATGGTCCCATTTGGCCTTGTACTCGATCGTTTTCACGCCCAAGAAGCCCACGCCGCAAGCGACCGTGATCGCCAGCAGCGCGACGAGCGGCCCGCGGCGTCCGAGCTGCGCCGCGCGGACGGCCAGCGCCATTGTCAGGCTGCTGAAAAGCAATACGACCGTGTTCGCCGCGCCCAGCGGTTTGTCGAGAAACCGGTGCCCGTCCACAAAATCGGCCGGATGATTCGCCCGATAGACGGCATAGAAGCAGAACAACCCGCTGAAAAAGAGAATTTCGGTAACGAGGAAGATCCACATCCCGAGCTTGGCCGAGTCGTACTGCTGCCGGGCCGAGTCGAAATGATGGGCCACGCGCGCGGGCCCGCCGCCGGCGTCGTTCGTGTGGGCGTCGGACTGGTGGGAATGGCTCATCGGACCTTCACATAGCCTTGGGTTTTTTCGTCGAACGCGAAATCGTCGAAGTCGTAGCAGTCGCCCACGTGATCCGGGGCGGGCGGATTTTCGTGCGGCGGGGGCGAGTCGCATTGCCATTCGAGCGTCGCCGCGCCCCACGGGTTGGCCGGCGCGCGGCGGCCCCCGGCCAGCGACCGCAGCAGTGTGAACGCCACGAGGGCCAAGCCGCTGACGAACAAATAGCCGCCCACCGTCGAGACAATCTGGTAGGACGTGAACTCGGGATGGTGCTCTAACAACCGCGTGTAGTCGAAGTACCGACGCGGCATTCCCCGCGACCCAATAATGAACTGCGGGAAGAACGTCAAGTTGAAACCGATGAAAATCCACAAGGCCGTCAACCGGCCGAGCCAAAGGCTGTACATCCGCCCGGTGATTTTCGGCCACCAGTAGTAAAGCGCCGCGATGAACCCCATCAACGCCCCGCCGGCCATCGTGTAGTGGAAATGGGCCACGACAAAGGCCGTGTCATGGACATGAACGTTCGTGGCCAACGCGCCGAGGAACAGGCCCGTTAACCCGCCGATGCCAAACAAAAAAATGAAGATCAGCACAAAGCACATGGGCGGCGACAGCCCGACCGATCCGCGATACATGGTGGCCAGCCAGTTGAACACCTTCACCGCCGAGGGAATCGCCACGGCGAACGTCATGGCGCTGAAAATCATGCCCACCAACGGCGACTGGCCGCTGACAAACATGTGATGGCCCCACACCAAAAAGCCGATCAACGCGATCCCCAGGCTGCTGTAGGCGATGAACTGATAGCCGAAAATATGCTTGCGCGAGAAGACCGACACCACCTCGGTCACCACGCCCATCGCCGGCAGAATCATGATGTACACGGCCGGATGGGAGTAGAACCAGAAAAAATGCTGGAACATGATCGGGTCGCCGCCCAGCTTGGGATCGAAAATGCCGATGCCCAGCATCCGTTCGACGCCCAACAGCAGGAGCGTAATGGCCAGCACGGGCGTGGCCAGCACCTGGATGATCGCCGTGCCGTACAACGCCCAAAGGAACAGCGGCATGCGAAACCACGTCATACCCGGCGGACGCATCGTGTGGATAGTGACCAGGAAGTTGATGCCCGTGAAGATCGAACTGAATCCCAGAATGAACGCGCCCACCACGGCCAGAATCACCGGCGCGGCGGTGTCCGTGCTATAGGGCGGATAGAAGGTCCAGCCCGTGTCGATGCCGCCGAGCACTAGGACGAGCAAAAAGAAGATCATCCCGCCGACGTACAAGTAGAAACTGGCCAGATTCAGCCGTGGAAAGGCCACGTCCCGCGCGCCGAGCATCATGGGCAGCACGAAATTGCCGAACGACGAGGGAATCGACGGCAGGATGAACAGGAAGATCATGATCGTGCCGTGCAGCGTGAAGAGCCGATTGTAAGCGTGGCCCGTCGAGACGACCGTCGGCCCGGGCAGCGTCAACTCCGTGCGAATCAACAGCGCGAACGTGGCCCCCAGCGCCAGCGCCGCCGAAATCACGACCAGAAACATCAGCCCGATCCGCTTGTGATCGCGCGTCAGCAGCCAGGAACGCAAGCCCTTTGGGTCGTTCAGATAGCTGCCATTCTTGGACATCTCTTTAGATCGCACGGCAACGTCCCTTGACCCAGACATTATTCTTGCCAAGATGTTCTTCCCTTGCCTATACCCGACGTTTTTCTTTAGCCCAGTTTTTCTTTAGCCCAGGCGTTTACGCCTGGGACAGTGAAGGACAATATTCGATTCTTTTCTTCCAAGCCCCTTCAGGGGCGTGCCGTGACCTCTCACGCCCCTAAAGGGGCTGGACAACTATATAAGGAATTTTCCGTCCCAGGCGTAAACGCCTGGGCTAGAGAAAGGTGTGTATGCACGATTGTTTGGTGGGCGGTGCCCACCCTACTCCTACTGATCCCTGACTCCTAATCCCTCATTTCAACGTCTTCATAAACTCAATAATCGCCGTGATCTCGTCGTCCGAGATCAGGCCCTTGTAGGTGTTCATGACGGGCTGGTATCCGGCGACGATCTTAGCCTGCGGGTCGAGGATCGACTCGCGGATGTAGTTGTCGTCGGCCGTGACGCTGCCGCCGTCGGTCATCCTCTGGCTCTTGCCGTAGATGCCCTTGAACGACGGACCCGTGCCGGCCTTGCCGTCGATCGAGTGGCACTGGGAGCATCCGCGGCGGCGGTAGAGCATCTTGCCCGCCTCGGCCGGCGGGAGCTTTTTGAGATAATCGGCCGCGTCCTTCAGCCAGGCGTCATAGTCCGCCCGCGGCAGCACCACGACGCTGGCCAGCATGTTCGAGTGGTCGTCGCCGCAGTATTCGGTGCAAAGCAGCGGATACGTGCCCGGCTGATCCGCCTGAAACCAGGCGCTCGTGTAGCGCCCCGGTACGACGTCCATCTTCACGCGCATCGACGGAATCCACAGCCCGTGGATCACGTCCTCCGACGTCATGGTCAATCGCACGGGCTCGCCGGCCGGCACGTGTAGATTCTCGTCGACGTGGCCGTTCGGGTAAATGAACTGCCACTTCCACTGCCGCGCCGAAACGCGAAGGTCGTAGCAGTTCGCCGGCGCCGTTTGCATGGTCAAGTAGGCGGTGAAACCCTGATAGAAAATCGCGCCGACCACAAGGATCGGCAGCCCGGTCCACGTCAATTCGAGCCAGAGATTTTGCGAGGCCGACTTGCCCGGCACGACGCCAGGCCGCCGCCGATAACGAACGACGAACCACCCCATCAGCCCCACCACCATCGCAAACAACACGCAGCAAATCACCAGGATGAAATAGAACACGCGATCCATCACCGGATCGGTCGTGGCCGGGTCGGGCAGCCAGAACCCGCCTGATTGGGCCAGTGGCGCCGCGAAAATCGAAATTGAATCGAGTGCGTCGAGCATCATGCGTCCTCGGCCTGGGGCTCGTGCGCCTTGCGCCGCTCGCGCCGTCGCAGCGTCCAAATCACTCCGCCGACGATCAGCACGGTCAGCCCGCCGCCCACTTGCATCAGCCGAAAAGCGGCCGGCCCATAACGTCCGCTCTGGGCATCGTAGTGATAGCAGAACAAAAGGATCCGGTCCACGGTGCTTCCGACCTTTCCCTCGCTCGCCTCGAACAGCGACAGGCGGATCGTCTGCGGATCGTATTGAACGCCGTACAAATAACGCGACACGCGCCCGTCCGGCGTCAAAATGAACGTGACGGCCACGTGAAGATACTGCCGGCTCTCGGGCGCGAAGCGATAGTGAAACCCGACCGTGTCGGCCAACTTCTTGATATTCTCCTCGCGGCCCGTCAGAAAATGCCAGCCTCCGGCCGCCCCGGCGCGGCGGTAGGTCTTGAGGTATTTCTGTTTGGTCATTCGGGCCCGCTCGGGCGTCTCCAGCGGATCGATGCCGACGGTGACCATCTCGAACTCCTCGCCGATGTTCCACTTCATCCGCCCTAGAGCCTCGAACAGACCAGTAAGCTGCAAGTCGCACAGCATGGGGCAATTCGAGTAGTTCATCGTCAGCACGACCGGCCGCTTGCGGTCGAAATACTGGCCGAGCGTCGCCGGTTTGCCGTCGTCGTCCATGAATTCAAGGTCCAACGGCACCTGGGCGTCCAGATGCTCCGTGACGCCCACGCCTTCGAGCTCCTTCGGCAACGGCTCCGTGCGCTGGGCCAAGGCGGTGGTGGCCACCAGCATCAGCGATGCAAAATTCACAAAGAGCCTCGTGACTATCCGAGCCGCGACCGTAAGGGAGCGGTTGCAGCCGTTGTGAGTCACAACCGCTCCCTCACGGTCGCGGCTCGGCTTTCCAGTCCGGAGCGAACAGTACGGATTACTCATGGGATTTATCCTCCCCTGTCTTGCCTTCCGCGTTGGACCGCGCAAGCTCGTCCACGACCATGTCCATTGCTCGGCGGATCGGAATGGCCATGGTTCCCTTTTTCGGATCGACGATCCAGTATTCGGCCAGTCGGGCCTGCTGTGTCTCGACCAGGCTCTCCAACTCGGCGTCCGGCGCGTAGAGCGTCTCGGAGCGCTCGGCGCTGCGCAATTGCCAAAAGTAAAGTGCCTGGAGCCCCACCACGGCGTCGACCGTCAGGATCGTGCCCAACAGGCCGACGAAAACAATCCGTCCGAGATGGATTCCGTATTCCGACATGATTACACGCTTACCTCATCACACGGGTCAAGAGTTGCCAAACGCGAGCGACTCTCCGAGACGGGGATCGCCCACCGGCGCCAACTCACCGCGGCCGGCCGCGCGGATCAGGCCGGCCACGAACAAACATCCGAGCCCGACGAGGCACGCCAGATCGGTCATCGTCAGTCCCGCGCGTTCCGGCGAAAACGTCGGCATAACCAGCCAGTAAATATCAATCCAATGAAACACGAGGATCCAGGCGGCCCAAAAACCCAGGAGCATTTTACGCCGTTTTACGAACCGGGGAAGCATTCCGAGGAAGGGAATCAGCAAATGCCCGAAAACAAGCCCCAGCGTGACCCAAGCCCAAAGCCCCGACTGTCGCGCGAGATACCAGACACTCTCCTCGGGAATGTTGGCGTACCAGATCAACATGTATTGCGAAAACGCCATGTAGCCCCAAAAAATGACGAAGCCGAACAGGAGTTTTCCGAGTTCGTGATAGTGTTCCACGGTGATCATCCGCCGTAGCAGGCCGACGCCTTGCAGCGTCATGGCCAACAGGATCAATGCGGCCAGTCCGGCGACCGCCGCGCCCGCGAACACGTAGAGCCCATAGATCGTGCTAAACCAGTCGGGCGTAAGCGACATAAGCCAATCGAACGAAGCAAAGGTGACGGTCAAACCAAAAAGGATCATCGCCGCCGGCGCGGCCTTCTCCATGCGCCGCGTCAACGCCGGATCGCGCGAGACGTCCTGTCGCGTCGAGCGCGTCAGAAAGAAATGGGCCGTCGTCCCCCATATCAGGAAGTACAGGAATGCCCGGACCGTGAAGAACCACTCGTTCAAATAGGGGGCTTTCGCTTGCAGCAGCGAGTCAGCTGCGACCACCTCGGGCCGTGACCAGACGTAGAGGTTTGACGTTCCAAGCACCACGGGCACAAGCATCGGCAGGAACAACAAGGCCCACCAGCCCGCGTTGATCGCCAGCATCTCGGCGAGCCGCCGCACGGCCACGCTCCATCCGGCGCGGACCAGATGTTGCAGCACGACGAAAAATAAGGCCCCAAGTGAGATGGTGAGGAAGAAAACATAGTTGACCAGATAGGCGGCCGAGAACCGCGTCAATGCCTCGGTCGATCCCGGTCGACTCGCCGCGCCCGCGACGCACAACACGACAATGCCCACCGCGACCAGCGCGGCCACGATCGCCCGGGGCGGCCGCCCCAATTGAGTCACGTCGTTGTTGTCGCTAGGTGTCAGTCGCATGGTCATTGGTCCGCCAGGCTCACGATTGTCTCCATCCCCGCCTCCCGTCCCCCGCCCCCCAACTCTACTCCCTCAAATGCTTCCTCAATTCCACCGGCACGTCACGGATCGTCGCATTGCGGCTCCGCTGCAACGCCCGAACGTAGAGCACGATGGCCCAGCGGTCGTCGACCGGAATCTGCGAGGCGTAGCTCGGCATCGTGCGGATTCCGTTCGAGATGGTCTGGAACAATTGGCCGACCGGCTGCTCGCGGACCGGCCGGCTCCACAGCGCCAGCGGCCGGACCCAGCCGGGCTCCTCGCGGTCGAAGGCCAGTTTCGAGGTCACTCCGTCGCCGTCGCCGGCCAGCCCGTGGCACGTCGCGCAGAACACGCCGAAACGCTCCTGCCCGCGGCGCATCATTTCACCCGACACTCGCATCGGAAACGTCGCGGCCGGCTTCCCATCGACCTGACCCAGAAGAAAATACGCGTCGTCGATCGCGTCGTCCACCGCGACCGCGCCGGCCACCGGCGGACGCATGTCGCGCGTGTCCTCGAACAACGGGCTGTATCCCTGAGGCAGATATTTTGGCTGGAAATCCATGTCCAACACCAAGTGGAGTCTCGGCGACGTTTTCCGCGCGTAACGGACCTTGGCGATCCACAGCGGCGGCAGCAAGGCCAGCGCGACCACCAGCGTCACGCCGCCGACCAGCAGGCCCGGCATGCGCCGCTCGGTCCGCGGCTCGTGATAGACCTCAACGTCGCGTGCGCCGAGTCGTCGCAGCAACTCTGTCGTCGCCGTTGGATCAAACGCGGGATCATCCGCCTCGATCGCGATGAAAAATCCATCGGTCGTTGCGCGTCGAAATGCCTCGGACCCAAACAACGGATGATACCACTGGAAAAAGCGTCCCAAGACGAGTACGCCGCCGAACGTGGCCAGCGCCGACAGCAGAATGATCAACTCGAACGTGATGGGAATATTCGCCGGCAGACTGAAAAGCGGCTTGCCGCTGATCCGGTAGGGGTAATCCACCGCGTTGGTCCACCACTGGAGCAGCAGCGCCGCCGCGCAACCGGCCGCGCCCCCGACCAGCACCAGCCGCGGCAACACGGTCCGCCGACGACCCATCGCCTCGTACAAACCGTGGACAGGAAACGGACTATAGGCCTCGAACCGCGAGTAACCCTCGCCGCGCAGCTCGGCCGCCGCCTGTTTCAACGCCGCCGGCCCGTCGAACTCGGCTAACAGACCAAGGACGGGCGGCGATTCGTTCTCGTGGGGCCGTGCGTGGCTCATTGTGCGTCGCCCCCCAACGCATGTTCTTGGTCGATCCGCTCGGACGACGCCGCGTGCCCGGCCGCGGCCACCACGCCTTTCACCTCCGCCATCGCCACCATCGGCAGGAATCGGCAGAACAGTAGAAACAGCGTGAAGAACAAGCCGAAACTGCCGACCAGCATCATCAGGTCAACCGGAGTGGGCCAAAACATGCCCCAACTCGACGGCAGAAAGTCGCGTCCCAACGACGCGACGATAATCACGAACCGCTCCATCCACATCCCGACGTTCACCGCCAATGCAATAATCCACATCATCCACGGCGTCGTGCGGACCCGTTGGAACCAGAAAAGCTGCGGGATCAGGACGTTGCACGCCACCATCACCCAGTAACCCCAGGCATACGGGCCCAGGGCGCGATTGGCGAACGCGAACGCTTCGTACGGATTGCCGCTATACCACGCCATGAACAGCTCGATCCCGTAGGCGTAGCCCACCAAGAGACTTGTCCCAAGGATCAGCCGATTCATGTTGTCCAGATGACGCGGCGTGATCAACGACTTAAGCCCAAAAAACGCCCGGGCCGGCACCGCCAGCGTGATGACCATCGCGCAGCCGCTGAAAATAGCCCCGGCCACGAAGTATGGCGGAAAGATCGTCGTGTGCCAGCCGGGCACCTGGGCGACGGCAAAATCAAAGCTCACCACCGAATGCACACTCAGTACCAACGGCGTGGCTAGCGCGGCCAACAGCAGATAGGCCCACTCGAACCGATGCCACTGCTCGGCCGACCCTCGCCACCCCAACGCCAGTAGCCCGTAGAACAGACGCCGCCACGTCGCGGTTGCTCGATCGCGCAGCGTCGCCAGGTCGGGAATCATGCCAAGGTACCAGAACAGCACGGACACGGTTCCATAGGTGCTGATCGCCACGACGTCCCAAAGCAGCGGGCTGCGAAAATTGGGCCAGACGGACATCTGGTTCGGGTAGGGCGCGAGCCAATAGACGAACCACACGCGGCCCACGTGGATCGTCGGGAAGAGGCCCGCGCAGGCCACGGCGAACACGGTCATCGCCTCGGCGAACCGGTTGATGCTCGTCCGCCACCGCTGGCGAAATAGGAACAGAATGGCCGAAATCAGCGTGCCGGCATGTCCGATGCCGATCCAGAAAACGAAGTTCGTGATGTCGAACGCCCAGAACACGGGACTATTGTTGCCCCAAACGCCGACGCCCGTGGCGATCAGATAAACGACGTTGGCCAGCAGCATGACCGTGAGAGCCGACGAGACGGCCAGCGCCGTATACCACGCCCGCGGCGGCCGACGTCGCTCGACGATCCCGCACACGGTGTCGGTGATCGACCCGTAGTCGGCCGGCCCGAGCACCAACGGCGCCCGTCGCGTTGGATCCTGCGTCAGGTTGTCGTCGATGGGAATGACGGTCATTGTCGGTAGTCGGTAGTCGGTAGTCGGTAGTCAGTAGTCAGTAGTCAGTAGTCAGTAGTCAGTAGTCAGTAGTCAGTAGTCAGTAAAGCGGCATGTTTATCGAATGGACTCCAATCGCCGTTCGCGACGTCGCGCATGGGCCCAAGGACTGCGGGACATGCCTTTATCTGGAAGATGTACATGACATCGGCTCTGGGTAGGGGAGTATTTTCGAGCAAGGACACAGACATTATTGAACCTTCAACGATCGCATGAGGCCGTTCAATAACCGTCCCACGTGCGATGTCTGCTCCACAATCTCGCTTCGTATCTCCTGGTTCAGAAATCCCAATCGTTCACCAATGATGGTTTGTGTTTCAACTTCGTGTAATGATCCATAGGCGATTGCGAGAAAATGGTGAAAATCGCGGCGCGAGCGGCGTCCCTGGCCTTCGGCGATATTCGAGGGAATGGAGATAGCTGCCCGTCGAATCTGTGCCGTTAGACCATAAATTTCCTCTCGTGGAAACGACTGCGTGACCCTGTAGACGCTCTCGACCAATTCCATGGCTTTCTGCCACGCCAACAAATCTCGATAGTCCTTCCCACTCATGCTACCCTCCAAATGTGTGTGTTGTATACCGTCCTCTTCATCACCCAGTGCAAACTACCGACTACCGACTACTGACTACTGACTACTGACTACTGAGTTGGGATTTCGTATCTTCGCTAGATAAAACGTCCGTGGCCTGATGTTCAACTCGGCCAAAATGGCATAGGCTCGATTTGAGTCGCGCAAGCCGCGCACCTCGCTCGCCTTATCGCGCAAATCGCCGAACGTGATCGCGCCGGCCGGACACGCCTGCTGACAGGCCGTGTGAATCGTGCCGTCGGCGATTTCGCCGCCCGAGGCTTTGGCGGCAATCTTGGCCTCCTGGATCCGTTGCACGCAGTAAGTACACTTCTCCATGACGCCCCGGCTCCGCACCGTGACCTGGGGGTTATACTTCATCTTGGCCACTTCGTTCGCCGGATCTTCGAGATCCTTGTGAAAGTTGAAGTAGTTGAACCGCCGCACCTTGTAAGGGCAGTTGTTCGCGCAATACCGCGTGCCCACGCAACGATTGTAGACCATGTCGTTGAGCCCCTCGCCGCTGTGGACCGTCGCGGCCACCGGGCAGACCTGTTCGCAGGGAGCCAATTCGCACTGCTGGCATGGAAGCGGCTGAAACGCCACCTCGGGCCGGTTGGGGTCGCCGCGAAAATACCGATCCACCCGCAGCCAGTGCATCTCGCGGCCCTTGAGCACCTGGCGTCGGCCGACCACCGGGATGTTGTTCTCCGCCTGGCACGCCACCACGCACGCCCCGCAGCCGATGCATTTCGACAAATCGATCGACATGCCCCAGCGATGACCCTCGTATTCCGGATCCTTCCAAAGCGATTCGAGCGGCGGATGATGCACCACGTGCTGGGCAAAATCAGGATGCTCTTGATAATGCTCGACCGTGGCCTGGCGAATCAAGACGCCGACGCGCTCGTCGATGCCCGCGCGGCCCACCGCGTCGATCGCCCAGTGATCTTGCGTCGAAGCGAGCCGGAACGCCCGGCCGGTCGGCTCGACGGTCGCGCCCGTGGCCACGTCCATCGTCATGCTGGTCCGCAACGGATAGACGTCCACGCCGACCGGCTCGACGTCCGGCGCGTCGCCCCCGACCCGGCCCGCCGCCGTGCGACCGTAGCCCAACGCCAATGACACCGTCCCCGCGGCCTGGCCCGGCAGAATATAGGCCGGCAACGTCAACCGCCGCCCGCCAACCGTCACGATCACTAGCGTCTCGTTTTTTACGCCCAGTCGCTCGGCCGTCGCCGGTCCCAACAGTGCCGCGTTGCCCCAGGTAATCTTCGTCAACGGGTCGGGCCACTCCTGAAGCCAACTACTGTTGGCAAACCGCCCGTCGTGGACCGAGGTATCACGGCGAAAAACGACATCGAGCGGCCCGGTGTCCGACGTCGGCGTCCACGACTGGGCCGTGGTTGTTGGTTCGACGTTCGCCATCGTGTCTTCCATCGGCCACTGGCTGCCGTCGGCCAGCCCGTCACGCACGACCTGACGCCACGCCGGGCCCGAGTCGCCGGCGATCTGCTCGCGGTACGTGCGGCGTACTAGATCTTCCAGCCCGGCCACCGGCCGTTGCGGATCGTCCACGTCGGCGAGAATCATCGCCATCAGTTCGATCGGCGAGCGACCGCCGGTCAGCGGCGCGATCATCGGCTGAATCACGCTATAAGTCCCGTCGTACGCGCGGCCGTCACCCCATGTTTCCAGAAAATGCGCCCGCGGCAAGTGCCAAGTGCATCGTCGCGACGTTTCGTCGCGGTAGCCGCTCAGGTGGATCGTGGTGGCGACCTTCGCCATCGTCTCGCCAAACGCCAGGTCGACCGGCGCGTTGTAAACCGGATTGCCGCCCAGCATCACCAGCGTATCAACCCGGCCGGCGTTCATCTCGTCGACCAGCGCGGAAATCGCCTCGACGTAAGGAAGCCTGTCGGCGTCGAGCAACGGCGTGTACGTTATTGTTCCGTCTCGGCCCACATTGTCCAATAATTGGTTCATCCGATGCACGGCGGCGTGGGTCGCGGGCG
Source organism: Thermoguttaceae bacterium (assembly GCA_035286785.1). Classification (GTDB taxonomy): domain Bacteria; phylum Planctomycetota; class Planctomycetia; order Pirellulales; family Thermoguttaceae; genus UBA11386. The sequence goes on along the minus strand of DATECS010000224.1, from coordinate 1,644 downwards.
GCTGTCCCCAACCGGCGCACACCACGCTCCGACCGCGATTCTCGGCCGCCAAGAGGTCGTCGGCCACCGCATCGAAGAACCGCCGCGATGCTTCCGACGCTTGAATCTCAACCGGCTTGCCCGCCAGCCGCCTCGCCAGCGCCGCCGCGAACCCCGGCACGTCGCTCGCCCGCAGGGCCAGCCGATGATCGGCCGCCGCTCCCGTGAGCGAAAGCCCGCTTTCGACCGCGTACAAGCGATTCATTCGTCCCGACTCGGGCCGCCGCCCGGCCGCGAAATCGCGAGCATGACGCACGGCCGCCGGGTGAGAACCCAACGGATCGGCGTCCAGACAGACGATCACCCTCGCGCGGTTCAGCACCCAATGCGTCCGAAGCGGCCGACCGAACGCCGTCCTCGCCCCGGCTCGCGCGTTGTCGTCGCCGGTCGGCTCGTATTCGAACCACTTGGCCCGCGGAAACACTTTGAGCAAATCCTCGCGCAACACGGCCAGCGTCGGCGAACTGGTCGCCTCGGCCAGCACGCAAAACCCGGCGCCGCCCGACTCGTGCAGTCGGCCGAACCTCTCGCGGCATACCTTGGCGAAATCATCCCACGTGCTTGGTTTGAATGAGCTGCCTTCTCGATAGACGACCTCCCGGCTCCGGTCAGGATCGTAAAGCTCCAAAAGCGCCGCCTGGGCCCACACGTCGCTCGCTCCGCTCGGGCTTTGCGGATGACGCGGGTTGCCGTCGATCTTGATCGGCCGCCCGTCGACCGTCGCCACTTCCAGCGGGAACACCGCGTCGCCCAGGGGCATCGCGGTCGCAAATCGTTTGAATTTACCCGGCGTACGGTCCGCCGGCCGCTTGGCGAACGGTAGTATCTCCTGTTTCTTCCATCGACACCCGCCGGCCGTCGCCAGGGCGAACGACGCCCCCATCAATTGCAGCCACCGGCGACGGTCGATGCCCTCGGGATCGGCTTCCGAGGGGAACTCGGCCTCAAGAAACGCGCGAAACCGTGGCGAGTCGGCCAGTTCATCCAAACTGCGCCACCACCGCTCGTCGTTGGATCGCGTTTCTAGCGATGACATGTCGAGCAATCCGTCGAAGGCGAGATATTCATCTCCTCCATCAGCCGCCGGCCCAACGCTCGAGCGTCTTCGTCCGGCGTCCAGCCCATGTTGGTCACGAACTCCACCGGACGCAAATAGGGCGCCGGGTCGCGGTGGCAATCCAGGCACCAGCCCATGCTGAGCGTCTTGGCTTGATAGACCCGCTCCATCCGGTCGACCCGGTCGTGACACGCGACGCAGCCCACGCCCCGGCCGACGTGTGCCCGATGGTCGAAATAAACGTAATCCGGCAGATCATGCACGCGTACCCAGCGGATGGGCCGGCCCGTCGCCTCGCTTTCGCGAACCGGCTTCATGGGCTCGGTGTCCGGCGTCACGCCCCGATGACAGTTCATGCAAACCGACGTCGGCGGGACCGCGGCGAACGCGGCCGTCTCGACCGTCGTGTGGCAGTAGCGGCAATCCATGCCGAGCTTGCCTACGTGCAGCGCGTGGCTGTAGGGTACGGGCTGGACGGGGCGGTAATGCAGGCGCGTCGTTTTCGGCGATACAGCGAAAAGGACAAGCACGACGAAATACACCGCGCC
>DATECS010000223.1:0-4917 GCA_035286785.1 Thermoguttaceae bacterium | reverse complement strand
GTGGGCGGACTGCCCGAGGATCTGGATTTCGAGCTGATCGAGCCGTTGCGCGACCTGTTCAAGGACGAGGTGCGTCAGCTCGGCCTGCAGCTCGGGCTGCCCGAGGACATCGTGTGGCGTCATCCCTTCCCCGGCCCGGGGCTGGCCGTGCGTTGCGTGGGCGAGGTGACGCGGGCGCGGCTCGCCACGCTCCGCGAGGCCGACGCCGTGGTGGTCGAGGAAATCAAGCGTTCAGGGCTCTATCGGCAGACGGCCCAGTCGTTCGCCGTGCTGCTGCCGGTGCAAAGCGTGGGCGTGATGGGCGACGCGCGGACCTACGACGACGTGGTGGCCGTGCGGTCGATCGACAGCGAAGATTTCATGACGGCCGACTGGAGCCATTTGCCTTATGAACTCTTGGCGCGGATCTCGACCCGTATCATCAACGAAGTGCAGGGCGTGAACCGGGTGGTCTACGACATCAGCTCGAAACCGCCCGCAACGATCGAGTGGGAATGAAGGATAAAGGGGTCGGGAGTCTTTGTTCCAAAAAGTCTTTCCATTGGTGAACACCTTCACGGAACAAAGGCTCCCGACCCCTTTATCCTGCAAAATAGGGGAGACCGATCATGAACAAACCGAGCGGTTGGTTGCAGGCGGTGGGCATCGCGGCCATTGTGCTGGGTGGGATGGGCTTGCTCAGCGGGTTAAGCGGATTGGCCAAGATCGCCGTGGGGCCGACGTGGCAAATCAAGTTCCGGCAGCAACCGGGCTTTGGAACGACCGCCGAGCAGGCCGACGTCCAACGCGACATGCAAAAGGAAGTGCGGAAAATTGCCGATCGCTGGTTGCCGGTCACGGGTCCCTTGGTCGTCGTGGACGTCCTCGTGTCGATTTGCCTGATTGTCGGCGGCATAGGGACGCTGCGGTTGCGGCCCGTCGGGCGGAGCACGTTGTACGGAGTGTTTCTGGCGGCGATCGTGTTGGAACTCGCGCAACTGGGGCCCACCATTGCCCTTCAACATGGAATCGCTAGCATCACCACGGATTACATGTCGCGGATGATGGAGGCCTCGGCGCCAAAAGGCCAAGAGATGCCACGCGAAATGACAACGATGGTCTCGTCGTTCACCAAAGTAGGCATTATCCTTGCCATTGGCTTCACGGTGCTCATGAAGGCGATCGAAGTTGGTTTCTACGTGTTCGGCGTGACGTATCTCGGCCGGGCCAACGTTCGGGCACAGTTCGCCGAGCCGCTGACGGCCGAGTTGATCGAGTGATTTTCCGTAGGTCAGGCTGTGCCTGACGATAATTCGCACAACACGCCAGCTTCCGTCAGGCTGTGCCTGACAATAATTCGCACAACACGCCAGCTTCCGTCAGGCACAGCCTGACCTACGGAGTTATCAATCATGACGAAGAAGAAAAACGGCGACGAGTCGGCGCCCGGCTTCGAGCAATGCCTCGCCGAATTGGAAAAGACGGTCCACGATCTCGAAGAGGGGCAGATTGGGCTCGAAGAATCATTGGCCCGGTATGAAAACGGCGTGAAGCTGCTGCGCCATTGCTATGACCAGCTGACCAACGCCCAGCGACGGATCGAACTGCTCGACCGGATCGACGCCGAGGGCCGCGCCGTGACTCGGCCCATCGAGGAAGAGCCGTCCGACACGCTGGAAGAGAAAGCCCAGCGTCGAAGCCGTCGTCGAACGGCCCCAGGCGGCGCAGGCGAGCCGCGAGGCACCACACGTATGGGGGACGCTGGCGACACCGACGGTCCCGATGACGTGGACGAACCGGGGGGGTTGTTTTAGAATGGGACAGTCCATGGCGCACCGAGTGCCACTGGCTTCGCCAGTGGTCGCGATGACCTGGGATTGAGCTCTGGTACTCGGAGCACTGGCGAAGCCAGTGGCACACATGGGTCGTGCGGCGGGCAGGCCCGCCGGCTAACGGTTTTTTGCATGACGAACACCTCGCTCTGTCCCTTCACGCAGTATCTTGAGGCCGCGCGGTCGCGGGTCGATCGCGCGCTGGATCGCTATTCGCGCCCGGGCGAGGGCTGTCCGGCGGCGCTGGCCGAGGCGATGCGTTATGGACTTCTCGCGCCGGGCAAGCGGCTGCGGCCGCTGTTGGTGTTGATGGCGGCCGAGACGTGCGGGGCCGACGACGAGACGGCCATGCCGGCGGCCTGCGCGGTCGAGATGGTCCACGCCTATTCGCTGATTCACGACGATCTGCCCGCGATGGACGACGACGATCTTCGTCGCGGCCGGCCCACCTGCCACAAGGTCCACGGCGAGGCGATGGCCATTTTGGCGGGCGACGCCCTGTTTGCGTTGGCGTTCGAGACGCTCGCCCGGCTCGACGCGCCGGCCTCGGTGGTCGCCGAGTGCTGCCGTACGCTGGCCGTGGCGACCGGGCCGTGCCACCTGGCGGGCGGCCAGGCCGACGACATTGCCCCGCCGCCGGCCGACGCGGGCATTGAACCGCTGGAGTCGATCCACCGTCGAAAGACGGGCGCCCTGATCGAGGCCTCGCTTCGGCTGGGCGGATTGGCGGCCGGCGCGAATCCGATGCAACTCGCCGCGCTGGCCGAGTACGGCCGGTGCGTCGGCTTGGCTTTTCAAATCGTCGACGACCTGTTGGACGTCCAGGGCGACGAGGCGGCGCTGGGCAAACGGGTCGGCAAGGACTCGGACCGCGGCAAGCTCACGTTTCCCGGCGTGCTGGGCGTCGAACAGAGCACTCGCCGCGCGGAAATGCTTGTCACCGCCGCGTGCGAGGCGATCGGCCGATTGGACGCGCCGACCGATCACTTGGAAACGTTGGCCCGCTACGTCCTCGAAAGGAATCGCTGATGGACTCGCTGCTCGCCCAGATCCATTCGCCGGCCGACTTGCAGGGGTTGTCGCAGGCCCAGCTTACGCAACTGGCCGCCGAGATGCGCGAGGCGCTGTGCCGGCTGGTCAGCACACGGAGCGCCCATTTCGCGTCGAACCTGGGCGTGGTGGAGTTGAGCTTGGCGCTACACACCACGTTCGACTTCAGCCACGATCGGTTGATCTGGGACACGGGCCACCAAATCTACCCGCACAAAATGCTCACCGGGCGTTTTGGCCAATTCGACACGATCCGGGCCAAGGGCGGCCTGATGGGCTACCCCAACCCCAACGAAAGTCCCTATGACCTGTTCATGACGGGCCACGCGGGTTGCAGCGTGAGCACGGCCGTGGGGCTGCGATGCGCCGACGACCAGCTTACGCCCGACCAACCGCGCCACGTCGTCGCGGTGATCGGCGACGGGGCTTTTTCGTGCGGCACCGTGTTCGAGGCGATGAACCACGCCGGCGCGCTCAAAAAAGAACTCACCGTCGTGCTGAACGACAACATGATGTCGATCTGTCCCCGGGTCGGCTCGCTGGGCGATTACCTCGACCGGTTGCGCATGACGACGTTCTACACGGGCCTGAAGAGCGAGATCCAGCGGCTGTTGAACAAAGTGCCCGTGGTGGGCGATCCGGTCGAGCGGTTTTTGACTCAAATCAAGGACGCGGTGAAGGCGGGCACGCTCGGCGGGATGCTGTTCGAGGAGCTGGGTTTCCGCTACCTGGGCCCCGTCGATGGGCACAACATTCCGCAGTTGCAGAAATACCTGCGCATGGCCCGGGACTTCGAGTGGCCCGTGCTGCTGCACGTCGTGACGGAAAAGGGCCATGGTTTCCAGCCGGCGGCCGACGATCCGCGATCGTTCCACGCCCCGGCGCCGTTCGTCGAGTCGAACGGGTCGCTGTCGTTCCAGAAGAAGCCGGGCCGGCCGTATACCGAGGTGGCCCGGGACACGCTGCTCGACGCGATGCAACACGATTCGCGCGTCGCGGTGATCACGGCCGCCATGTGCCAGGGCAACCAGCTCGAACCGGTCCGCGACGCTTTCCCGGAGCGGTTCTTCGACGTGGGCATCTGCGAGTCGCACGCGGTGGCGTTCGCGGCCGGGCTGGCGCGGTCGGGCATGAGGCCGGTCGTCGACATTTACAGCACGTTCATGCAGCGGGCCTACGATCAGATCTTCCAGGAAATGGCCCTGCAAGACCTGCCCGTGGTGCTGATGATGGACCGCGCGGGCCTCACCGGTCCCGACGGGCCGACGCACCATGGGATGTTCGACCTGACGTATCTTCGGCCGCTGCCGAATCTGGTGGTGATGGCGCCGGGCGACGCCTGGGATCTGGAGGCGATGATCCGTTTTGCGCTGGCGTGTGATCATCCGACGGCAATTCGTTACCCCAAGGCAATGGCCGAGACGGTCGAGACCGAACAACCGCGAGCGGACGTCCGACTGGGCCGGGCCGAAGTGCTGAGCACGGGCGAGGACGGCACGATCGTGGCCTGCGGCGGCCCGTTGAGCGACTGTCTTCGGGCCGCCGAACAATTGCGCGACGAAGGACTGGATTTCGGCGTGATCAACGCGCGATTCGTCAAGCCGTTGGACGCCGAGACCTTGTTGGACGCCGTCGAGCGTTCGCCGCTGGTCGTCACCGTGGAAGAAGGCTCCCTGGCCGGCGGTTTCGGCAGCGCCCTGTTGGAAGCGGCCGGCGCGGCCGGGCTCGACGCGAGTCACGTCCGGCGGCTCGGCGTGCCCGACCGGTTCGTCGAGCACGGCTCGCGGGCCGAATTGCTGGCCGACCTGGGCCTCGACGCGCCGGGCATCGCGGCGTCCTGCCTCGCCCTGATCCGGCAACGCACCCCCGTAGGCCAGGCTGTGCCTGACAAATGAACACGTAAAATTCTCAACCACGAAAGACACGAAAAACACGAAAGGAAATAAGGGAACCGGGGATCACTGTTTGAATGAAGGGGTTTGACGGAACGAAAGATTTTCCCCCGTCCCTCGCCCCCCGATCCATGAAAAACCGAGCCGCGACCGTAAGGGCGCGG
>DATECS010000222.1:0-32572 GCA_035286785.1 Thermoguttaceae bacterium | reverse complement strand
GGCTGATTGATTGTCTGGCCCGTATGGTGCGCGGCGGACGTTGGAAAGAGGGGTGGCATTTCTCCCGGGGCAACCGTATACTTGCGGTATGGGATGCTCCTGACGAAGGGGGAGCTTTGCATGAAATTAGAGACCCGGCTTTCGTAGCCGACGACTTTTTTCTCCCGAGGGAGTGTAGTCATGGCAAAAATGGTGATCGTCCAATCGCAGCAGATGTGGGAACACATGTGCATCACGCGCAAGACCGCGGATTATCTGATTGCCGAATTGAACGAGGTCGGCAAACTTGGGTGGGAACTGGTGTCGGCGACGTACCACAAGGAAGTGAAAACGAGCCTCGGCGAAGCGTTCTGTTGGACGGCCATTTTGAAGCGTCCGCTGATTCTGCCCTCGCACGCGGCGCCGGGCGAAAGCGGCGAGGCAACGGTCCACGACGCGTCGGTGCAGTCTGAAACGGGGCTCACGGCGCAGGAAAACGATTCGAGCATTTTTGATCTGCAACCGGAAGAGCAAGGGTCCGGGGTGGGCGGCAACGGTCTAAGCTGAATGGAAAGCCATGTCCACGGTTCCTTGCGTGACGCAAAGGCGTCGGGTGCCATGTCCACGGCTAGGCAAGACATCCCTTCATCCCGCGGTAGGAATTCCAACGCCGGATTGATCATGCACAGGACTCTTGCCGTGGACATGCCAGCCGGCCATCGAAAACGCTGTAAACGTTACGATCTCGTTGGCGAGGCCCATTGCCTTACCTTCTCGTGTTTCCAACGCTTTCCCCTGTTGTCCCGACCGCGATCTCGCCAATGGATGCTCGACGCGTTGGATCTCGGTCGCCGTCGAAGCGAATATGATCTTTGGGCATACGTGGTGATGCCCGAACACGTGCATGTCGTTCTTTTCCCGCGTCCAGACGTGAAGATATCCGAGATTCTCACGACATTGAAACAATCGGTCGCCAAACGGGCCATTTCGTGGTTGAAGAAGAACGCCGTGGATTTTCTGCCTCGACTTGAAGACCTTCAACCGAATGGGCGGCGGCACTATCGTTTCTGGCAGCGGGGAGGCGGCTACGATCGCAACCTCCGTACCGTGGCCGACATTTACGAGAAAATCGAGTATGTCCACAACAACCCGGTTCGACGCGGCCTGACTAAGTCGGCTATCGACTGGGCTTGGTCGAGTTGTCGGGCATGGGAAACGGGCGTGGATGAACCGATCAGCATTGACCGCGGGTCATTGCCGACGTTGGGACCGACGTAGTGGAAGATTCACCACGCATGTCCACGGCGGGAGCCGCACACAAGGTTGGACGAGGACGTTGTTCATGCCGCCGTGGGATGGGACGTCTTGGCGAACCGTGGACATGGCACCCGTCAGCCCGTCCGTGGACATGGCTGAGCGACTACATGTGAAGTTCGACGACGTCTTTGTCGTGGAGGACGTAGTCGCTTTTGACCACCGTGCCGTCGTGGACGGCCGTGCCCCAGACGCGGGCGATTTTCAGTCCCTCGAGGTAGTCCTTGTGGACTTGTCCGGCCAGATCGAGGAGCGTCAAGCCTCGGCGCAGGGTAAAAGGGCGGTCCATGTCCGCCTCTTTGGCCGAAGGGAGCTTGGTGTAGACGCGAACCACGTCCATTCGCCGGTAGATTTCGTTTCGTAGCGTCTCCAGGCCCGTGCCGTGTTCGGCCGAGATGACGAATTCCGGCAGGTTGATCGCGAATAGTTCGTGGAGCAAGTCGAGCCGCGCGGGGGCGTCGGGCAGGTCGATCTTGTTGGGCACGAGCAGTGTTTGGGTGTAGGACAGTCCGACGTCCTCTTCATCGAGGTGGGAAGTTGGTCCCAGTCGGGTCTTTGTGACGTTGAGCTTGTCGAGCACGTCCTGGCACTGCTCGACGCCGTCGTCCGTGCCCAGATCGACCATCAACAGGGCCAGTTCGGCCCCGCGGATCAGCCCATAGGTGTACGGCTCGACAAAATCGGACGTGATCGGCGGCATGTCGATCAGTTGGACGGCGACGTCTTCCCAGGGCATCATGCCGGGCGTGGGAGCGTGGGTCGTGAAGGGATAAGGAGCAACCTCGGGAGTGGCTCGCGTGAGGCTTCGCAGGAGTTGGCTCTTGCCCGCGTTGGGTCCGCCCAGGAGGATCGCGGTGCCCGCGCCTTGGCGAGGGAGGCGGACGCCGTGGGACTTTTTGCCGGATTTTTTCTCGGCGACGAGGTCGCGCCTGATTTTGGCGATTTTTGACTTGAGCGACGCCTGGAGGTGGTCGGTCCCCTTGTGCTTGGGGATCTCCTGGAGCATCACCTGGAGGCATTTCAGCTCCTCGTCCGGAGTGGTTGCCCGGCGGTATTCCTCCTCGGCTTTGAGGTACTGGGGTGTCAGGTTGGCTGGCATGGCGGCGGTGGTTTTGGCCCAGTGCTACGTGGTGGGGCGACGATCGGCCTTGGCGTTTGGCGAAAGGTCATGCCGCTTGCGAAGCCGATCGCCGCCCCACCCTACCTTTCTCGTCTCGCTGGGACGAGATGCCATTTTGCGACGGCATCTCGCGGAGCGAGATGAATACATTGCCGTGATTTTAGCGTTTTTCGACCCGAAATATCAATCGGCCTAAAAAACCAACCCGAAGCGTCGGCGAGGGCCGCATGACGCGGATTCCTCGCTCGCGCTTCGGGTTGTTAATGCGTATGATTGACTCTTGAGTTATTTCGGGCTCAATCGTGGGAGGCGCGCCAGCCGCCGAAATCGACCGGGGCGGGAGTAGCCGCCGGGCGGCTCTCGACGCGGCTGTCGCTGACGTATTGGACCTGACGAATGGGGCGCATCGTGGTTTGGTCGGCCGGGTTCGTCGAGTTGAGTGGAGCGAATTGGGTCGGGCCGACGGGGAACGACTTGGGCTGCACGTCGGCCTCGGGAATCGGCTTCACGGTCGAACTGTCAACGGGCTTGTTTTGCGTTTGGATTTGCGGCACCGTGGTCGCGCCGGCCGGCGGGACGCTGAATGTCGTCGGGGGAGGCGAGCTGGTCGAGGGGTCGGCGCTGGGCGTCAACGGCGCCGCCGGACTTACGACCGACCGATTACCGCAGCAACTCGATCCGCCGACCGCCGACGTGCCGAACGAAATCGGCGCGCCGTAGGACGCGGTTCCGCAGCCGCTTGTACAACCGGTCGCACAGCCGGTTCCGCACGACGTCGCGCACGGGGCAGAAGACGTCACGCACGGATTCGACCAGACCATCCGGTAGGTCGTGTACGGAATCAACTGGGTCTGGCGTTGATAGACGGTCACGGGGCGATAGGTCGTCACGGGACAGCCCGTGCATGGATCGCAACCCGGCACGGCCTGGCAGGCGGTCACGGGTACGGTGGTGCATACCGGTCGGTAGCACGTCTGAGGAACGTAGGCGCAGGTCTGCGACGCGCACGGGTTGCACGTCGTCGGCGTGAACGGCGGCGCGACGGTGGCGGCCGGAGCGTAGGGCGGCACGTAGGTCGTCGCCGCCGCCGGGCCACGGCACCAGTTCCAGGGCATCAGCCGATCGAGACATTCGCACGCGACGGCGCCGGCGGTCGCGCCGAGCACCAACGCGAGGACAAACGCTCCCAGCAGGCCACGGACTACTGAGCGACTCATTTTTCTCACTCCACGATTTGAGGAAGGGTGACTGCTTTCATCAGACCGACGTCGCGCCGGTCTGTCAAGCGCCCGCCGTGGCTTAACAGGAATCTTCCTTGGTTGTATTCCACGGATCGCACGGATATTTCGGTTCGCGTGGATTGGCGAAATTCTTGCGGTGGGGAAATATCTCCCGTGTTTGAAATCATAAACCAGGATTGGCCCCCAGGCGGGCGAAAAAACGAGAAAGTCGCCCGAGATTGCCTGGTTTGCCGCACGTTTCGGCGAATCGGCGTCGGCCGTGGTTGGCAAAGAGCCGCGTGATGAACTGGACAGTTGGGCATCGCGGCCGCGCGATCGTCAGGACCGTCAGGACCGTCAGGACCGTCAGGACCGGGCGATTGACGCTTGGTCTGAGCGAGGCGAGAATGGGCCATGTCGGCGAGGCACATCCCCAGCGCGACGGAATCAGCTGGATCGTCGGTTCCGGCGTGGCACTGCTTGGCCCCACGCCTGGATCGCGTGCTCGTCATCCTGACTATCCGCGGCGTGGCGCCAAGCAGATGGTGGCACACCGGGACGCACGCTTTGGAAATCGTGAACGGTCGCTGAAACCCGAACCTGTACGAGGAAGTCGCACATGGAATGCAGCAAGAGCCGAAACCTTGAGGTCTGCAATTGCAGCTATTCGCCCTGTTCGCGCAAGGGGATCTGTTGCGATTGTCTGCGTTATCATCTGCGGTCGCGCGAGCTGCCGGCGTGTTGCTTCCCGGACGAGGCTGAGCGGACTTTCGACCGGTCGTTCGAGCATTTCGCGCGGTTGGTTCAGGGAAAAAGCGTGTAGCACGGACCGTTTCCGCGCCCGCGCCAACCCGAAGCGCCAGCGAGGGTCGTCGAGGTATCAGAGCTTGTGAACCTTTCGGTGGGCGGTGCCCACCCTACCGATGTTAACAAGCCATCTGCCCTCGCTTGCGCTTCGGGTTTGTATACTGGATGTCAGCAAAAAGCTCAGGCGACCATGCGTGCTTCGAGCGGCTCGCCGACGACGCCGGCGACGAATTCCTCGAAGATGCGCAGGTCGAGCGCCGAGGCCGACATGTTTTCGGGATGGAACTGGGTGCCGAGCACGAACCAGTCCTCGACCATGCTCTCGACCGCTTCGATCACGCCGTCGGGACAGCGGGCGGTGACGGTTAGTCCCTCGCCCAGTTCGTCGAGGGCCATGTGGTGCTGGCTGTTCACGCGGATTTCGCCTTCGCCGTAGACCCTTTCCATGAGCGAGCCGGGTTCGACTTCGAGGGCGTGACGGTGGAAGGGATCGGTCGGGTCGCTATGGGGAAGGGCCCGGGGCAGGTCTTCCGGCAGGTGCAGGAACAGATTGCCGCCGAGCGTGAGGTTCAACAGTTGCATGCCGACGCCGACGCCGAAGATGGGCATGCGGCGTTCGACGGCCATCGCCATGAGGGTGCGGTCGAAGTCCTCGCGCCGGCGATCGAGCAATCGGACGGACGGATGACGCATGAATCCATCGCGGCACGGATCGAGGTCCGCCCCGCCGACCATGACCACCGCGTCGAGCAGGTCGACCATAAGCGAGAGGTCCCGACGGTCCTCGACGATCGGCAGAATGACGGGAATCGCGCCGGCTTTGCTCAGCGCGTCGGCGTAGCCGGCATTGACGTAAGTGAAGGCGGGCTTGTTGGCTCGCGAAGACTGGTAATCGGCATTCAGACCAACGATGGGCTTACGGCTCATACTGCACTCCTTTGAACTTCCGTCCCGCGTATTCATCCGGGAGACGCGAGATCACTGAGCTGAAGCGAGAAGACGTGCGGCACGAGCACGATGGCCTGCGGCGAAACGACCGCGGGCGAACAGCCAAACGCCGACACACGGCATCGCCGGAAACCGACGACGCGCGACCGGAATCGTCCGGGCGGGATTGGCTGTGATGTAAACAGGTGTGCTCACGCCTTCAAATGGCTTCAACAGTCCATTGTCATTTGGCGCGAGGTCACCCCAAGGAATGCGAAGCCAAATGTAACGGCTGGGAAAGATATTTCAAGTACCTGGCATATTTTGGGGCCAAAGAGAGGTGGGGTACAAGATGATGGGGAGGAGAGGGATTGGAGATGGGGATTGGCATATTTTGTCAGGCACAGCCTGACCTACGGAGCTAATCCCTAATCCCTCTTTAGGCCAAATCGCGGTCTTCGAAGAGCAACAGGGCGACGAGCATGGCGGCTGTGCTGTAGACCACGCAGTAGACGCCGGCCAGGCCTACGTAAGACCAGGAAACGGCTTTGCCGGCCGCAATGGCCGGATAGATGTTGAAATTCTCCAACATGGGCAGCACGGCGGAGAGCAGATCGGCGGCGAAACGCACGAATTCAATCTGGCCGACCGTCGAATTGACCAACGTGGGCACCAAGTTGCCTAGGACGTAGACCGCCCCACAGATTACAAGGTTGGGTAACATGGGCAGTCTGGTAGAAATTGCCACGCTAATTGAGGCAAGCACCACGGCCTCCATGAAGGCCAGGGCCAAGCCCGGCACAATGGCCACCATTTCGGCCTGGCACTGCTCGGCGGTGGGCGCGGGGTTGCAGGTCTCGCGGGCGTCGTACTTCACCTTGTAGGAGATCGTGAACAGAAAGACCGTGCCCAAGACCACGAACAGGATGACCACCGGAATGATGATCCCCAGGAATTTGCCGAGGATGAAGTGCCATCGGGCAATGGGCTTGGACAAGACGGTCATGGCCGTGCGGCCTTCGATTTCTTCGGCGATCGAGGCGCTGGCCGTCCACAGGGCGAGAATCACCGAGAGCACCATGATGAGTACCAGCCCGGTGTCTTTCACGACTTTGACGTCGTCGCCAAAAGTGAAGTACGGGAAGATCGGGAAGATGAGCAAGGCTGCCGCGCCCACCGCCATCAATACGTAGAACAAGGGTTGGGACAGACATTCTTTGGCTGCGGCCCAGGCCACCGCGGAGAGCGAGGGAAAGGCCATGCCGAGGACAAATTGGAGCAGTCCCACGCCGACCACGACGGCGATGGCGCCGTCGAGCACCAACCAGACCGGTTTGAGCCAGGCCGCCAGCGCATCGACTCCCCATAATACGCAGAGAACGACCAGCGTCGTGATCAGGATGCCTAGCACCACGCCGAGCCAGGACTGCGACATTGTCTCCTTGGCGGTTCCCCAGGACGTGCCGGCCAGTTTGGGCGACATCAGATAGAGTACAAGCTGCACCAGACCAAGCTCTACCGCCAAAACCGTACCGCCGAGGATGAACACCCAAAGGGGTCTGAACCATGGGGCCACCAAATCCAGGAACAGCAGATCACCGCCCCACAACATGCAGAAGCAGTATACCACGAGCGTCGCAACCGAGACGGCCAGCACGACTGCGAACCAGGGCTGCGCGAAGATTTTCTTCGCGGTTCCCCATATCGCGTCAGCGAGTTTCGGCGAGATCCGGTAGAGCACAAGCTGCACAAGAACGAACACGGCCGCTAAGAACACACCACCTAGAATGAGTACCCAAATGGGCTTGAACCATGGGGCAAACGCATCCGGGAACAAAAGATCACTCATAGCCACGCTCGAAATTTTCCGAAATTTCACGCCCCCCGATTGTGTATAAGTATGTAAGTATGGACGTCCGGTTCTGATACGTCAAGCGGCTGGTTCGGGTTCGGGCCGCGGCAAGACGCGATCCTAACAAAACGGGGGACAGGCACCTCACGGCCACCGTTTTGAAGGCATAACATCCGGCGAGTTCGGAGCCAGTCCCCGTTTTGTTAGAATCGTATCTCGAATGTTGATGATTCGCCAACAGGCGGGCGGATTTCTTCTTTTTTGTCCCTGATGTAGCGTCCCAGTTCGGCATCGATCGCCGCGAGAAACCGGTCGATTTCGTCGGCCGTGCCTTCGACCACGATTCGCACGCGACCGTCGGGCAGATTCTGAACGTAGCCGCCCACCGCGAAACGCTGGGCGATCCATCGGGCCGTGTACCGGAACCCGACGCCCTGTACGCGTCCGCTGAAGAAAATCTCACGACGTTGGGTCGAATCGCTCATCGGCGAGTCTGCTGAAAACCACGGAAGGCAAAATTTGAGCTTAGCGTGCCGGGGGGAATCGTACCAGAGGGGGGAGACCATGCGAGGCTGGCAGCCAAAACGCCTTGACGCCGGCATCTCTTTTCCGTACCCTTCTCCGGCCATGTCAGCTTGGAGAATCTCTCTACTATCGATGTTTCTGGGTGCCGCGGTCACGGCCGGGGCGGTCGTGGGCGACGTGCCCGGTGACGTATCGGGAACGGCCCGGCAAGGCGTGTTGGTGTTGCACGGAGGCCAGGCGATCCGTGGCGAGATCAGTCAAGCCGAGGATCTCTATCGCGTGGCGTTGCCCGGCGGGGAGATTCGCATCCGCTCGAACCAAGTGGCGTATCATTGCGCGACGATGGAAGAGGCCTATCGCCGCCGGCGCGAGGCGATTCGAGAGGGAACGGCGGACGACCACATTGAATTGGCCCGATGGTGCCAGCGCAACGGTCTATTGAGCGCGGCGGCGGGCGAATTGGCCAACGCGATGGCCATGGAACCGAACCATCCGGCGATTGCGCACGTGGAACGCCAATTGAAAGCGGCAATGGAACCCGCGCCGCCGCGAGCGGCGGTACCGGCGGCGGCTCAATCGGCCGAACCGAGCGACGAGGCGTTGGACGCGATGATTCGGGGCATGACGCCCGGGGTGGTTGAGATGTTTACGTCCGGCGTGCAACCGCTTTTACTCAGTAGCTGCGCAACCGGCGGATGTCACGGACCGCGGAGCGCGGAGCGGCTGCGATTGTTGCGAGGGCGGACGGGTTATCCGCCGAGCCGCCGGGCAACACAGCGGAATCTTCACGCCGTTTTGGCGTGCATTGACCGCCAGCGGCCCGAGAATAGCCCTTTGTTGGTCGAGGCGATTCGCGCGCATGGGACGTCCAAGGGACCGGCCTTGGGAAATCTCGATCAGGCGAAGTATCGACTGATCGTGCAATGGGTGTATCGAGTGGCGGGGACGAGGCGGCCTGAAACGACAGGCCCGTCGAATGTCCCGGCCGGGCCGGCGGTGAAGGAAGCGTGGCCCGGCAAGCGGACCGTCGCCGTGAATCCTGCCGTCGCCATGAATTCCGCGTCGGACGGCCCGATCGGTTCGCCGCTGGGCGTCGCGGGTGCGTCGGCCTCTTCGCCGGACGGAGACGAGAAACCGTCGGTCCAGCGGGGCGCCACACTCAAGCGGTTCGTGCCGGCCGATCCGTTCGACCCGGCGATTTTTAATCGGCGTTATCATCAGGGCGAAGAGACGCCGCCCACGGAGGAGAAGTAGTTCTGGTGGGGCGACGATCGGTCTTGACGTTTGGCGAAAGGTCATAATGTTTGCGAGGCCGATCGTCGCCCCACCCTACCATCATTCTTGGAGCCAACCCAAGGGGGACAGGCACATTTTTCGGCCGTCAAGCGTATCCAGAGCACGATGTCAACCGGGCCGAAAAATGAGCCGGTCCCCGGTGGTTACTGCGGCGAGAGGTTGATTTGGCCGGCGCGGAGGGCTTCGAGGAATTCGAAGTTGCTGGGGAGCGGATTGGGCAGCGCGGCCATTTCGGTCGGAGTGACCCAGTGAATGGATTCGACCTCGGCCGGGTTGGCGACGGGCTGAGCGTCGGCGGGCAGTTCGGCGGACCACCAGCTCAGGCAGACTTGCCAGGGCGTGACGCTTTCCCAGATCCGCCGCAACGGGCGCACCTTGAGGTGCAGTTCTTCCTGGAATTCGCGGACCAGGGCTTCGGGTTCGGATTCGCCCGGGTGGATTCCTCCGCCGGGAAAGCAATGGGCCAACGGGGCGACGACGTGGGCCGAACGGCGTATCATCAGGAACCGGCCGTCGCGGACCACGACGCCGATCACGCCGCGTCGGCCGGGGGTGGGGGGGATTTCGAGCATGAGGGAGATTCTGGTGGTATTTTGACCGTCGGTCAAGCGAGTTTGGCCCCCCGGTCGAAAAGACGCGAGTCGTGGGGTAGAATTCCTGGGGTATCCCCCTGCCCTGCCAATATCCCGTAGGTCAGGCTGTAGACCGTAGGTCAGGCTGTGCCTGACAGTCTCAGGTTTTGAGTGTCCATTCCGGTGTTTGTCAGGCACAGCCTGACCTACGGGATTGAGTATCCATTCCAGATGTCAGGCACGGAGTGCCTGACCTACGGGAGAATCTGATAAAGGAACATGATGGAAGAGAAGAAACCTTCGGCTCCGCCCCCCCGCGTGGATAAAAACTTGCCGCGGCCTCGGTCGAACGGATCCCTTGTTTGGATTCTGCTGATCGTCGTCATGGTCGGGCTGTTTCTTTGGGTCAACCAGGGACCGAGGCAATCGATGGTCACCTATGGGCAGTTCCACGACGAATTGGAGAAGAACAACATCGCCGAGGTGTGTCTCCAGAATATGCGGCTGGTGGGCGAGTTCAAGGATCCGCCGGTGAATCCCGAGGGACCGAAGGACAAGGAAGGCAACCTGCCACGATTCGAGAAAAAATTCGTCACCGAATTGCCCACGCTGGTTCAGGGCAACCGCGAGCTGGATCAGTTATTGCTCAAACAACTCGGCAAAAAGTACGGGGCCGAGCCGCCCAGCGACAACACGGGCTTCGTTCTGATGTTCTACCTGCTAGTGACGGTGGGGCTGGTCGCGGCCGTGTGGATCATGTTTCGGCGGACCCGGGACCAGTTCATGGGCGGCGGCGTATTGGCCGGGTTCAGCAAGAGTCCGGCGCGTCGATACGAGTCGGGCGAGAAGCAGATTACGTTTGAAGACGTGGCGGGCCTGCAAGGGGTGAAACATGAATTGCAGGAAGTGGTTGAATTTCTGAAGAGTCCCGAGCGGTTTCAGCGGCTCGGCGGGCGGGTGCCCAAGGGCGTGCTCTTGATGGGCCCCCCGGGCACGGGCAAGACGCTCTTGGGCCGGGCGGTGGCGGGCGAGGCGGGGGTGCCGTTTTTCTCGATCAGCGGGTCGGAGTTCATTCAGATGTTCGTCGGCGTGGGGGCCAGCCGCGTGCGCGACATGTTCGCCACGGCCAAGGCGGCCGCGCCGGCCATTCTGTTCATCGACGAAATCGACGCGGTGGGCCGCCACCGAGGCACGGGCCTGGGCGGCGGACACGACGAACGCGAGCAAACGCTCAACCAGATTCTGAGCGAAATGGACGGTTTTACACAGAATGAGTCGGTCATTGTGATGGCGGCCACGAACCGGCCCGACGTACTCGACCCGGCCTTGCTGCGGCCCGGGCGTTTCGATCGTCACATTACGGTGGACCGGCCGAATTTCAAGGGGCGATTGGCGATTTTCAAGGTCCACTCGCGCGAGGTGCCGCTGGCCGAGGACGTGGATTTCGACCGGCTGGCGGCGGGCAGCGTGGGGCTGACCGGGGCCGATATTCGTAATCTGGTGAACGAGGCGGCCCTTTGGGCGACTCGGGCCGGCAAGGATTCGGTCGATATGTCCGACTTTGAGTATGCCCGGGACAAAGTGCTCATGGGCACGAAGCGCGAGGAGGTCTTGACCGGCAAGGAGAAGTCAATGACGGCTTATCACGAGTCGGGCCACGCGCTTTTGGGGTGGATGGCCGAAGGGACCGAACGGGTCCACAAGGTAACGATCATTCCGCGGGGCCGGGCGTTGGGCGTCACGCAACTGCTGCCCGAGGAAGACCGCTTCAACATCAGCGAGAGCGAACTGCACAGGCGGCTGATGTTCATGCTCGGGGGCCGGGCGGCGGAGAAGCTGATTTTTGACGAGTACAGCGCCGGTGCCGAAAGCGATTTGAAACAAGCGACTGAACTGGCCCGGCGCATGGTCACGCAATGGGGCATGAGCGAGCGACTGGGGCCGATTGCGTTCCACACGGTTGACGATCATCCCTTCTTGGGCCGAGAAATGGCCGAGCCGCGTCATTTCAGCGAGCACACGGCCCAGGTGATCGACGAGGAGATCGGGCGGATTTTGCGTGACGCCTACGACAAGGCTTGCCAGATCCTGGCCAAGCACCGCGACAAGCTGGACCAGTTGGCGGCGGGACTGGAAGCCGAAGAAACGCTCGAAGAACGCGAGATTGAAGCGTTGATCGGGCCGCCGGCTTATCGGCGAGCGAGTAAGCAGTCGTAAGCGGTCTCGCCAGGGCGAGGTCACCCCAATTTACCGACCTGTAAATTGGTATACAGGAAAAACATGCCGCAATATCGTCTGTGGCACAAACCGTACTGCGGGTAATTGTGATTCCGACAGGAGCCAAATACACCTCGGATTCCTGGAAGAGGCAACGGACAAGAACAAGAATCCAGTCGGATTATTGCACCTCTTTCTTTTCTCTCACCCCAGTTGTGGTAGAATAGATTGGGAAATGAATAATCATAAGAACAAGCACATTCGTGCAGCGGTGGACTATGCCTTGGAACACGGTTGGCGGCTTGTGCTCGCTGGACCGCGATCGCATTTGTGGGGAAAATTGTATTGCTCTCAGCACGACCGTACCGGTTGCGACCAAGCCGTCTATTCGACACCGCGTGTACCGGAATGGCACGCCCAAGACATACGACGAGCCGTTGACTGCTGCCCTCATTATCGGAGGCAATCATGAACTACGCATTTAGCTTGATCCTCAAGGAAGGCACGGAGATCACCGAGGAACTGGCTGACGAACTATTTGAGGCTGGCTGTGATGACGGTACGCCTGGGACATTCTGCGGCACACCCTATATCAGCTTCCACCGCGAGGCCGAGAACCTGGAATCCGCGATTCGCAGCGCCGTGGCTGATGTCCAGAAGACCGGCTGTGTGGTCGAGCGAGTCCAGATCGAGCACGACTCACCACTTTTGTCGTCTGGATCCGGGTAACGTGGCCTATTTCAGGACACCAATCGCATACTCTGTGTCCAGCCGACGTTCTCTGTGCGGTTTCAGCCCAAATGACGTCGCTCGTTCACTCAACGATTCAGGCTCGGAGGCTTGATACTGGAGGAAAAGCCCACGGGATATTTGGGTGGACGCGAAGCAAGGGGACGATCGGTGCAGAAGAAACGACTTGTCCCAAACTTTCGACGCGCGGCGTCTGGGCCCCTTCGGACGTTGTGGCTTTGCGCGCAAGCAACGCGGCGATCAGGCCGACGATGAGCATCAGGGCGATGATCGCGCCGGTAATGGCCATCATGAAACCGGCGTTGCCGCTGAGCTTTTTACCCATCCGCTTTTCGAGCTGTTCGGCGATTTCGGGCGTGGCGCCGGTGGCTTTGGCCCATTGGGTGGGAGTCTCGGCCAGCAAGGGATTATCCCTGTCACGCAGTTCGTCGGAGAGGAAATCCATCACGGACGAACCGCGACCACCGACTTGGACGACCTGTCCGCAACGGCATTTCATCTGCCGGCCGGCGAATTCATCGGCCACCTGCAAGGCCAGACCACAATGCCCGCACTGGACGAAAAGCGCCATGCGAATTTCCTCACTTACGATTGTTTGGGCTGCCACGCCTTCCTCTCGAACGCTGACCGCGAGGAGAGGACGATTCGTCTTTCAGCCCAGGGTCACCACCAACGGACCGACGAGACTCGCGGCGGATCTGTTCCAAAGGGGGACGGCACTTGTCGGGAAGAATCGCCGGCCGGACTACCCACCTATTCTGATTATAGCTGTTTCTGGGGGGGTGTCAATTGAAACGGTCCCGCGTCGCCGGTTCACGGGTCGTTCGGAACGAAGGGGTCGGACACATTGGGACACCATGTCGTTTGAGCAAGGTAGGCGTGGATTTTGCGAACTTGACTTCACGTGACGAGGGTCGAAGAATACTCAGGACCAAATGGCATTCAGAGTCTGTCCAAACATAGGATGCCAGTCCCCGTTTTCGGAGAGGCTCTTATTGCGGATTGCATGGTGGGGCGACGATCGGCCTTGACGTTTGGTAAAAGGTCATGCCGCTTGAGAGGCCGATCGTCGCCCCACCCTACATGTTTGGACGGACCTGTTGCATCAAAGACGGTGCGTCCAGACGCATTATGATTTCGCTTCTTTCGCGGAGCGAAAGGCAACTAACACCATACCTCGGTTGATTCGCTCATGGCAACGTCGGCTCGTTTGACAATTGGGACCGTGCAATCGGGCGTGGACCGGCGGCCCGTGACGTGGGCGTTGATGGAGACGTTGCGTCGCCGGGACATCACGGTGCAGGATTTTGCTTCGCGGGCGTGTTTTTGCGATTGCCGGTTTGTGACGGCGCTGACCGGGCTGAAGCCGCGTTACCTGGATAGCTGGCTGATGGACGAAGCCGTTTGCCGTGAACTGTTCGTCCACGGCAGCCAGATGGGCGATCTGTCGCTGGTCGAGGGAACTTTTGATTTGTCCGAGCCCAACGAACAAGCCGCGGGCGGACGGCTGGAGACGCTTTGCCGTTGGCTTCGGTTGCCTCGGGTGGTGTTGCTGGACGCCTCGCGGATCGCGGACGCCCTGCCCCGCCGACCGGAGCGCGTGGACGGGGTATTTTTGGACAACGTGACCGACGAGCGGCGACTTGCCCGGCTCACGACGGACATCGAGACGGTTTGGCGCGTGGGCGTGTTGGGGAGTTTGCCGTCGGGGGGCGATTTCGGCCGACGGATCGCCGGGCTCCCGCCGGGCGGCGACCCGCCGAAGGATCTTGTGCGGGAACTGGGCAATGCGATGGAACGATCGTGGCACCCGGAGGCCTTGTTGCGACTTGCCCAGGCCGAGGCTCTGGGGCCGGTCGACGCGAAGTTGTTTCGGGTCGAGCCGTCGTCGTTGCGGCTGACGGTGGCGGTGGCGTTTGACGAGGCGTTCGACTGTTATTTTCCCTGCATGTTGGACATGCTCGAGGCTCGCGGGGCCACGATTGTGGATTTCTCGCCGTTGCACGATGAATGCCTGCCGGCGGACTGCGACATTGTGCTATTGGGCGGGGGTCATCCCGAGCGGTTTGGGCCGACGCTTTCCGACAACCACTGCATGAAGACGTCCTTGCGAAATCACGTTCGCTGGGGGCGGCGGATTTACGGCGAGGGCGGGGGACTATCCTTGCTCTGCCAGCAGATGATGACGCCCGACGGCCGGCACCATCGCATGGCCGGCTTGCTGCCGGCGATTGCGCGGGCCGTGGAACCGGCGGTCGAGGCCGCGCCGGTCGAGGCGACGTTTGCACGGTCCAACTGGCTGGGTCACGCGGGAACGCGGATTCGCGGGTATCGCAACGGGGGCTGGGCGTTGGAGCCGTCGGGGCGGTTGGACGGCTTTTTGGCCGAGGACGAGCATCACCTGGGGATGATGGGCAGTTTTCAGACGGTCGGCAGTCTTCTGGAGATCCATTTCGGGGCCCAGGCCAATCTGCTGAACCATTTCTTTTATCCGCACATGCCGTCTTCCACCTGCGCGGACCCCTGGCGGCACGGCTAGGCCCGGATCATACTTAAAAGATTACTCTCAGGCCGGACCGCGCAGTAAGGGTCTATCCGAAAACGGGGACAGGCACCTCACGGCAACCGTTATAGGGAATCGCCGCGTACGTCGAGTTCGGAGCCAGTCCCCGTTTTCGGATAGGCAGTAAGCGGGATGAAGGGGAACCAGCGATGACCAATACGCTCTATTTGCCCGAACTGCGCGAGATGTTGGCCGAGAACAACGCGGCGGAGCTGCAGGAATTCTGCACGGCCTTGCATCCGGCACGGACGGCCGAATTCATGGAGGGGCTCGCGCCGGAAGAGGCTTGGGCCGTTCTTCGGCACGCGGAGGCGCCGCTTCGGGTCGAAATCTTTGGATTCTTCGACGAAGAGAAGCAAATCGGCATCATCGAGAAAGCCGCTCCGGCGGAGGTCGCCCCGCTGATCGCCGAGATGCCTCCGGACGATCGGGTGGACCTCCTGGCCGGGGTTGACCCGAAAATCGTCGACCAGTTGATGCCGATGATTCCGACCGAGGAACGCCGCGATATTCTGCGGCTCAGCGCCTATCCGGAGGGCACGGCCGGATCGGAGATGACGACGGAGTTCGCCCGGCTGGACGAGCAATTCACCGTGGAACAGGCCATCAATGAGGTTCGCCGCAAGTCCGAGGAACTGGAAACGATTTACTATCTTTACGTCGTGGATCAGGAAGACCACCTGCGAGGACTAATCTCGTTCCGCCAACTGCTCACCGCGAAATCGAACACTCGGGTCGATGAGCTGATGGAGCGGGACATCGTGACGGTGAACGCCAACGACGATCGCGAAGAAGTGGCGGACAAGGTCGAGAAATACGACCTTTTGGCGATTCCGGTAGTGGACGACGAATACCGGTTGGTCGGCATCATCACGCACGACGACGTCATTGACGTGGTCCGCGAGGAAGCGACGGAAGACGCGCACCGGATGGGCGGTCTCACGCCCATCGCCGAGGATCTGTTTCAGGCCCATTTCGTGACGGTGTGGCGCAAGCGGGCCGTGTGGCTTTCGGTGTTGTTCGTGGCCGAGTTATTCACTTTCACGGCTTTGGCGTATTTTGAGGACGCCATTGCAACGGTTGTCGCCTTGAGTCTGTTCGTGCCGTTGTGCATTTCGACGGGAGGCAACTCGGGTTCTCAGGCCGCAACGCTCATCACGCGAGCGCTGGCGTTGGGCCAGGTCACCGCACAGGATTGGTGGCGAGTGCTGCGTCATGAAATTTTGATGGGGTTGGCCCTTGGATTGACTTTGGGAGCGATTGGATTCGTGCGGGCCGCCTTGACGCCGGCAAGCATTCTGGGCGCGGCGAATCGTTGGATGTTGGCATTGGTGATTTCGCAAGCCGTCGCGGGAATTTGCCTTTGGGGAACCTTGGTCGGCGCGATGCTGCCGCTGATGTTCAAACGGCTGGGCATCGATCCGGGCTACGCCTCCAGCCCGTTCGTGGCGACGTTCGTCGACGTGACGGGGATTGTCATCTATTTTTCGATTGCCAGCGTTTATTTGCTGTGAGGCGTAGGGTGCGTCTGGACGCACCAGCGAAAAACCGTTTTTACTGTCAGGCACAGCCTGACCTACTTTTTGGTGCGTCTGGACGCACCTACCCATGTACTCCTCACGCTCCGCGTGAGGTTGTCGTTGATGCGAATATCGAGTTGTCGGCGGCATCACGCGGAGCGTGATGAATACGGATGTGCCCTTGGTGCGTCTGGACGCACCCTACGAATGGCGGGGGTGTTGCGAAGGAAATCGGGGCGGACCCTCGCGTGAAGGGTCCATTTTGCGGTATAGTGATGGTTCTCGGGAAATCGTCCCGCGTCGTGGAGTCCCAGGAGCCCCGGCCATGAAATGCCCCCACTGCCAGCAGGACAACGACCGCGTGATCGACTCGCGGGCGAGCGAGGACGGGGCGGCCATCCGTCGGCGGCGGGAGTGTCTGGCGTGCCGTTACCGATACACGACGTACGAGCGGGTCGAACGCACGTCGATCAAGGTGATCAAGAAGGACGGCGTTCGGGAGCCGTTCGACCGGACGCGGCTGAAGTCGGGTCTGGAGAAGGCGTGCTGGAAACGGCCGATCAGCGACGCCCGGCTGGAGGAAATTGTGACGGCCGTCGAAAACGACGTGGAGAGCAAATTCGACAGCGAGGTGGAAAGCCGCTATTTGGGCGAGTTGGTCATGCGCCACTTGCGCGAACTTGACAAGGTGGCCTACGTGCGGTTTGCCAGCGTTTATCGGCAATTCGAGGACGTTCAGGATTTCGTCGATGAACTGCGGCCGATGCTCTCCGGCGAGCGAGGTTCGACCGGCGAGACGGAGTTGGATTGATGAAACGTAGGCCGGGTCGCGACCCGGCGGTATCCAGAGGGTGTTATTGACGCCGGGTCGCGACCCGGCCTACGTGATTGAAGGACGTTTTTGCTGATGAGCACAGACCGTGACGCCGGCATGTCTCCGGAGGACAATATCGACCGGCCGCGCATCGAGGCTGCCGTGCGCGAGATTCTCTTTGCGGTGGGCGAGGATCCCGATCGGGAGGGACTGCGCGAGACGCCCGCGCGCGTGGCTCGGATGTATACGGAGTTGTTCCGTGGCCTTCATGAGGATCCCCGCGTTCACCTGCGCAAGTTTTTCACGGAGAAATACGACGAGATCGTTTTGGTGCGCGACATTGCTTTCGACAGTCTTTGCGAGCACCACATGCTGCCGTTCATGGGCAAGGCCCACATCGGCTATTTGCCGGACGGCCGAGTAGTGGGCTTAAGCAAGCTGGCTCGGGTCGTCCAATCGGTGGCCCATCGCCCGCAGGTGCAGGAGCGCATGACGGAGACGATCGCCGATCTATTGATGGAGCAGTTGCACGCAAAGGGAGTTGCCGTGATCGTCGAGGCGGTTCACACGTGCATGACGATTCGCGGCGTGACGAAGCCGGGATCGGTCTGTGTCACGTCGGCGGTCAAGGGGGCATTCCGTAATAAACCCTCGACCCGGGCCGAACTTCTGACGCTCATCTTCGGCGCGCACCAGTCGATCGCCTCGGTGAGCTAGACGCGACCATGGAACAACTCGACGTCCAGAGCGAACGGATTCAGGGCGATCTGCGAGGGCTGGTGTCGGGCGAGGTGCGTTGCGACGATCTGTTCTGCCAGTTGTACGCCGGCGACGGGAGCATCTACGAAATCAGGCCATTGGGCGTGGTCCGCCCGCGGAGCACGGCCGACGTGACGGCCACGCTTCAGTACGCCGCGGAGAAGAACATCCCGGTTCATGCCCGGGGAGCCGGGACGGGCGCGGCGGGCGGGGCGTTGGGGCCGGGGCTGATTCTCGACTTCTCGCGTCATCTTCATCGCGTGGTCGCGTCGGGCGAGGACTGGGTGCGGGCGCAGTCGGGGGTGGCGCTGGAGCGGTTGAACTCGCATCTGCGCCGCGGCGGACGGCATTTTGCGCCGGCGCGGAGCGGCCGGCCGGTGAGTACGCTCGGCGGCGCAATCGCCGTCAATACGGGCGGCAGCCATTGGCCTCGCTACGGCTCGACCCGACGGCACGTCCGGCGCGTGCAGGTCGTGCTGGCCGACGGGCACGTGATCGACGCGGGTCGCGAGCCTCTGGTGGACGGGAAAAGCAACGACCCGGACCCGCGGAAACGCGAATTGATCGACCAGTTGGCCTCCGCGTTGACGACCCATTCGGCGATGATCAGTCGGCGAGGATCCGACCGGCCGGTGGACCGCTGCGGCTATCATGTGCGCGGCGTGCTGCAAAGTGACTCGCTCGATTTGGCCGGACTTATCACGGGCAGCGAAGGGACGCTCGGTCTGGTGACCGAAGCCACGGTGGGGACGGAACCGTTGTCGCGTCATCACGCGGTGGCGTTGTTGCTGTTCGACTCGCTGGATCGGGCGATCCAGGCGGCGCCGTACATTGCGGCCCGGCGTCCGGCGGCGTGCGACCTGTTGGACCGCCGCACGCTGAGCCTGGCCCGGGATTCGGACATTCGCTTCCACGTGCTCATTCCACCGCAAGCCGAGGCGGTGCTGGTGGTGGAACAAGATGGGGAAAACGCCGAGGCTGTTCACGAAGGCCTCGCGCAACTCGTCGAGGAGATTCACCACCGGCGGCGACTTGCATTCGGCGCGCGCGAGGCGTTCGATCAGGAGGAGGTGGACCTTTTCTGGGCGTTGGCGGCGCGGATTCAGCCCGCCTTGAGCCGGCTGGAGGGTTCCGCTCGTCCCGTGCCGGTGATCGACGACATTGCGGTGCCCACCGAGTCGCTCTCCGAGTTCCTCGTCCGCAGCCAGAACGTGTTGAAGCGGCATCACGTGACGGCCTGTCTGTCGGGCCACGTATTGACGGGCCAATTGGACTTTCAACCGTTTCTCGACTTGGGCCATCCGGCGGACGTGCAGAAGATGCGACGGATCACCGAGGAGCTTTACGACGAGGTGATTCTGCTCGGGGGAACGATCAGCGCGCACCGCGGATACGGCCTGGTCCGCACGCCGTTTGTCCAGCGCCAATCCGGCGCGCTGTATGACGTATTCCGAGAAATCAAGCGGATTTTTGATCCGGGCAACGTGCTGAATCCGGGCAAGATCGTCGAGGGACGCTGGAGCCAGTTCACCAGGGATCTTCGGCCCGTGCCCGCCGTGTCCCGATCGAAAGACGTTGCCGACGAAGAAGGGCGGCCCGAGGAGTTGCGAGATTTGGTTGAACTGCAACTGAACTGGGATCCGGCCCGGGTCGCCGAGCCGGTAGACAATTGCAGCGGCTGTGGCGATTGCCGGACGCAATCGCCGCCGCGGCGGATGTGTCCGTTGTTTCGGGTCGCGCAGGCCGAGGAGGCATCGCCGCGGGCGAAAGCCAATCTCATTCGAGGCGTTCTCACGGGGCGGCTTGAGTTGGGGAGTCTATCGACCGACGAGTTCAAGCGGATTGCCGACCTGTGTTTCAGTTGCCACATGTGCCGCGGCGAGTGTCCCAGCGAGGTGGACATCCCGCGGTTGATCGCCGAGGGCAAGGGAGCGTACGTGGCCGCGAAGGGCTTGCGGCTGGCCGACTACGCGATGACGCGGCTCGACCGGCTGGTGACGGTCGCGGGGCTCATGCCGCGTGTTGCGAACAGGGTGTTGCGCGGCCGGCAAATGCGTTGGCTGTTGGAAAAGACGCTGGGAATCGCGCAAGGGCGAAAGCTGCCTCCGCTGGCCCGACCGAGCTTCCTTCGCCGAGCCGCGCAGCGCCGCTTGACCAAACCACGGCGTCAGCGCGAGTTGAAGGTGGCCTATCTGGTCGACACGTACGTCAACCACCACGATCCCGAGCTGGGCGAAGTGTTGTTGGCCATTTTGAAGCACCATGACGTGTCGGTCTACGTGCCGCCGAAACAGCGTCCCGCTGGGACCACGGCCATCGCTTACGGGGATCTGGATTATGCCCGGCGATTAGCCCAACGGAACACGGCGGTTTTCGCGGAAGCGGTGCGTCAGGGATATCACGTCGTCACGACGGAGCCGGCCGCGACGCTTACGCTACGGCGCGAGTACCTCGACTTGCTGGATGACGACGACGCGCGTCTGGTGGCCGAGAACACAAGCGACGCGTGCCACTATCTCTGGACGTTGCACACCAAGGGCCAACTGCTGCTTGACCTCAATCCGATTCATGCGACGATTGCCTATCATTTGCCCTGTCGTCTGGCGGCACAGGGCGTTGGCGCGCCGGGCGAGAACCTGCTGAGGCTCATTCCGGGGCTGTCGGTTCAGCGGATCGACGCCGGCTGCTCGGGAATGGGGGGCACCTTTGGGTTGCGGGCCCGGAATTATCGTACGAGCCTTCGGATCGGCTGGGGACTGATTGCGGCGTTGCGCGACCCGCGGATCCATGCCGGCGCGACTGAGTGCAGTACGTGTAAAATGCAGATGGAACAGGGCACCGTCAAACCGACGATCCACCCGATCAAGCTCCTGGCCCTGGCCTATGGACTGATGCCCGAGAGGAATGCCATTTTGACCACCCCGGGAAAGGAACTTCTGACGACATGAGCGAGCGGCCCTGGTATTACGAAGGTTTACGGTTTGGTTGCAAGGGCTGCGGCGAGTGCTGCTCGGGCGAGCCGGGCTACATTTGGGTGAACGAGGCGGAGATTCATGCGTTGGCCGCGGCATTGGGGATCGCGCCGGAGGATTTTGAGGGGAAATACGTGCGGAACGAAGGCCGACGTCGGACGCTCAAGGAACGGGCGGATGGAGATTGCGTTCTGCAGGACGCCGTGACGCGGCGTTGCCTCGCCTACGCCGTGCGTCCGCGTCAGTGCCGTAGTTGGCCGTTCTGGCCGTCGAACCTGCGAACGCCCGAGGCGTGGCAACAGACCTGCAAGGACTGTCCAGGGGCGGGCAAGGGGCGGCTGGTGGAGTTGGTCGAGATCGAGGAGAGTCGAGGGATGATTCAGATCTGATAGTTCCAGATAATTCCAGAGGTACCGGTGGAGGTGTGGCTGTCAGGCACAGCCTGACCTACGGAGGCCCCCCTGTTGAGTGCATTGTTTTGCCGAATATGCTGATTTTGCGTTATAGCTGGAGTTTTCCGATTATCCGGCCGATAGACGAGGCTAGTCACTCGGTTCTCTCGCCGTAACCTTGCGCTCGGAGCATTTTCGCGGCGGGACGTGATTCGCCATAAGATGATGGCGAACAACGACTTAGGTTCTCGAAAGCAAGATCCTATGGGTTTCTGGGTGGCTAAGCTCTTTGACAATAAGGACTTATCGAGGTTAACCCACTTCGTGGGAGATGCCCTACGACTGCACCTTATTGCGATGGGTTCGAGTGCCATTTGGCATCCGCGAAGCTGTTTGATCTTGACACTAATCGTTACGCCACCTACACTTGGAACGATATCTGGGTATCCTTGCTCGTGGCGGTTATGACCGCCTGGACGACGCATTTTCCGAGGGAGACTCGAGTCGTGACCAAGAAAGAAATCGTTCGGACCATTTCGGAAGAGATTGGGTTGACCCAACTCAAGACGAAGGAGATCGTCCAAAAGACGTTCGACGCGATTGTTCGAACGCTGGTCGAGGATCGACGGATCGAACTGCGAAACTTCGGCGTGTTCGAAGTCAAGCGTCGCGCTCCCCGGAAGGCTCGCAACCCCCGCACGGGCGACGATGTTTTTGTTCCCGAGAAATTCGTCGTAACGTTCAAGCCAGGCAAGGAGATGGAGAAAAAGGTCCGGGAGTTGGAGCGTCAGGCGGCGGCAAGGGCTCGGGCCACGGCGACCGCGCAGTCATCGCCTCCGGCGAACTGAACTCTCGGCACGACAAAGATTTACGACTGTGGATTGAGCGACCAAAACGAGACGCTCTCCGCCGGCCGGACTCGACCCAACCCGGCCAATGCACCGGACATTTTGACCCAAATGGTCTCGGCGCAACTACCAGAAATTGTTACCGTTTGCCGACTTCTCGAATCCTGATCCCGCTCGGGACAAGCGGTTTCCCGCACATTAGAAGCTCATTGGTTGCGTCGTTCGCGTTTTACCCCTTGGCAAACAGCCTTTTTGCCCGGGGAGAACGCTGCGTACCCTTGACGGCCGGAAGGCCGTCGAAAGCGACTATTTACGAAGGTGGACCAGGGTGGTCCGCCGGAGCCGTGGCACGGCATGAAACGGATTTGCCCCAAGGAAAAACACCGCGCGACTCGCGCGATGCAACACGTTGTTCAGGGAGGAGTTAAGCCATGCGCAAGCTGCTCTTGGCTGCTGCGTTGAGCATGCTGGTCTGTTCGAGCGTCGGCTGCGTGATCCCCGCGTACTCGGGCGATCCGACCCGTCGCACGCAACAAATGTTGTTTACGTCCGAAGACCTGCGAGCGGCCATGGATGAATGGGAGCGGATCTGGTTCCTGGACCAGCCGAGCCACATGACGCCCTACCGCACGCACGGCGGGATTATTTGACCGATGGGCCGTTTCGGTGCGGCGTGGCCTGACCATTGCCACACGAGCGACGTTGCCTGATCGGACCCGGCCGTGTTGCCGTGATAAGACCATTGACCGCTGTCGGCACTTGCCGGCAGCGGTTTTTTCGTTTCAGGGATTCATGCGGAGGCATTGGCTGTCCGACCGTTGCTAGTGGGCGACAAGTCGGTTAGACTTCAAGGTTTAGAGCCTGATCGCCGGGTCATGACCCGGCCTACGTGCTACGTGCTGGCTGATGGGTCATGACACGGCCTGCGTGTTTGCCCTCGCTGGCGCTTCGGGTTGGTATGGGTATGGGCTCTTGATCCGCTTATTGGTTCTAACAAGCAAACCTATTGTGAACGCCGACGACGTCCGCCTTGACGTGCAATTGGGACGGCTCCGATTGGACAACCCGATTCTGGTTGCCTCGGGTACGTTTGGCTACGCGCGTGAGATGGCCGGTTTTGTGAACCTCGGGCGGCTGGGCGGCATCCTTCCCAAGACGATCACGGAGCAACCTCGGATCGGTAATCCGCCGCCGCGGACCGTGGAAACGACCGGGGGGATGCTCAACTCGATCGGACTGGACAACGACGGGATCGACGCCTTTGTCGAGCGGCAACTGCCGTTCATGGCCGAGTTGGGCACGGCGATCATCGTGAGCATCGCGGGCCGGACGGCCGAGGAATACGTGCGGCTTGCCCGGCGGCTCGACGGGTTGGCCGGCGTCACGGCGCTGGAACTGAACGTGTCGTGCCCCAACGTGACGGGCGGAGTGGATATGGGCACGGATCCACGATTGTGCGAGGATCTGGTGCGTCGGGTGCGGGAAGCCTGTTCGCTGCCGATTCTGGCCAAACTGACGCCTAATGTGACGGACGTGGTGGCGATCGCTCGGGCGGCGGCGGAAGCGGGAGCGGACGGGGTTTCGCTCATTAACACGTGCCTGGGCATGGCCATTGACTGGCGACGGCGACGGCCGCGGCTGGGCAATGTGCTCGGCGGGTTGAGCGGGCCGGCAATCAAACCGATTGCGCTACGGATTGTGTATCAGGTTGCCCGGGCGGTGAAGGTGCCGATCGTGGGCATCGGGGGCATCGGGACGGTGGACGACGTGATGGAATTTTTCGTGGCCGGGGCGACGGCGGTGCAGATTGGCACGGCTAATTTCTACGATCCGACCGTGTCGATGCGGGTGCTCGACTCGCTGCCGGGGGCGCTGGCGGAGGCGGGGGCGCGGCGGGTGAGCGACGTGGTGGGGACGATGGGGATTTAGGGATTTGGGAGATGTCATGCGGGTATTGTCTGGGATTCAGCCGACGGGGCGGTTTCATTGGGGGAACCATTTTGGGGCCATTCGGCAGTATATCGAGTTGCAAGGCGATCCTGACGGGGCGTTTTATTTCATCGCCAATTTGCACGCGCTGACGACGGTTCGCGAGCCCGAGCGGTTGAGGCGGAATACGCTCGACGCGGCCATTGATCTGTTGGCGCTGGGGCTCGATCCGGATCGGGCGACGCTGTTCGTCCAGTCGGACGTACACGAGGTTTCGGAGCTTTGTTGGCTGCTAATGACGGGCACGCCGATGGGGCTGCTGGAGCGGTGTCACGCCTATAAGGACAAGAAGGCTCGCGGGTTGGTGGCCGACGCGGGGTTGTTCAATTATCCGGTGCTCATGGCGGCCGACATCCTCATTTATGATTCCGACTTGGTGCCGGTGGGCGAGGATCAGGTGCAGCACATCGAAGTGTGCCGCGATCTGGCGGGCAGTTTTAACCACCTTTTCGGCGAGACGTTCGTCATGCCCAAGGCGAAGATTCTCGATCATTCGGCGCGGGTGCCGGGCACCGACGGGGAGAAGATGTCGAAGAGTTACGGGAACACGCTCGACGTGTTCGAGGAGCCGGGGGTGTTGAAGAAGCAGATCATGCGGATCAAGACCGACTCGCGTCCGATGGAGGAGCCGAAGGATCCCGAGACCGATCACCTGTTCCAGCTTTATTCGCTTTTTGCGTCGGACGAGGCCCGGGAGGCGATGGCGGCCATGTATCGTCGCGGGGGGTTTGGCTACGGCGAGGTGAAAAAGCAATTGGCCGAAGTGGCGGTCGAGCACTTTGCCCCGGCACGGCATCGGCGAGCGGAGCTTGAGGCCCGTCCAGAGCAGGTCCGCCAAATTCTGGGCGACGGGGCGGCCCGGGCGAGGAAGAAGGCAGGGGAGGTGCTGGCACGGGCGCAGAAGGCGTGTGGGGTGAAGGGATTGGGGATTTAAGGATTGGGGATTTAAGGATTGGGGATTGGGGGATTTGGGAAACAGCGGGGTCGGGTGGTGTACAAATGTGTTTGGAAATTGAATATAGGGCGGATGTTTGGTCGGCCTTATGGGTTTGGATTATGGTGGGGCTCGTTGCAGAAGGGGTGGCTCCTCCGTAGAATTTAAGGATTCACCCCGTATTGAAGGAGTATTCGAACGATGAAGATTGCGGTCGGTAGCGACCATCGCGGCGTCAGCATGCGACACAAGGTCGTCAATCTTCTCCACCGTCTCGACCAAGAGGTCATCGACGTCGGAACGGAGGAAGAGGGCAGCGTCGACTACCCGGACATTGCGGCCGAAGTCGCGGGCCGGGTCAGCCGGAAGGAAGTGGACCGCGGGATCCTTATCTGCGGGACGGGCCTTGGCATGTCGATCGCCGCGAACAAGTTTCCCGGCGTTCGGGCGGCGCCTTGCCACGACTACCTGACGGCCGAAATGAGCCGCCGGCACAATGACTTGAACGTGTTGTGTTTGTCGGGCGACATTTTGGGCGAGCGGCTCGTGGACCGGCTTGTCGAAATCTGGCTGAAGACGGATTTTGAAGGCGGGCGGCACAAGCGACGGGTTGAAAAGATCATGACGCTCGAAGGGTCGAATGGGACGCCGGCCGACAATCACTAGTCGTTTCTCAAACGACAGGCTTGGTGGGGCGATCGCAGCGAGCCCGACCAGGAGTGTTTAATGTCTGCTTTAATGCTCGCCGCGATCGCCCCACCCTACAGCTTCGCCGATGCACTTTCGATATGAAAACGTTTGCATCGAGACGATTCACGCGGGACTGCCCGACGAGATCGTGACGTCGGACGAGATCGAGACGCGGCTCGCGCCACTCTATCGTCGGCTGCGGCTGCCCGAGGGGCGGCTGGAAATGATGAGCGGGATTCGCCAACGGCGATTCTGGCCTCGCGGCGTTTTGCCTGGGGAGATGAGTGCCCGAACGGGGGAACGGGCGATTCGCGAGTCGGGTGTGGATCGGGGCGAGATTGGGGCGTTGATCCACGGGTCGGTCTGCCGCGATTATCTTGAACCGGCCACGGCCGCCGGGGTGCATCATGTGTTGGGGCTGCCGAGCGAGTGCCTGTTGTATGATGTGTCGAACGCTTGCCTGGGCTTGTTGGACGGCATGGTCCAGGCGGCCAATATGATCGAGATGGGGCAGATTCGCGCCGGGCTGGTCGTTGGGACGGAGGACAGCCGGGCGTTGGTCGAAACGACGATCGCGAAGCTCAACGCGGACGAGTCGCTCACGCGGAACGACATTAAGTCGGCGTTCGCCTCGCTGACAATCGGCTCGGCCAGCGCGGCGATTCTTTTGGTGCATCGCGAGCTGAGCCGCGGGGGGCATCGGCTGTTGGGCGGCGTGGCGGCGGCGGCGACGGAGCATTGCGAGTTGTGCCGCGGCGGACAGGGCGCGGCCGGCGACGACGGCGGGCTGCTGATGGACACCGACTCGGAGATGCTAATGAAGCAGGGCGTGGCGGCGGCGACAACCACGTTCGAGCGGTTCTGCCGGCATCTGGGTTGGACGCCTTCCGACATCGACAAGACATTCTGCCATCAGGTGGGCCGGGCGCATCGCAAGCTATTGTTGGACGCCCTTGGGCTGCGGCCGGAAATCGACTACACGACGCTCGAATGGCTGGGCAACACGGGCTCGGTCGCGCTGCCGGTCACGGCGGCGTTGGGGATCGAGAACGGTTTTGTCCGGCCGGGCGATCGGGTGGCGATGCTGGGGATCGGGTCGGGGATTAATGTGGTGATGGTGGGAGTGGAGGCGGGAGAGGGATTGGGGATTAGGGATTAGGGATTGGAGAAAGCGTCTTGTTCGCACACGCCGCCTGTGTCCGCTACGTCATGGCTTTCACGACACGACTGTTTCCGATTCGGGATTTGAAACAGGCTGGCCGGCGATCCAGGCGTGGAGAAGATCAGGGCAAAAGTCAGCGCCGTTCGGCCAGGTGATTGTTCCCAATTCGTTGTTCACCGTCACCTGTCGAAAGAACGCTGGGACTTCGAGAGCATTGAAGATGCCGCCTCGTCCGATAATTCGTTGGGCAAGGTCCACAACGCCACGAAGGCCGTCGGAGAAGGTCAATTCGACACGATATCCATCGACAACTCGCGCGCTCGTGACCGTTGCACATGATTCTGTCATGATACCTCTCCCTATCGAAGCGGATCGATCCTGTTCAATTCCTTGCCGGTGGCTCGTCGCTCTTATCGTTCCGCAGGCTTCCGCCAGCGGCTATTAAGGGGTTCTGCCTGCTGTTTGTCTGCCTGCTGCCTACTTCTTTTCTTCCGGGCGCATGGCGCGGCGGATGAGGTCGCTGTCGAAGTAGTTGATCGACATGCCGGCGTCGACGACGAGGGTTTGGGCGTTGATGCCGCGCGAGCGGGGGCTCAGGAGGAACGCGGCGACGTTGGCCACTTCGTCGGTTTTCAGTGCCTTTTTGCGCGGGATGACCTGCTCGGCGTAGAGATAGGCGTCGACGTAGCCGGGGATGCCGGCCGAGGCGGAGGTTTTCAAGAGGCCGGGCGCGACGGCGTTGAAGCGGATTTCGGAGAATCGACTGAACGATTTGGCCAGGAAGGCGAGCGAGGAATCCAAGGCGGCTTTGATCGGGGCCATGAAGCCGTAGTTTTCGCTGGCCATGCGCGTGGTTGATATTGAAATTGTGACGACCGAGCCGTTGGGCGAGAGAATGTCCTTCATCGCGTTGCTCAGGGCGATCAATGAGTAGCAGGAGACGTCGACCGCTTCGAGGAATTGGGCACGGCCGGTCTCGTGGAAGGGTTTCATGCCGTCGGCGTAGTCGGCGAAGGCGATCGAATGGACCATGCCCTGGAACTCGTGGTTCGCTTCGAGCAGGGTGTCGCGGAGCCGTGCGATCTGGTCGTCGTGGCGGACGTCGCAGACGTGGATCTCGGCGTCGCCAAGAAATTTGGCGGCCGATTTGCGAATCTGCTCGGATTGGACCACGTAGACGCATTCGGCGCCGGCTTGTTGGACGGCCTCGGAGATCGCGTAGGCCACGCTCTTGCGGTTGGCGACGCCGAAGATGAGGATCGACTTGTGTTCGAGTTGGAGGAAGTCCATTGGAGGGATTAGGGATTAGGGATTAGGGATTAGGACGCGCGTAGCGTTCTGTCTACGAACTACGAACTACGAACTACCGCGGTGCAGGCGAAATCGAAGCGGACGGCGGTGGCGCCGGCGACGGTGGATTTTGCTTTGAGGAAAAAGGCGTCGGCCAAGCGCTCGACCAGTTCGACTTCCATGCGAATCGTTTCGCCGGGACGGACCATGCGTTTGAAACGGACGTCGTTCATGCGGGTGGCGACCGGAACGCGGCCTGGGGCTTCGGCGGCCAGATGACGCGACAGGAGGATCGCGCCGGCCTGCATGGCCGCTTCGCAGAGCAACACGCCGGGCACCAATGGATAGCCGGGATAATGGCCGGCGAAGAAATCTTCCTTGCCCGAGAACGTCTTGAGGCAGACGATGCGCGAGTCGGTCTGTTCGACGATTTCGTCGACCAGGAGGAACGGGTCGCGATGGGGGATGGCTTGGAGGATGGCTTCGCGGGTCATGGGGTTTTGGCCGTATTCATCACGCTCCGCGTGATGGCCCTCTGGAAGCATGATTTTGGACCTCACGCGGAGCGTGAGGAGTACATGTCTACTTCTTCATTAAAAAGCCGTCGACGTCGTTGGCGACGATGACGCCGTAGTTGACCGCGCCGAGCCAGCCGGACATGATGATGCCGACGCTGCCGGCGTGGTACATGCCGGCGACCTGCTCGGGCAGGCCGCGACTGACGGTGAGGCCCTCGAACTTCGTGCCGAAACTGGCTCCTTCGAGATGTTTTGTGTAGCGACGGAACGTGACGGGGGTGGCCACCTCGACGTGGGCCAGCTTGCGGCGGATTTCGGGCACGTATTTTTCTACCGCATCGAGGGTGGACTCGGCAAGGGCATTCTTGGCCCTGGCGTACTCCTCCTCGGGCAAATTGGCCCAATCGGCCCAGCGGGCGTTGGTGCTGGCCACGATCAGGCAGCGGTTGCGCTCGGGCCGCGTCTTGGGGTAATAGAACGAGTAGGTGCGGCTGGTCGCGTTGCGGTCGAGCAAGAGATCCGTGCGAAACGCAGGCGCGGTCGAACTGAAAAGCAGGTCGCCGCAGCGGCTTTCGTCGATCATCTCGCTGGGCTTCAGGGCCATGTAGACCTGGGTGCTGGAGTTGTTCAGCCGGACGGCTTCGGCCGATTCGACGAAGTCGCGGTCGAAATGCTCCGGGCCGATCAGGTCGAGGATAGTCGCCTTGAGGTTGGCGTTCGAGACGACGGCCCGGGTTTTGATGGTTCGGCCGTTGACGGTGACGCCCTCGACGCGGCGGTTGGGGACGTGGATTTTTTGGACGTCGGCGCGGACGCAAATATCGACGCTGTTGCGAAGCATTTCGTCGCGCATGGCGGTGACGAGCCGGTCGGTGCCGCCTTGGAACGTGAAGACGCCCTTGGACATGAAGTTCGAGAAGACGATGCCGTAGGTCAGCGCGGGGTCTTCGAGGGTCGAGCCGTTGGCATAGGTGATCGGCTCCATCAGGAGGCGAATCACATCCTCGCGGCCGGGAAAAAAACGGTCGAACAGGGCGCGGGTCGTGGTGGCCTGATCGTCGTAGAAGTTCATCTCGCGGGCCGTGTCGAAAAACTGCCCCACTACTTCCGGCGCGATGCCAAAACGGCCGGTCAACAACCGGGTGAAGTCGTCGCGGTCGAACGTGGTCGAGAGGGAGAACATCGGATTGTCGAACCGGATGTTCTTAAGTTGGACAATCGAGTCGGCGATTTCGCGGGTCCAGTAGCGGCGGCAGCTTTTGACCATGCCGGCGGGAAAGCCGTGCAACGAGATGTCGAAGACGTGTCCGCCGGGCCGGCGAAACCACGTGGCCAGACCGCCGAGTTTGAAGTGCTGTTCGAGAAGCAGCACGCGGCGGCCGGCGCGGGCCAGCGTGTTGGCCACGGTCATGCCGGCCAACCCGGCGCCAATCACGACGACGTCGTATTCGTCGCGGGCGTCTTTGAGGAAGTCCTTGGGCATCGCTTGTATTTCTCACGCTCCGCGTGAGGTCATTGGCGTATCATGTGTATTATGCAATAAGCGACCTCACGCGGAGCGTGAGGAATACGATTATTCGAGGAGGTAGCGGTTGGTGATGGCGATTCCGCTTAATAGCGTGCCGATGATGCCGACCAAGCCCTGGTCGGTGCCGCAGATGAACAGGTTGTCGAGGTGTGTGCGTCCGTCGGGGCGTTTTCGCGGGGCGCCGTAGACAGCCCCGCGCTGGCGGCCGGTGAAGCGGTGGATCGTCTTGGGCGTGAAGACATCGGTGTCGATCACGGCGCCGCGGAAATCGGGCACGTGGCGCACGGCGGCGGCGACCAACTGGTCGTAGCAGCGGAGCTTGGCCAGCCGATAGGCCGACTCGTCCAGCTCGGCCCAGCGGTCGTAGTTGGCCAGCGCGGTGATCCGCATCATGCCATCGGCCAAGGGCGCGTCGTAGACGAAATTGTTGGGCGAGCAGATCACGCCGCTTCGCAGATCGACGAGGCCCTCGGGCGTTTTGTAGTGGAAGCGGTCGGAATCATTGAAGAAGACCATTGTGCGATCGTGGCCCAGGCGGCGCGGCTCGGCGTCAAGCACCGAGATCGACTCGACGAACGACAGGCCGCCGGTCATGGGCTCACCCGGAGCATGGTCGCACAGTTCCATCGTCTCGTGCCAGCCGGCCGAGGAAAGAATCCGCCGCGCGGTGAGTTCCGTACCGTCTTCGAGCACGACCTTTTCGGCCCGGCCGTGATTCACGGCGATCGACTGTACGCCGGCGCGGAGACGCAACTCGCCGCCGAGGGATTTAAACCGTTTGACGAGCTTTTGGAGGATGAGGCGAATGCCAGCCAGCGGTCGGGCGAGTCCTTCGAGGAAGATCGAACGGAACAGGATGCAGAACTGGGCGAAATCCATGTCGTGCTCACGCGATCCGCCGTAGTAGAGCAACGGGCAGAAGAGCATATCGGTCAAAAGCGGATCGTGAATGTACCGGGCCACTTCGGCGCGGGCCGAAGGGGCGGGGGCGTCGAGATTCAGTTCGTCGTAGTCGCCGATCGAGCCCACCAGGCGGCGGAAGTTGTCTTTTTCGGCGGGAAAATGGGCCGCGATTTCGGATTCCAGGACGCCCAGGTCATTGGTGAACCGCAGCCGCACGTCGGGAAAGGCGATGATCGAGCCGACCTGGGGGGCCAGCGCGAATTCGTCCCAGCGGAGCCGCAACTGGCGGAGCAGGCGGGCCAAGGGGCCGTTGCGGCTGCCTCGCGGCGCGTAGTTGGTCACGGCATGAAGGCCGACGTCGTAGGTTCGTCCTCGCTGACGATAGAACGAGTTCATCCCGCCGATCGTCGAGTGCTTTTCGAGAATGCACACGCGGCGGTCGAAATGGGCCAATCGAATGCCGGCGGCCAGGCCCGACATGCCGGCGCCGATGATGATGGTATCGTACAAGGGGGCGAGGGGTGGGGGACGGGGGATTTAGGGATTTGGGGGACTACATGTCCTTCATCAATGGGGCGAGGTAATCGACGGTGCTTTTCATGCTTGAGAGGACGGGGTAGTCTTGCTCGGGGATTTGGAGGCGATAGCGTTTGCGGAGTTCCATGACGATGTCGAGGAAGTCCATGCTGTCGAGTTCGAGTTGATCGCGCAGCGGGACGTCTTCCTTCAGTTGGCTGAGGTCTTCGTCCGGGGCGATGTCGGAGAGGATGGAGAGGATTGCCTCTTTGATCTCGGGGACCGTCATGGTGTCACACTCCCGTTCTATGCGTTGCGACGTCTTGGCGTTCGCGCGTTTCACAAAGGTATTGTTGTTTTGGTGGGCGGTGCCCACCCTACGTTGTTGGTGCGTCGAGACGCACCCTACATTAGATTTTACCAACAATTACGACGGAGTTGATGCCCAGCATTCCGAAGGAATTGTTTAATATGTAGGTGATGTTGCCCATCTTTTGGGGCTGGTTGGCCACCAGACCAGGCAATTCGCACTCAGGATCGAGCGAGTCGAGGTTGATTGTCGGGTGGCAGATGCCGTCGTCCAGCGCGCCCAGAT
>DATECS010000221.1:0-6624 GCA_035286785.1 Thermoguttaceae bacterium | reverse complement strand
CCGGGATCGAAACCATGTTCCTGCAAGATCCTCCGGATCGTGGCCCGAGAGACGTTGTGGAGGTGGAGCTTCTTCAACTCGCCCAGGATTCGCCGGTAGCCCCAGCCGGTCTCCCTGGCCATCGCGACGATGAGTTGACGGATCTCCTCCGGCTTCCGTGGTCGGCCGCGCCTGCGACGCCTGACGCCGGACCGCTTTTCCCTCAGCCATCGGGCGAACGTCCGCGGGTGAACGATGGTGATCACGTCCTTGAGCCTCGAACCGAGCCGCGCGCCGAGTTTCAGCAGCTTGGCCCGTTCCGCCGGGGTAACTTCGATCCGTCTGGGAAGCTTGTTGCGGAGAATCCGGTTCTCGGTCCTGAGGTACTCGACCATTTGGACGAGTTCTTTCTCGGTGGCCCGGGGCCAAAAGGAGCAGAAGGGATGCAAAAACCTCTTCATGTGGGTAAAACGCGTAAGTCGTTGGTAGAAAAGGAGGTGGCATATTTTTGAACCCTCGCTACGCCGGTGTTCCGGAGCAGGAAAACCGCCCGGAGCGCAACTCCCTTGAAGTGCGCCGTTTCTGCGATTCCACGCGATACGCAAGTCGTTTCTTCGAAAGAACTTAACGGATGGGGAGGGATTCGAACCCCCGGTACGCGATGCGTACAGCAGTTTTCAAGACTGCCGCCTTAGACCACTCGGCCACCCATCCGGCGATATACCACGTTTGGGGCAAGGTTGGATTGCGATTCATTTCTGGTTCAAGCGTAGCTTCAGAGGCTATCCGAAAACGGGGACAGACGCCCTATATCGACCGGCTGCTATTGCACACTTCATCCACCCTATGCGGGAGCCAGTCCCCGTTTTCGGATAGGCTCTCAGTGTAATGGGGTGGGCTGGGGCTGGGAAGGTTCGCGGGGGAGGCGGGGTGGGATTCTTGGAGGAGAGTGGTCCGTGGGCTCTCGCCGACGGCTATTATGGCTTTCGGAGACGGGCTATTATGTCTTTCGCCGATAACTGTTATGGCCTCGCGGACGGCTATTATGGCTTATATTTTGGCTTTCGCGGGCGGCTTATTATCTTGTCAACGGTTATTACGTGGGGGTGTACGACCACGGGCATTGACGGTATGTGGGCGGTTTGATACAAAATATGATTCGCATTCAATGGGTCGTTTCAGTGGACGGTTCAGGAGTCTGCTCGTGTCTATTAGTGAACGCAAGAAGGAAATCAAACGCCGCCGCCATCGTCGCAAGAAGCTTGGGCTGTTGTCCAAGAAACTCGCGAAGGCGACCGTTTCGGAAAAGACCGTAATTGCCGACAAGATCCGGAATCTGACGCCCGGTGGGAAGCAGATTATCGAGGCATGGGGATTGGTCAAGCGATAAGACGCCGCCGGCCGACGGAGGGGCATCCTCGGGCGATTGCGGTCGTGCGATTCCGTAATGAGTGAAGCGGGCAGTACACTCTCTTGAGGGCTCGTCGCCTTCACTTCCCCCATTGGGTGGGGAATTATCCGCCCTTCCGAGCAATCCGCTTGCGACTTTTACAGTTGCGGATATCATGAAGGTCTGGGCAAGGGTTTATGAGAGGCCATCCGAAAACGGGGACAGCCTCTGAGTGCGAAATTTTACGACGGTTGTGCCGGATATCGCAGGCCGGGACGGCTTGAGTTTTCGGCGCGGAAGACGCGCTCACCGAGTTCGAGGCGTGCAGAGGGAGAGAGCCATGAGAATCGAGGCATCGCGGGGGCCGCTTTGGGTGGGCGTGATCGTCTGCTTGTCTTTTATCGGCAGCGCCGCTCCGGCGAGGGGCGACGTGGTTAGCTATACCACCGCGGCAAGCGCCGTGGTGTTCAACTTTGACGACGATCTGGTGGAGTCGCCATCGCCTTGGTTCGGGACTCAGATTGCGTCCGACAATGGGCTGACGCTCATTCCTTACGATTTTCGGGCGAGTTCCCTGGGCGGGAGTCCGCTGATCGACGCGTTGGACGGCACGTTCGTCGTAACGATCAGCGCGAAGCCGGGCCAGTCGATCCATTCGGTCATCATCTCCGAGAAGGGCGACTTTGACCTCTTTTCGGCGGGCGGCGGCACGGCCATGACCCAGGTTGACGTCAAGGCGGTGTTCGATCCGTACGTGAAGGTCAACGGATCGTGGCTCACACTGCCCTCGGTACACATGGCCTTCAGCCAGAATTCGGGCGGGCCGTTTAATCAGAACGGCAACTACAACGTGGTCGCCAACCCGGGAACGGGACAGGATTGGTACGGCCGGGTTTTCTTGAACGTTGCCGCGGCGGCGAGCGGGCCCGTCGAGCAGGTCATGCTGGTGCTGGACAACAAGCTGTTGGCCATCAGCGAAGCGAGCACCTACGCCTTCATCGCCAAGAAGCGGCTGGAGTTCGAAGCGGTCGTGCCCGAGCCGTCGGGTTTGGCGTTGTTGGCGGCTGGAGCGTTTGCCTGGTTGGCTTGGCGGCGCAAGTAGCCGCGAGGCACCCGGCTACAACCGCTCCCTTACGGTCGCGGCTCGTTTTTCTTCGGCTTCGGTCTTCTCAGGACACGGCGGATTCGACCAGCGGGCCTTCAACTCGCTCGAAGGTGAATTCGCCGGAATCGAAGTCCACTCGCACCACGCTTCCCTCGCCCAGGCCGTGCTTGAGCATTTCGACGGCCAGCGGGTTTTGGATCTGCTGCTGGATGACCCGCTTCAACGGGCGAGCGCCGAACGTCGGGTCGTAACCCCGCCGGGCGATTTCATCGATCGCGGCGTCCGTCACGTCGAGCGTGATGTGCTGTTCGGCAAGCTGTTTTTGCAGTCGCTTGATTTGCAGGCCGACGATCTTGTGGATCTGCTTCGCATCCAACGGGTGGAAGATGATCGTTTCGTCGATG
Source organism: Thermoguttaceae bacterium (assembly GCA_035286785.1). GTDB lineage: Bacteria > Planctomycetota > Planctomycetia > Pirellulales > Thermoguttaceae > UBA11386. Next base: position 3,746 of record DATECS010000221.1, on the reverse strand, counting down.
CGGTTCAAAAACTCGGGTAGGAACCGGGCGTGGAGGGCTTCTTCGACTCCCTGACGCATGTCCTCTTCGGTGCCGCCCTCGCGGTTGATTTCCTGAATGAGCTGACTGCCGATGTTCGACGTCATCACGATGATCGTGTTGGTGAAATCGACGGTGTGGCCCTGGTTATCGGACAGGCGGCCGTCGTCGAGCACCTGCAACAGAATGTTGAAGACGTCCTGATGGGCCTTTTCAATTTCGTCCAACAGCACGACGCAATAGGGACGCCGGCGAACGGCTTCGGTCAGCCGCCCGCCTTCCTCGTAGCCGACGTAGCCCGGCGGAGCGCCGATGAGCCGGCTGACGGTGTGGCGCTCCATGAATTCGCTCATGTCCAGCCGAACAATGGCGTGCTCGTCGTCGAACATCACTTCGGCCAGCGCTTTGCACAGTTCCGTCTTGCCGACCCCCGTGGGCCCCAGGAACAGGAACGAGCCGATCGGTCGGTTGGGGTCTTGCAGGCCGCTACGGCTGCGGCGCACCGCGTTCGAGACGGCCTCGACCGCTTCGTCCTGGCCAATGAGCCGCTGGTGGAGGCGGTCTTCCATCACCAGGAGCTTCGCCCGTTCGGTTTCCATCATGCGCGTGACGGGAATGCCCGTCCACGCGCTAACGACTTCGGCGATTTCCTCGGGCCCCACTTCCTGACGCAGCAGGCGGCGGCCGTGAGTCTTGTCGGGTTTCGACGACGATTCGGCCTTGTCCAACTGATCGGCCAGCCGGCGTTTCTGCTGGTCGAGTTCGTAGAGTTTCTGGTACTCCTGCTCGCCCACCGGCACGGCCGAGGATTGTTTCTCCTTGATCGCCGTGGCCAGGTGGTTGTATTCGAGTTCGACCTGGGCCAGGCGGCTGCGGATTTGGTGGACGTCGCCCAGTCCCGCTTTTTCGGCCTCCCATTGCTCGCGGAGACTGGCCAGCTTGCGTTTTTCGTGGTGCATCTCTTTTTCGATGTCGGCCAGACGCTGGCGGGCGTGTTCCTCTTTTTCGTCGGCCAGTTGACGGGCGGCCAGTTCAAGTTGGACCAGGTGGCGTTGGACCTGGTCGATTTCGGTCGGCACGCTTTCAAGTTCCATCGCCAGGCGGCTGGTGGCCTCGTCCATCAGGTCGATGGCCTTGTCCGGCAAAAAGCGGTCGGCGATGTAACGGTGCGAGAGTTGGGCCGCGGCCACGAGGGCCGAGTCCTTGATCTTGATGCCCTTGTGGTGCGCTTCGTAGCGGGGTTTGAGACCGCGGAGGATGGCGATCGTGTCCTCGACCGACGGCTCGCCGATGTAGACGGGCTGGAAACGGCGTTCGAGGGCCGCGTCTTTTTCGATGTACTGGCGGTATTCGTCGAGGGTCGTCGCGCCGATGCAGCGGAGGTCGCCCCGGGCCAGGGCCGGCTTGAGCAGGTTGGCCGCGTCGCTGCCTCCTTCGGCCCGACCGGCGCCGACCACGGTGTGCAGCTCGTCGATGAAGAGGATCACGCTGCCGGCGGCGTCCTCCACCTCGCGGAGCACCGCCTTGAGCCGCTCCTCGAACTCGCCGCGGAATTTCGTGCCCGCGACCAGTGCGCCCATGTCCAACGCCACCACGCGGCGATTCTTGAGGCTCTCGGGCACGTCGCCGTCGACGATGCGCAGGGCGAGTCCTTCGGCGATGGCCGTCTTGCCGACGCCCGGCTCGCCGATCAGCACCGGATTGTTCTTCGTGCGACGGGAAAGCACCTGGATGACGCGGCGGATTTCCTGGTCGCGGCCGATCACGGGGTCGAGCTTCCCCTGACGGGCCCGATCGACCAGGTCGATGCCGTAGCGCTGGAGGGCCTGGAATTTTTCCTCGGGGTTCTGGTCGGTCACGCGGGCGCTGCCGCGGATGGACTGGAGGGCCTTGAGGATGTCGTTTTCGTTGATGGCGTTGAGCTTGAGGACGTTCCTGGCCTTCGAGTCGGTCTTGGCCAGCGACAGCAACAGGTGCTCGGTCGAAACAAACTCGTCCTTCATTTCGCGGGCGACGGCCAGGGCCGCTTCGAGCACCAGCCCCAGCGAGCGGTTCGCCTGCGGCTGCGAGCCGCCGGAGACCTTGGGGAGATGGCTCAACTCGGCCTGGACGATCCGCGACAATTGGGCGCCGTCCGCGCCGATCTTGGCAAGTACCGGGCCGACGATGCCGTCTTTCTCGGACAAGAGGGCGGCCAGGAGGTGGAGGGCGTCGATCTCGGGGTTGCCCTGGTCGGAGGCTAGGGATTGGGCGCGGCCGACGGCTTCTTGGGCTTTGACGGTTAGTTTTTCGAATGGGAAGTTCATAGGGAAAAACCTCCTGTCGACGGGCGACGCATTTTCACCACGGAGACACGGAGTTTTTGGGAGAACCACAGATGGACACAGATAAACACCGATATTTTATCTACCGCAAAGGACGCAAAGAACGCGAAGAATTGTAGGGTGCGTCGAGACGCACCATGTCATCCCGTATATCATGGTGCGTAACGACGCACCCTACCTGTTAGTCTTTTTTGACTTCAAATTCCGCGTCGATGGTGTCGCCGTCGGCGCCGTCGTTCGGCGCGTCGGCGGAGGGACCGCTGCTTGCGGTCGCACTTTCGGGGCCCGCGCCCGGCTGTGCGCCGGGCGTTGTGCCCGCGTAGAGCGTTTTGCTCAGGGCGTGGGAGGCCTGTTCCAATTCGCTCAGGGCCGACTTGATGCGGTCGACGTCGTCGCTCTTGGCGGCTTCCCGGGTCCGCTCCATCGCCTTGCTGACGGCCTCTTTGTCGGCGTCGCGGAGCTTGGCGTCGTGCTCCTTGAGCAGTTTTTCCAATTGGAAGCACATCGAATCGGCCTGGTTGCGGAGTTCGGCCAGTTGACGCTTCTTCTTGTCCTCGCCGGCGTGGGCCTCGGCGTCCTTTTTCATCTTGCCGATTTCGTCCTCGGACAGTCCGGCGGACTGTTCGATCCGCACGTTCTGCTCCTTGCCGGTGCCGAGGTCCTTGGCAAAGACGTTGAGGATGCCGTTGGCGTCGATGTCGAAGCGGACTTCGATCTGGGGGACGCCGCGCGGGGCGGGTGGAAGACCTTCAAGGTTGAACTGGCCCAACAGCCGGTTGTCGGAGGCCATTTCGCGTTCGCCCTGAAAGACCTTGATGGTGACGGCCGTCTGGTTGTCGTCGGCCGTGCTGAAGACTTGTTTGCGCTCGACGGGGATGTTCGTGTTGCGTTCGACCAGTTTGGTCATGATGCCGCCGAGGGTCTCGATGCCCAGCGACAGGGGCGTCACGTCGACCAATACCATGTCTTGGACCTGGCCCGTCAACACGCCGCCCTGGATGGCCGCGCCGACGGCGACCACTTCGTCGGGGTTGACGCTCTTGTTGGGTTCCTTACCGAACATCGTGCGGACGAGTTCCTGGACCTTGGGGATGCGGGTCGAGCCGCCGACCAGGACCACTTCGTCGACGTCGTCGAGCTTGAAATTCGAGTTTTTACGCTTGGCCTCTTCGAGGACCGTGTTGACTGGGCCGCGGCAACGTTCGATGAGGCGATCGACGAGTTGCTCGAATTTCGCCCGGGTGATGGTGATCTGGAGGTGTTTGGGGCCGTTGGCGTCGGCCGTGATGAAGGGGAGATTGATGTCGGTCTGCTGGGAGGAACTGAGTTCACGCTTGGCCTTCTCGCAGGCTTCCTCGAGCCGCTGGAGGGCCATTGTGTCCTTGCGCAGATCGATGCCTTGTT
>DATECS010000220.1:0-10226 GCA_035286785.1 Thermoguttaceae bacterium | reverse complement strand
GACGAAACGCCCGTCAGGTCGTACATCGTCATCCGATTCGTATCGAGGTGGTAGTAGCCGATGACCGACGCGGCGGCCGGGCCGAGCTCGCGACGAGCTTGTTGCAGGTACGAAGGCCGATCGCCGAACACGACGGCCGCCATCGGAAATTCCGGCTCGGCCAACTTGAACCCGCGGCGCTGCCAGTAGTTCGAAAAGCCCGTGTAAAGCCGCTCGAACAGCGCGCCGCACCATCGGGCATAGGCCCGCGACGTGTTGTGGACGATCACGTAATGGGCCGTTTTGTGCGTCTGGAAGCCGGGCGGCAACTCGCCGAGGAGCTCGGCGGCCAGATCTTCGCGCGTCATGGGCGTGAACGGGCGATCGTCGGCGTCGCGCGAGATTTGCTCGTCGGGCGGAATTCGCCAGATCGCGCCGTCGCGTCCCTGCAACACCAGGCCGCCGTCGGACGCCTCGACCACGACGCGGCCTTCGACGTCGCGACGCGTGCCGTGATGGTCGAAGACGACCCGATCCATCGCCGGCGCGACGGCGACCGCAGCCAGCCAGAGGATCGATGGCAACAGATAGGCTCTCGGCCGATTCACGTGGTCTGGACCTTGGGCGTCGTATTCCTCACGCTCCGCGTGAGGTCGGGAAATCATGGTTAGCCATCGAGCCTGCTCGATGTATTTATGTGCATTTCACCTTCGCGCCGCGCGGGCGCGGCGGCTGACTCGGGGCGAAACGGGCATCACGCGGAGCGTGATGAATACAAAGGTCAATTTTTGTCCTCGCCCACGAGTTTTTGCTCGACCTGATCGGCCTGCCAAGCGATGGCCGACAACAGACGACTGACGCTCATGGCGTCGAGCGTATCGGCTAGTTGGTTGGCCTGGAGCACGACCACGTCGACGCCGCCGGCCTGACGGACCGCGAACGCGCCGTGGAGTAGTTCGTCGTTGTGACGCAGCAGGGCCATGGCGTTGTCGGCGACGGCCGGGCCGCAAACCGACCAGTATTTGACGACCGCGTGGCCGGAGGGGTCTTTTTGGCCGAATTCGACCGTGACCGCTTGCTTGCGCAACTCGCCGATCGGCACGGTCGCTTTCCACGCGTCGGTCGATTCGTCGAGCGTATAGCCGGCCGCCTGGACCACCGCGCGCACCACGGCCTTCGGATCGGTCACGACGCCCATCAGGTCGTCGAAACTGAGACCGGCCACCGCGGCGCCAACGCCAGCGCCGGCCGCGCGAGCCGGTTGCGCGGTCGCCTGTCCGGCCGCGCCGCCCTGCTGCATGGTCTGTTGGATCATGCCGGGCATCATCATTCCGAATCCGGCGCCGAGGCCCATGCCCATGGCGCCACCCGCCGCGCCGCCGCCCCCGCCCTGTTCGGCCAGTTTGGCCATGCTGTTGGCCGCCTGGAATTTCATGAAGGCGTTCAGATCGCCCACCGCGCCCATCGCGCTTCGGGCGTCGATCGCCTTTTGGACTTCCTCGGGCGGGGTCATTGCGTTGATGAAGAAATCGACCAACTCCAGCCCATACTTGGCGAACTCCTCGGCCACTTTCACTCGCGTGGCGGCGGCGATCTCGTCGTACTTGGCCGGCAGGTCGAGCAGGCTCTTGCCGAGCGTGCCCAACAGATCGGTCAACCGCGCGACGACGAGATCCTTGAGGAACGACGCCACCTCGTCGGTCGTGTACTTGCCCTGCGTGCCGACCAGCGTGTTGACCAGCAACGGGCCATCGACCACGCGGAACGAATACTTGCCGAAGCTGCGGAGCCGGACCATGCCGAAATCGGCGTCGCGGAACGTGATCGGCTGGCGCGTGCCCCATTTCTGGTCGATGAACGTTTGCTTGCCAATGAAGTAGACCTGGCACTGGAAAGGCGATTTTTCCCAGGGGATCGTCAGGATTCGCGTGATCAACGGCACGTTGGCCGTGGTCAGCGTGTGGCGGCCGGCCGCGAACGTGTCGAGCGCCTTGCCGTCGCGGAAAAAGATCGCCTCTTGATTTTCCTGGACGATCAACTGCGCGCCGAGCTTGATGTCGGCCGAACCGGTCTCGGGAATCCGCTGGACGATCGACAGACCGGAGTCGTCGAAGAATTGGATGACTTCCATTCGCATGGCTGATACTAGGGATTGGGGATTGGGGATTGGGGATTAGAAGAGTTGGACGGCGGCGCCGGCGGACGTTCCTGGACGTCGAGGACGTATTTGGCGGCCAGGGCGGTGTCCATTTCTTTTGGGAAAATGAACGTGACGTACTTCGCGTCATGGGGTTCGAAAACCACGTCGATGGTGGCGCGGCCGATCTCCTGGTCCTTGTCGTCAATCGCCTTGGCCAGCAGATTGCCGTCGTACCGCTCCAAGGAAAGAAGATAAACCGAGATTCCCTTATTCGACGAACTGGTCCCGCTGAGCGACTTCGCCACGGTTTTCGACAGGCCCTTTTTGCTCATATCTTCGGAAAGCTCGACAGGCACGGTCAGTTTCGTATCGACGGCCGACTTCACGCCGCTGCCGAAATCCATCGCGGCCTCGCCCACCGCCTTGCCAGCCTGTTTGGCGACGCTTCCTTCTTCCTTGCCGCCGCAACCGGCAAGACTCGCCGCGAGGGCGACGGCAATCGCATATCGATAAATAACCATGTTTCGGTCTCCTTCACTCCAATCCTTTGAGGATATCAATCCGCGCCGACCATTGCGACTCGACGTTGTCGATCTGGTTGAGCAGCTCGGGCAGGGCCGCGTCGAGCGAATCGGCCCGGGCGGGCAGATGTTCGATCGCTTCGGCCAGGGTCTGAACCTCATCCATCACGGCCACGTCGAGTTCATAGACGCGGTCCAGCACGGCCTCATCGACTCGAACCAGATCGAAAAAGCCCGAGTAGCCTTGCATGGCGCTGCGCAGCCGCCAGATGAATTTGTCCAACCGACCCCGAAGGCGATCGACCTGGGGCAAGAGATCAATCTGGCCGGCGTCGACCAACGGCCGGGCCGCGTCGTCGATGGCCCGTTTGGCCCGTTGAAGCCGATCGGCCAGCCACTGGCGCTGCAACTCGTCACTGTCTCGACGATATTCCTTTTCCAGATACCCGCGGAAACCGGGCACATGGCGCAAGATTCGCTCGATCCAGTTGCGGTTCTCGGCGTGTTCTCGTGGTTCCGGCATGAGACTGCTCCCACAGGGGTGAGGTGAAACGGGACCGACGATCCGCTCCCGCTGTCCAACCATACATTCGTGGGGAGCGAAAGGAAATTGGGCAAAACCTCGGCAGCAAGAAGCATCATAGCGAACCCCACGTCCGAAGGAAGAGGCAAATCCGTCTCCGTGGCCTTATCCCCAGCAACACACCACCCATGACGGTGGATTGGAACACTAATCTTCGCTGATCTTCACTAATTTCTTTTTCTGACTGCTGATTGTAGGGTGGGCACAGCCCACCCTACGTGTAGCGAACCCGGTTCGTCCGATTTACGTATGGAACGGCCGTCAGAATCCTATTGGCACGATCGGCCGGACTTTGCTATAGTTCGCCCTCTTTACATCGGGGGGGTATGCCCCAGCGTGGGCCAGGCGGGAACTGACTATGACAAATCTCGACTCGAACCGATGGTCGTCCGGGACGGCGTGCGTCTCCTGTTGGATCGCCGTTTCGGCCCTGGGCTTGCTTGTCCTTAGTGGATGCAGCGGGTTCGGCGGCAAGAACGCGGCCTGGATGACGCCCCCCTGGTCCAAAAAGCCCGAGCCGACCTCGGCCGAGCGCGTGGGGATCAAAGCGCCCTATCAGCGGATGGTCGACCTTCAGGAAACGGCCAAGCGGGCCTCCTCGATGCCGGCCGACGAGCAGCAGCGGACGGCCCACAAGATTGCCGAAGAGTTCCGCGCCGAGGACGACCCGTTGATCCGCGCCCAAATGGTCCGCACCCTGGCCGGGTTCAGCGGCAACGACGCGACCGCCGCATTGGGCGAGGCGATGGAAGACAGTTCGCTCGACGTCCGGATCGCCGCCTGCCAGGCCTGGGGCCGGCGCGGAGGGCCCGAGGCCGTCGAGCTGCTCGGCAACCGGGTGGCCAGCGACACGAACGTCGATGTTCGACTGGCCGCCGCTCGGGCACTGGGCGAAACGGGCGACGAAAAGGCCGTTGCCAAGCTGGGCGTGGCCCTGGACGACGGCGATCCGGCCCTGCAATATCGGGCCGTTCTTGCGTTGCAAAAGGTGACGGGCAAGAGTTTTGACAACGACGTCAACCAGTGGCGCCAATACGTCAAGGGCGAGACGCCAACCCCGGCGAAGCCCACCTCCGTCGCCGAACGAGTGCGCGAGATATTCTGATCGGTCAAAGTTTGCGGTTGCCTCGGGCCGAAGAAACCCTTAGGATTAGGCTGTCGTTGGCCTTCCTGGCCGTCTTTGCACGGAAAAAGGGGACTGGCTCCGTCGCCTCAACAAACGCAACCCAGTCGCTCCCCATTGCGACGGTGCCTGTCCCCTTTTTTCCATCAACCATGCTTCCAAGGTATGGCTGCGTATGCAGATTTAGTGGTGCCCCGTCATGCAGCCCTTGCGTCTGACCGACCAATTCAAGACCCTGCTTGGCAGCGCCGCCCACGTGGGCGCGGCGGTCGAGGCTGATGCCCTTCTGTTGTTGGTCGACGGGCCAGCCGACTGGCCGAAGTTTCAAAAACTGTGGGCCGACCAAAAACTGCTGGATTCCCCTCCGTTTCTCGTCGCGGCGGTGCGGGCCGAGCACCTCGAAGGCGCCGGCGAGACGGGCATGAAAACCATCTTGCTGGACATGCCGGACAGCCCGGTGTCCGAGCAGCTCACCCAGGCCCTGCTCGAGGCGGTGGCCGACGACCTGCTTTCGCCCGGTTCCCGGGTCGTGGCCCTTTACAGCGGGTTCGAGGCCGACGTGATCGACTCGATAAGCCTCATCAACCTGGGCGACCACCTCGACCGGCTGACCGGCCAGGACCTTCGCAAGCTGGAAACGTGCGTCCCCTTGGACACGTTGAAGATCGTCGTCGATCTGGCGGTCGAGATCGGCCGCGACGGGCGCGAGGGCCACTCGATCGGAACCATGTTCGTCGTGGGCGACTCGCGAAGCGTGCTGACCAAGTGCCGCGCGGCCGGATTCGATCCCGTCCGCGGCTACAAACGCCAGGAACGCAACTTGGACGATCCCCGCGTGCGCGAGGGCATCAAGGAGATCGCCCAGTTGGACGGGGCCATCATCGTGGCGGCCGACAACACGGTGGAGGCCACCTGCCGGCTGATCGACGCCCCGGCCACGAATCTGACGCTCTCCAAGGGCCTCGGCGCGCGCCACTGGGCGGCCGCAGCCATTACTCGGGCCACGAAGGCCGTCGCGGTGACGGTCAGCCAGTCGAGCGGCACGGTCCGCGTCTTTCAAAACGGCGAGGTCATGCTGCGGATCGAACCGACCCGGCGGCGGCCGATGGTCTGGCGCGAGTTCGAGTACGAACCGCCCGCGGCGTCGAGCGACGGCTAAAAAGGAGTTGGGCACAAACCCTCGTTCGTTGCCGCGTTGACGCGGTGTCGGCCTGCTCGATTTTTCCTCTTATTCCGTTTTTTCTTCTCATTCGCGCGGATCTCGCGTGCCTTCCCGTCGCTGAACGCCCCTGACGCCCGAAGCGGAAGCTAGAGTTGCGAAGAGCCGCGCGGGGCGTCGGCGTCGTTATTCCTTGGGGGCCGCATCATGCCCAAGAAGTGCGAACACTGCGATTTCTTCGACCGCGAGAACCACTTGAACGAGTGCCCGAATTGCGGCAACCCGCTGCGATTCACCATGTTTGCCCCGCCGGGGTTTGAAACGGAACCCAGCTTGCCGGCCGGCGTGGAACCGTGGAGCGAGCGGCTCGCGGTCTACGAGGAGATGGAACTCCCGTGGAGCATGAGATCGGCGCAGATCGGGGCGGGCATCGGCGCGTACTTTCTGATTTCGCGGACCGTGACCAGTGTGCTCACCGGTCTGTTTCTTTTCAGCGGCGGGGCGAGTGAACCCGAGGAAGCCGTCGTCATTTACCTGATGCTGGCCGCGATTTGCTACGTCGTGGGCGCACTGGCGGGCGGCGCGGTGGCCGGCGCGTGGTCGATCAACTGGGTGCCCCAGGGAATCGGCGTGGGCGTGGGCGTTTTTTTGACACCCATCATTTGGTTTATCGCCTTTCCGCCCGAGCACGCGATGAGCACCATCCTCTTCCTGGGCGTCATCGGCGTCACGACGGTCCTTGCCGTCGTCGGCGCGTACCTCGGGCACAAAGTGATCCGGCCGTTCCGATACATCATCAGCTAGCCGACGTCTATCCCTGTTCGGGCGGCGCCAGCAATAGATCGACGTGGAACCGCTGGTGCGGCTCGTCGGCCTTGACCACTCCGGTGGGCCGGATGCGAAGCACGCTCTGCACGTCGCCCTTCTTGGTCGGCGCCTCGTAGACGAACAGTCCGCTGTCGTTCGCCGGACGACGCCGCAGGCCGTACCGGGTCGTCACCAACTGGACCAGCCGGGTGGCGTCGCCGGTGGTGCCGTTGAACGTGATCTTGCGGACCCGCTGCTCCGGCCCGAAGTAGTAGGTCAGCGCCCCGGCCAGATCGTCGCGCGACGTGCCGGTGACCAGCGGCACGCGGTAGCCCTGCAACTGAAGCTGGGACATGCCGGTCGACACGCGGGCCCAACGCGACAAGACCCAGCCGGTCGTCACGTCGAACCGAAAGACCTCGTCGAAGTTGATCGTCTGCATTTGGGGGATGCGCGGCTTAGCCGGGGCGGCCGGAACGTTGGCGGCCGGGTCCGGTTCGCTCGACGCCGCGCCGCTCGGCATGAGTTCGGCGGCTGTCTTCTTGACGCGGTTCCACAAATCGGGCGCCGAGCAGAACAACATGGGCAGCCCGATCGCCGCCCCGAACACGACCGTTCGAAACAAGAGTTTGAACATGGTTCCACGTACCTCCCGCCGCTTCGTAAAAGAGGGCTCGCCGACGCCGGTGGTCTCCCCTTCTTTAGATCGGCACGCGGCCCGCAGCGAATCTTCGCCGGCCCCCACGGCCCGTCCACTTTGCCTAGTGGGCACAAGCGGCATGGAAGGACTGATATAATACGTGGGGTCGGGGGCGCGAGCGGGAGTAGGGTGGGCACTGCCCACCGAGAAACAGCCCTGTGGTGGGCGGTGCCCACCCTACCTTGCTCGTCCGCTTGCGGTCCACCCGGGCTAGGGATACACTATCGAAAAACCCATTGGATCCACGAGCCATGAAGCACCTGTTCGACCATGCGATGCAACTTTTCGCGGCCGGAGGATCCGACGGCGGCGGACTGTTTTATCGGCTTTTCGACTTCATCCTGCACGTCGACAAGCATCTTCAGCAGCTTGCCGTGGACTACGGCTACTGGCTCTACGGAATCCTCTTCGTCATCATCTTCTGCGAGACAGGCCTGGTCATCATGCCGTTGTTGCCAGGCGATTCGCTCCTGTTCGCCGCCGGGTCGCTGGCCGCCGCGCCGGGTTCGCTGCTGTGTCCGCATTGGTTGTTCGTCCTGATGTCGGCGGCCGCCGTGCTGGGCGACACGGTGAATTATTGGATCGGCCACAAGATCGGCCCCAAGGCGTTTCACAACGAAAACGCGCGGTTTTTCAAGAAGAAGTATCTCGACCGGACGCACGCCTTCTACGTGAAATACGGCGGCAAGACGATCGTTCTGGCCCGGTTCATTCCGATCATCCGCACGTTCGCCCCGTTCGTGGCCGGGATCGGCGAGATGCCCTATGGGCGGTTCCTCGCCTACAACGTCTTCGGAGGGATTCTCTGGGTCGGCCTGTTCACGTACCTCGGCTACTACTTCGGCCAAATTCCCGTGGTCAAACGCAACTTCTCGCTGGTGATCCTTGCCATCATCGTGATCTCGGTCATGCCGGGCGTGGTGGAGTTCGTCCGGCATCGGCTCGCGGCGAGAAGGGGACGGGGGACGGGGAACGAGGGGTGAGGGACGGGAGGCGGGGGACGGGAGGACGATCTCAAATCTCAAATTTGAGATTCAATGTTGGATGGGACACATGATAAAAACCGAGCCGCGACCGTGAGGGAGCGGTTGCAGCCGTCAAAAGTCACAACCGCTCCCTCACGGTCGCGGCTCGGTTTTTTGGTGATCGTGAATTCCGTTACACCCTCGACTATTTCGCGACGGGTGGCTTGTCGTTCGACGAGGGCGCTTTCGTGTCCGCGCTGGGTTCCGTCTCGGCCGGTTTCTCCGGCACAAGCTGCTCCGTGGACCGTGTGACATGGTGCAAGGCGCTCTCCGGGCCATGGGAACCGACGACCTGGTGGTCGAGGTCCATCTGCTGATGGAGGATCCGCCCCGCGTCCACGTCGAAACGGACCGTACCGTGCGCGTAGTGACCAATCAGTTTTCCCTCGATCTCCGGGCTGTGGATCGGCGTGAGCACCTGGTCGGCCACCTTGATCGTGGCCACGCCCGTTTTCACGCTCACCAGCGTAAGCGCACGCTGCACTTGAATCGTCTTTGTCGTGCCGTTTGTCAGCGGAATCCGAATTTCGTCTGGTTCATGCCAACTCTCGCCCACCGCGACCGGCTCTTTCGGCAACAAAATCGTTATCTTGGGTTTCTCGGGCGCGGCCGGCTCGGGCAAGAGCGGCTTGCGTTCGATCACCCGCCCGCGCGAGTCCATCTTGATCCGAAACAGCGGAACGCCTATCTGTTTCGCGATGCCCTCTAACCCGGCGGGCGGTTTTTTGTCGGTCTTGCTGTTGTAGCGAACTTCCTCCTGACCAGGCAAGGTTCCGCGAAAATGGATGTCGGAATAGAGTTGTTCGAAAACCACGTTGCCGTCGGGATCAACCTCGATCACTCGCCAACATTTCGTCGACCGATCGGCGCTCTCGGTCTTCTTGGTCGCGCCGCCGTAGGTAAACTGAATCCACTTCTGCTGGAACACGCTCCAGCGGAGTGTTTCACCCGGCCGAAACTTGTAACGAAGGCCGTATTTCGTCGCGTCCTTCGCGTCGTCCGCCGCCAGGGCCGAAGCAGCTAACAAAAGCAGCGTCACCATCACGTAGGGTGCGTGCTTGCACGCACCAATTCCAAGACGACGCATCGACTTCATCCCCGTCAAGAAAATTCCCTTCATCATCTTCCTCCGTGCCCTCCGTGTCTCCGTGGTGAATGATTATTTCGCGTATTTCCGTCGCTAGCGGTCGTTGCCTTGGAAGCGTCCGCTCCAGCCGAGTTTTTCGCGCAACGTGCGGTAGTAGCCGTGGCCCGGCGCGGCGACCAGCTTGAAGCACACGTCGGCCCGGCGAACCCGCACCCGATCGCCGGCCGCCAGCCGCCCCAGCACGCGGCCGTCGACGACCACCGACGCCTCGGATCCCGGCGAGGCCGCTTCCAACTCGAACACCCGATCGGCCGAATCGATCACCGGGCGATAGGTCAGCGTGTGCGGACAGATGGGCGAGACGACGAACGCCTGCATGTCCTTGCGCAAGATCGGCCCGCCCGCCGCCAGATTGTGGGCCGTCGAACCGACCGGCGTGCTGATGATCAGGCCGTCGCAACGGTACGTGGTCACTAGTTCCGCGTCGACGTAAAGATGCACGTCCAGCATCGTGAACGGCGCTCCGTTTTGCACGGTCACCTCGTTAAGGCCCAATCGGCGATCGACCGCGCGGCCCCCTCGCAACAACTCACAGGTGAACATCAAATGCTCGATCGTGTGAAGCCTGCCCTTACGGAATTCGTCGAGCACGTGGAGCACTTCGTCCGGAGGCACGTCGGCCAGGAAACCAAGCCGGCCCAGGTTCACCGCGATCACGGGCACTTGACGCGAGCCCATCTGGCGGGCCGCGTGGAGGATCGACCCGTCGCCCCCCAGCACGACCGCCACGTCGGCCTCGACCGTCGAGAGATCCACGTCGCCCGAGAAGTCGCGGGCGACGATCCGGTCGGTCCGTTCGAGCAAGGCCGCGAGCCGCTCGGCCTCTTCCAACACACCGGGCCGCCCGCCAAAACCCAACAGCAGGACGCGAAGCGGCGAACGACCGTTTTCGGTGGGACGAGGGGAGCCGGTCATGGTAGGGGCCTCTTTTTTCACCGCGAAGACGCGAAGAAAATTACTTAAGGATGTCCAGGAATAGGACTCATTTTTTCCGAGCCGCGACCGTAAGGGAGCGGTTGAATGACTACCGAATCGCAACCGC
>DATECS010000219.1:0-18482 GCA_035286785.1 Thermoguttaceae bacterium | reverse complement strand
GGCATCGCCCACCAAAAACAGTCTTTTGGTGGGCGGTGCCCACCCTACCGTTTTTTGGTGTCATCTCGCGGAGCGAGATGAGTACGAGATGAGTACGGCATGTGGCCGATCAACAATAAGTAAATTACCGCGTGAAGCAGATAGGTAAAGGGCGTGACGACGAAAACGCCCAGGGGGAAGGTGGCCGAGCTGATGGCCGAGCCCACCAGGGCGACAACCAGGATAATCAGGAAGATCGTAAGCCGGTTGCCCGAGGTCACTTGGCGCGAGACGGAAAACGCCTCGAGGATGCCCAGGTTTTGATCGACGATCAGGTAGAGGTAGGGGAAAAACGTCAGGAAGAAGATTGCGGCGGGCACGATGGCGAGAAATTGGCCGACGATCAGTCCGACCAACGCCCCGACCGGATCGATCAACACTCCCACCAGTACGCACGGCGCCGCGCAGACGCCGACGATGGCCGCCAGACCGAGTTGATAGAGGATCGTCGCGCCGATCACTCGCCACAGGTACGGCCCGCCGGCAAATAGCTCGCCGAGGCCGGGATCGAGTCCCCGAGCCGTCTTGACGAAGAACAGAATCCGGCCCGTGTTGAGCCACGTCATGAAAATGCCCAGGGCGAACGCGGCCAGGACAATGGTCGGCACGATGAATTCAATGGCCTTGGTCGTCAGGGCGACGATCACGACGGGAGCCGCGACGACGAGCAACCCGCCGGTGGTGACGGCCGTGAACACGAGAAACGCCAAGATGGACATGAGCCAGGTTTTGGTGAAGACGTTCCACGTTTGGCCGATCGTGTCGCTGAAGCAAAGAACCGTCGGGCGGATGACGCCGGGGGCCGGGATTTGCGGTGGGGCTGCGTCGGACGGGATGGCCGGAGCCTCATAAGGATTGGCTGTTTCCCTCGGCGCGGACGGAGGCGTCTCGGGCGTCCTCGGCTCGGGCACCGCGACCACCGCGCCGCACGCGGGACATTTGGCCTGCCGGCCGCCCGAGTCGTCCGGTGTGCGGAGCTGTTTTTGGCATCGAGTGCAATGGAATTCGATGGGCATGGGGGCCTCGGAATTCACGAGTGAATCCGAACGTGTTTGACGTGGGGAGAAATCAGGGGTTAGCCGTCGAGCCTGTTCGACGTTTTTCTTTCGCCGCGCAGGCGCGGCGGCTAACTACGCCACTATGTGAACGTAGCATAACGGCCACGAGCCGGGCATTGCCCCCCAGGCCGGGTGGCGTGTTTGCCGCCCATTATTTATGGAAAGCCCGGGCCGCCGGGCAGCGCGCCACCTTCTTGGAACAATCGGACGGCGATAAAGCCAAGGCAAGCCAGCAACGCGAGGCTGCACAACACGATTCCGGCAATGGCCAGGGGGCGGTGACGCGAGGAAAGCCCCTTGACGCCAAGCACCAGGCCGATGATCGCCATGGGCAATCCGAGGAGACAGCAGCAGGAGAAGCACAGCGCGAGGACGCCCAGGATCATCGAGATGATGGCCATTTGCTCGTCGGCCGTGGACGGCGGGGACGAGTAGACCGGCCGGTCGGACTCGTCCATCGGGTCCGGCGGCGCGGGCCGGCCTCGCGGCGCGGGAGCCGACACGTAGGGCACTTCCATCTCCGAGGCGCATTTGGGACAAACGGCCCGGCGTCCGACCGTGTCGTCCGGCGTGCGGAGCAACGTCTGGCATTTCGTACAGCGAAATTCGATGGGCATGGCAGTTTTGATCTCCCGAACTGCTACGATACCATGACGCGGCGGCCCGCGGCAAGTGGCGTCCGCGGGAGTCGCTGTCTCTATCCGGCGCGGGCGTTTCGTGATAGAGTCGTTTGCGTGCATTTCCGCGTGTTTTCCGCGGGCTTCCGCCGGCGGTTATCAAGTTCCTAATCCCCAATCCCCAATCCCTCTCCCGTGTTCACTGTTGACGACATCCTGGGCCCCTCCGGCCGCGTGGCCGCGCGATTGGCCGGCTACGAGCCGCGGGCCGAGCAGCTTGAAATGGCTCGGGCCGTGGACGATGCGCTGGCCAACGGACATCATCTGGTGGTCGAGGCGGGCACCGGCGTGGGCAAGAGTTTTGCGTATCTCGTGCCCGCCATTCTGGCCACGGCCGGCGACCAGCAGGCCGATGAGGACGAACCGGCCGACGAGGAGGAAACAAAATCCGCCGCGCCGCGACGCCGCGTGGTCATCGCCACGCACACGATCAGTCTCCAAGAGCAGTTGGTCCGCAAGGACATTCCGTTTCTCAACAGCGTCATCCCGTTGGAGTTCACCGCCGTGTTGGCCAAGGGCCGGCGCAATTATCTCAGCCTTCGACGGCTGAAGAACGCCACGGAACGGGCCGTGAGCCTCTTTTCCGACGACGGGGAGTTCGAGCAGCTTCGGCAGCTGGAGCGTTGGGCCAAGCAGACTACCGACGGATCGCTGTCCGACTTGGACCACAAGCCGATGCCGGCCGTCTGGGACGAGGTGGCCAGCGACCAGGGAAGCTGCCTGGGACGGAAGTGTCCGACGTTTGCCGACTGCTTCTACTATCGCGCGCGGCGGCGCATCTACAACGCGCAGATTCTCATCGTCAACCACGCCCTGTTCTTCAGCGACCTGGCCCTGCGCCGCGAAGGCGTCAAAATGTTGCCAGACTACGACGCGGTGATTTTTGACGAGGCACACAATCTGGAGGCTGTCGCGGGGTCGCACTTGGGAATGAATCTTACCAGCGGCCAGGTCGATTACGTGCTCACGCGGCTCTACAACGACCGGACGAACCGCGGGCTGGCCGTCCATTTCAAACTCGGCGACGTGCAGCAAAGCGTCATGGAGCTTCGCTATCGGTCCGACGAGTTTTTCGACGACGTAGCCGAGTGGCTAGCGAACCAGAAAAACGCGAACGGTCGGGTCCGCCAGCCCAAGGTCGTGGCCAATCGGTTGAGCGAGGGATTGTCGGAGCTTTCGGCCCAGGTGCGTCGCGCGGCCCGGTCGATTGACAATCCCGAGGAGCGACAGGATCTGGCGGCGGTGTCCGAGCGGCTCGGCGGACTGGCCGAGGGGATCGAAAATTGGCGCAGCCAGACGTTGGACGACGCGGTTTATTGGGTCGAGGTGACCCAGCGGCGGCGGTGGCGGCGAGTGACGCTTTCGGCCGCGCCGATCGACGTCGGGCCCGTCCTGCGCGAGGAACTGTTCAACAAAGTCCGCACGGTGGTGATGACCAGCGCCACGCTGGCCACGGGCCGCGATTCGTTCGAGTTCTTCAAGTCGCGCGTCGGACTCACGCAAACCACGACGCTTCGGCTGGGCAGCCCGTTTGATTATCGACGGCAGGCGACGCTCGTGCTGCCCCAGGGGATGCCCGACCCAAGCGCCGGCGACGCGGAATACGAACGGGCGGCGGCCGAGATGGTCCGCCGCTACGTCGAGCGGACCGACGGCCGGGCGTTCGTACTCTTCACGAGCTACGCCATGATGAAACGGATGGCCGACGCGCTCGCGCCATGGCTGGCCGAGAAAAATCTGGCCCTGTTCTGCCAGGCCGAGGGCATGCCGCGAAGCCAGATGCTCGACCGGTTCAAGGCCAGCAATCGGGCCGTGTTGTTTGGGACGGACAGTTTCTGGCAGGGCGTCGACGTGCCGGGCGAGGCACTGTCGAATGTCATCATCACGCGGCTGCCGTTCGCGGTGCCGGATCAGCCGTTGCTCGAAGCGCGGCTCGAAGCGATCCGCGCGGCGGGCGGCAATCCGTTCCGCGACTACCAACTGCCGGCCGCGGTGATCAAGCTGAAACAAGGTTTCGGCCGACTGATCCGCTCGAAGCAAGACACGGGCATGGTCGTGATCTTGGACCCGCGAATTCGGACGAAGAGCTACGGGAAAACGTTTTTGGCGTCGCTGCCGGAGTGTCAGGTTGAGCGGTAGTCGGTAGTCGGTAGTCGGTAGACAAAGGGCAGAGATTAAGCGACGAGCATCGGTTCGCGGGGGGCCGGGGGCTCGGCGGTCATGCCTTTTTCAAACATCGCCCAGTGGAGCAGGCGGTGGCCGTATTGGGCGATTTCGGTGGCCTGGTCGGGATCGAACTGCATGGGGCGCGTGCCTTGTTGTTCGGCCGCGCGGCGGACGTGGTCGAGGTGTTGTTCGTGGAGTTCGGCCACGGTGGCCTTCGGAGCGTAGTGGAACAAGAGCGGAGGCTCGGCGCCCACCGTGCGCGGCAGCGGACGCATGATGCTCGTCTCCATGTACGTGCCGTCTTCGAGTACCGACGCCATGGTGACGGTTTGCGTGCCGTTATAGTCTTCGATGGTGGCGAACACGTCGCGCTGCGGGGCGGCGAAGAAACGCACGTCAAAACGCACCGGATCGGGCTGCAACCGATAGTCGCCAATCCGATGGAATCCCAACGATTCCAAATCCGGCGTGTGACGTTCGAACCAACGGGCCGTGGCCCGGCGAAGCGCCGAGGGGTCGAGCGGCTCGAAGGTGTAGTCGCGGTATTTTCCTCGGGCGGCGAATTGCCTGACCGTGTGGACCAGCGCGGCGAACGACAGAATCGCCAGAGGCAACGCCACGAGGATAACGATGATCGACAGCGTAATGATAGGATTCATTGGGAACTGCTCCAAGCAAAAATGGGCAGCGATTCAAGCCGCCAAGAAAACATAGGCCGCCGGCGTTGCGGTCGAACGGTGGGCTATGTTTTCCAAAATAGACTGATTTTTGAGGCATTGCACCAATGGGTGGTATTATATGACCCTTTGGGTGCATTCCCTGTCGGGATTCCGTTTTTTGCCTTCCGACGGTACGATGGGAGCTTGGTGAAACCGGGAAAGCAAGGCGTAGGAGGAAAGCAGCGACCTGGGTGACTGGGCCCTGTGGCGGTGACGGAGAGATGGAAAAGACCACATTGACGATCCGTGTGTTGGCCCTGATTGCCAGGGTGCTTAGCGGCGCGAGCGTCCGGTGGGTGGATTCCCAGCCGGACACGTGTCAGCGGGTCTATTTTGCCAACCATACCAGTCACATGGACGCGCTGGTGCTCTGGGCCGTTTTGCCGAGCAAAGTGCGAGCCAGAACCCGGCCGGTCGCGGCGAAGGACTATTGGGCGGCGGGGAGGATTCGCAAGTATTTTTCGACGAAGGTGTTCAACGCGCTTTTGATCGACCGCACCGAGGTCAAGGTCCACCAGAGTCCGGTGGATCTGATGATCAGCGAGATCGGCAATCGCGATTCGTTGATCGTGTTTCCCGAGGGCGGGCGCAGCTCGGGTCGGGACGTGGGCGAGTTCAAAAGCGGTTTGTATTACCTGTGCAAGAAGCGCCCCGACCTCGAGGCGATACCCGTTTACATCGAGAACATGAACCGGATCTTGCCGCGTGGCCAGGTGCTGCCGGTGCCGCTGTTGACGTGCATCACGTTTGGGCCGCCGATCTGGCTGGAGGCGGGTGAACCGAAGGTGGAATTTTTGGCGAGGGCACGGCAGGCGGTGTTGCGATTGAAGGAAACATGAGCGACTGGCGAACAATTGCCTTGGTGGGAGGGATGCTGGCGCTGCTGGGCGGCGCGACGGTGGCGCTGCGCGTTTTGAAGCGGCAGACCGAGGCCACCATCAATCCGGCGATTATCGAGACGTTTCGACGCCGGTTGTTGGCCTGGTGGATTTTGTTCGCCACGCTGGCGGCCGCCTTGCTCTTGGGCAAGGTGGTGACGATCATTCTCTTTGGACTGATTGCGTTCTGGGCACTGCGCGAATTTATTACCCTTACGCCGACGCGGCCGGGCGATCATCGCGCGCTGTTCTGGGTCTTTTTCCTCTTCACGCCGTTGCAATTCGTGCTGGTCGGCATGGAGCAGTATGCCCTGTACAGCATCGTGGTGCCGGTGTACGCCTTCCTGTTTATTCCCGCGCGGATCGCGATGGCCGGCGACCAGCGGCGGTTTCTCGAGCGCACGGCGAAGATTCAATCGGGGCTGCTGATTTGCGTCTATTGCCTGAGCTATGCGCCGGCCCTGTTGACGCTGAGTTTCACGGAGGCGAAGGCCGACGCCCCCCTGGCCCGCTTCGAAAAATCGCTCGGCGCGCCGGCCGACGCGGTGACGTTGACTCCGACGACAAAGGCGGCGACGGCGGACGACGACGGCGCGAGCGGCAAAAAGGCGCTCAACACGAAGGGTTTGCTGCTGTTCTTCATTCTGATCGTGCAATTGAGCGACGTGTTGCAATACGCCTGGGCCCAGATTCCCAGCCGGCATGTGATCGTGCCGTCGATCAGCCCGGGACGCACGTGGGAAGGGCTGCTGGGCGGGTCGATCAGCACGGCGTTGTTGGGAGCCGTGTTTTGGTGGGCCACGCCGTTTCCGTTCTGGCTGGCCGCGCTGATGTCGCTGGTGATCGCGTTGATGGGCTTCGCCGGCGGGCTGACGATGTCGGCGATCAAACGCGACCGAGGCGTGAAGGACTACGGCACCCTGGTCGCCGGCCACGGTGGGGTACTCGACCGGATCGACTCGATCTGCTTCGCCGCGCCGGTGTTTTATCATCTGACCCGCTGGCTGCTGCCGTATCTGTAGATCAGCCAGTATCTGTAGGGTGGGCACCGCCCACCAACCTATTGCCGCGTTTTTTGGTGGGCGATGCCCACCCTACGCATGTTTTCTATTTTTCGTTCACGCGGTTGGCGTGGTTTCTGGTGGAGTGTCCTTTCGGGCTTTCCCATGTCTCGTGTATTGATGCATTTTAACAAAATTCAATGCCAACAAACCTCAAAACGCGTGGAGTGGTAATTTGTGCGGAGTATTCCGATTAAGTGGACGATAACGGATATCAGGACTTTATCGGTTTCTTGCGCGGAGAGTGTCAAGCGGTCGGAGTGTTTCCTCGGCCTCGGGCGGCGCGACCACCTGATTATCGATGGCGGACCTCCGTCTGCAAAACCAATAGAGAGGCGAGTTTCTTCCGGAATCCGCAAAAATGAATGCTTTTTTGACTTCGAAAAACGGGGTGGTTCGCTGGGCGTTGGCCGTCTGCTTGCTGGCGGCGGCCGGTCTGTCGGAACCAGGGACCGTCACGGCGGACGACGCACGCGGTCCGGGACTTACGTTGACGGACGCTCCCTCGTTATTGCCGGTCGAGGCCGACGCGACGGGCCGCTGTTCGACGCTGCGTCTGCTGACCGCCGAGCCGGCCGGACCGCCTCCGGCGGCCGAAAATCAGTTGCGGTTGATGAATGGGCGACGGGACAAACCAGTCAACGCGTCAAAGAACCTGCCGAACAGCCTGTTGAACGACCCTTGGCTTGCCCTGGACCGTGTCGCAACCACGGCGCTGCGTCCCGCGCCGGCCAGTGCATCGAGCGAGGCCCCGAGCGACACGCCGCCCGACGGGCCGTGGTGCGAGGTCGAGGACGCTTCGCCGGTCGAGCCGTCCAACCAGGTTGTCGCGACCCGATATGAAGAGAATCAGGCCCGGCCGCGCGACGTTCAACCGCTCTTGGCGTTGCTCAACTCGCCGCCGGCCGCGCCGGCCCAGGCTCCAGCCCCGATTCCGCGCGTGTTGCCGTCGCCCACGGCGATGCTTCCGCCGGATCCGGATTACGACGAAATGCGCGCGCCGGCGAGTTACAGTCCGTTCCGCAAGGAGTCGCGCGGCGTGCCGCCTCAACTGCCTCCGCGGCGGTTGCCGCGGGAGCCGTCGCCCGACGAGTTCGCGCCGGGCGAGCCCGTGCCGCAAAACGCTCCGGTCGTCCAGCGGACGCCGCCGTCGAACGGTCCGTATGATTCGGACGCATCGCTTGACGACCGGGAATACGCGCCGCGAGGTCAAGCGTACCAAGACGACGAGAATTATCTGGACTATTACACTGAATCGTCGCCGCGACGGGTCCCCTGCCCTGCCCCGGCTCGTTGCTCGGGCGCCGCGGGGCCCGGCGGATGGTTTGCCGATCGTCCGGAGGCCCGCCAACTTCTCGCGCCACGGGCACTCGAGGCGCGCGACGTCGCGTTGGGCGGCTGGCTCGATCAGGGCATCACCGCCGCCGGCAACAACCCAATCGACCGCTACAACGGCGTGGTGACGTTCAACGACCGGTCGGGCGAGTATCAGATGAACCAGCTCAACCTGTTCCTCGAACGCGAAATCGACACGCGCGGCGGCGGACTCGACTTCGGCGGGCGGATCGACGTGCTCTACGGCACCGACGCGCGATTCGTCCAGGCGGCCGACGGGCTCGAATCGAATTGGAGCCAAGACGAGCGGTTTTATCAGGCCGCCCTGCCCCAATTCTACTTGGACGCCGGATGGAACGACCTGAAGGTTCGCATGGGCCACTTCTACACGATCCTGGGCTACGAAAGCGTGATGGCGCCGGCCAATTTCTTCTACTCGCACAGCTACGCGCATCAGTACGGCGAGCCGTTCACCCACACGGGCATGTTGACCTATTACGACGTCGAGGAAGGACTCACCGCGATCGGCGGTTTCAGCCGCGGCGTCGATCAGTTCGACGACACGGACGGACGCAACCAACTTGCGTTTCTCGGCGGAATCAACTGGACCGGTTGCGACAAACGCCGCTCCGTGCAGTTCGCCATCAACAGCGGCGAACAGGGGCCCGAGAACATGACCACCATCTACAGCCTGGTGGGCCAGTTGCACCCGGCCGATTGGCTAAGCTGGATCCTCGAGCACAACTACGGCCAGAGCACGGGTGGCAATCCGTCGGGCGTGCCGAAGACCGAGTGGTACGGCCTGAGCCAGTACGTGTTGTGTCAATGGAGCGAGACGCTCGGCGTCGGCACGCGAATCGAATGGTTTTGCGATGAGGATGGCACGCGGGTCCACGGCCTGGGCGACGGCAACCGGGCCACCGGGCCCTACGTGGGCAGCTTCTACGAAGTGACGCTGGGCCTGAACTGGCAGCCGCGGCCCAATCTGATCCTGCGGCCCGAGGCACGCTGGGACTGGTATCACGGCACGAGTCCCGAGGGGCAAAAGCCGTTCGACGCGGGCCAGCGCGACCGGCAGTTTCTTTATGGGTTCGATTTGATTACGCAGTTCTGACCGGACTTCTCGCCATGGAAGAGACGCCCGACTTTTTTGCGCATACCGGGAGCGCGGACATTCTTGTCTGTTGCCGAGAAGCGGAAAAAAGTATTGACAGACAAGAATGTCCGTCCTCCGGGTCTACCGCCGGTTTCCGCTGCTGAAAATCATGACGTAGTAGAGCAGCGTCAGGATGGCTTGCAGCGTGGCGGCCACATAGGTCAGCGCGGCAGCGTTGAGAACCTTGTTGACGTAGACCATCTCCTCGGGCGAAACGATGCCCAGGGTGGCCAACTGCGCCTTGGCGCGGTGGCTGGCGTTGTACTCGACGGGCAGGTTGATGATCTGGAAGAAGACGAAGCCGCTGAACACGACGATGCCCAATCCCAACAGCGGCAGCCAGTGGAAGACCAGCCCGAGAATCAGCATGAGCATGCCCGCTCCGCTTCCGAAGCCGGCGACCGGCACCGCGATGTTGCGGATCACCAACGGGGCGTAGGCCTTGGCGTCCTGCAAGGCGTGGCCCGCCTCGTGCGCGGCGATGCCCACCGCGGCCAGCGAACGGCTCTGATAAATCTCGGGACTCAGACGCAGCACCTTATGCCGCGGGTCGTAGTGGTCGCTCAGGTGGCCTGGAATCTGCTCGATATCGACGTTCTGCAGCCCGGCCGAGTCGAGAATATGCCGGGCGGCGGCCGCGCCGCTCAGGGGGGCGGGCATCCGCTGCGCGGCGGCATAGGTCGTCTTGATCCGAAGCTGGGCCCAAAGCCCCAGAATCAACGCCGGAGCAATGAACAGAAGCAAATTCAAATCATAATACATGGGCTTTTGTACTCCACGGAATCGAAAGAACGCCCCCAGCGGTAATTCGCCGGAGCGTGCGGTTGTTTGGTGAAAGCCTCTACAGGATTCTATCCATTCTACGCCGGACGCATAGACGGTGCTTTGGCGGCCCTTGCGAGGGGGCAAATACCAACCCGAAGCGCGAGCGAGGACAAATACACTCCGTTCCGTCCGCCATGTGAACATTCGGGAACAATCCGAGCCGCGACCGTAAGGGAGCGGTGGTGTTTTGAAAGGTGTTCAACCGCTCCCTCACGGTCGCGGCTCGGTTTTTGTGTTGATCGCGTGTGTTTTTGATTGCCGGTTTCGCCCTAGTGCGGCCCGTGGTGAGCTTCCGAGCGGATGTGCGGACGCCGTCGGGGCGGCGTCGCGGCGGCGGGCACCGGCGCGTGTTTGTCGGCGCGATGGGTGATCCAAGGCGACTGGGCCGGCACCGCGAATCCGCCCGGCACCAGGATCTCGATCGTCGTGCCCGGGCCCTGGCCGTAGTCGATGCGGACCGTGCCGCCGTAGTGCTCGGCGATTTTCTTGACGATCGCCAGCCCCATGCCCGAGCCCTCCTCGGCGGCCGTATTGAGCCGCGTGCCGGGTAGAAAAATATCCTCGGCAAAACGCGGGTCAATGCCCGGGCCGTTGTCATGCACGCGGAGCCGGACGGCCGGATACACGTCGTCGTTTTTGGCCGCGTCGTCGCCACGAAGGGCTTGGATTTCGATCCGCGGAGACCTCGGGTCGCACCCGTGGCGGATCGCGTTGCGGACTAGGTTCGTGACGATCTGCTTGAGACGCTGTCGGTTGTACCACACGGCGGGAAGCGGGCGGCGCACCTCGACGCGGATCCCGCGACCCCGCAGCAACTCGTCCTGCTCGAAAAGCACCTCGTCGACCACGGCGGCCAATTCGGTCCGTCCCGGCTCCATCTCGACCGTGCCGGTCCGGGCCAGGTGGATCAGGTCGTTGAGAAACCGCTTCGACTGGTCGAGGCAGGCATCGACGTGCGAGACAATTTCGGCGACTTCCGGAACCGAGGCGCCGGACAACTCTTTCTTCAGGCGTCCGAACGAGCTTTCCAGCAACATGAAATTGGCGTTCATGTCGTGGGAGAGCGCGCGGACGAAGTGGTCCATGTCTTCATGCACCCGGCGAAGCTGGCGAGCGAGCCGCGCATGGTCCTGCTCCAGCCGGTCCGCGGCGGCGACTTGTGCAATGCTCATGGTTCTGCCTCAGGAATGGGTGGTTTCAGAACGACGGAAAATCGTAGGTCAGGCTGTGCCTGACAGACAAATGAACTGAGAGGCTGTGAATTTTTCGATCCAACACGGTCGGAACCACAAAATGTAGGGTGGGCACCGCCCACCGAAACACAAGCTCTTGCGGTGGGCGATGCCCACCCTACAAAAATTCACAGCCTCTGAGTTGTCAGGCACAGCCTGACCTACGGAACTTTATCCCATCATTCCTCCATCGGCCGGGCCGCAGTCCAAAGGTTGATTTTGCTTCGCTCGGCTACCCAACCGGCAGAGGTCGCGTGATCGCTACGCGGAATAAAGGGGTCGGGAGTCTTTGTTTCGGGTAATCTAGCCACTAGCAAATGCTTTCATGGAACAAAGACTCCCGACCCCTTTATTCCTCACGATCGTCACGAGCGCAAAAAAGAGGCCGTCGCACGCTGGTGGTGGAGCGAGGCGACGGCCAAGGCATCGGACACATGGAAGAGTGTCACGATGGGATTTGAGCGGTGGACGTTTGGTTTTACTAATCAGTTCCCCAGAGACACGGAAATCTTGTTTGAAAAACAAAAAATTATCGGGAATGTGAATCTGGGAAAACAGACCCCCCATAATTGAGAGAAAACCTTGCCCCTGGCGTGATGCTCGCGGGGGGTTATTCACTCTCGGGCTGTTGGGCCCGGAGTTCACCCATCATGAAGCTCATCGCGTGGCAATAGAGACGCACGGCGGTGGAATACTGGGCGGCGAAGGTGGCCGCGTCGGCGTCGGCCTGGGTCTTGTTGAAATGCTGCCAGTCGATTTTCCAGTCTTCGCTGGTCGCGGCGTCGCGTAGTTGGCCGACGATCCGCGAGAGTCGATCGACGAACTCGGCGTCGGGCTTGCAGTTGTACGTCCGATGGGGCCCCTTGCCCAAGGGGCGAGCGGCCCAATCCTCCGCCGGCCCGGTGTCGCGATGGCGTTCCCGAAAAATCAGCACGGCGAGAATCAACGTGGTGAATAGGCCGAGCAGAGCCAAAGGATAGTGGCCCAGCGCCGCCGCGCCGAGCGTGCCCAGTCCCAAAGCGCCCAGCAGCGCCCAGAGCAACGGATTGACGGGCTGCGCCGCCGCGGCGTGGTTCGACTCAGTCTGGCCGTCGTTTTTCGCCACTTGCGGTCCGAGCACCCGGATGACGATCACGGTGATGTTGTCCGGACCGCCGCGGAGATTGGCCAGATCCACCAGTGCCCGCGCGACGTCGCCGGGCGACAGACACCCAAGAATCGTTCCCATCTCCTCGTCGCGGACCGGTCCCGAAAGCCCGTCGCTGCACAGCAGAAACGTGTCGCCCGTTTCGAGCGGGAACGGCCCTTCCAGATCGACTTCGGCGTGCTGGTCGGGTCCGAGGGACCGGGTAATGATGTTCTTGGGCACGTAGTCGGCCACCTCGCCCTCGGGAATCCGGCCGGCGGCGCTCATTTCCCAGACGAGACTGTGGTCGAAAGTGAGTTGCTCGTACTTCTGGCCGCGAAGCCGATACACGCGGCTATCGCCGCAATGGGCCACCAGCGCGCCTTGCGGCAGCAGGACCAGCGCGCTGGCCGTCGTGCCCATGCCGCGGAAATCGTCGCTGGTCTCGCCCCGCTCGAAGATTTGCCGGCTGGCGCCGACCAACGCCTGACGCAGCGCGTCGGCCGGGTGCAACTCGGTCAGTTTCTGATAGATCAACGGAATCGCGTCGACGGCGATTCGGCTGGCCAACTCGCCGGCGGCATGGGCGCCCATCCCGTCGGCCACGACGAACAGGTGGCCCCGTTTCCGCCAAGCCGCCTGGCTGCCCGCCAGAACGACGGTCATCGAGTCCTGGTTGTTGGACCGCCGAAGTCCGACGTCGCTCAAGGCGGCATAGTCAAGGCAATGCCGCCAGCGTCGGGCGTTCGGATCCGTCTGGCGTGAATCGCTCAAACCTGTTGTCCTATATGAGTTTAGCGATGCTAGGGAACGTGCCGCGGAGGCCCGGTTTCTGCTGTCTGATCGGTAAAATGGGCACTCCTGATCATGTAATTC
Source organism: Thermoguttaceae bacterium (assembly GCA_035286785.1). Taxonomy (GTDB): domain Bacteria; phylum Planctomycetota; class Planctomycetia; order Pirellulales; family Thermoguttaceae; genus UBA11386. The sequence goes on along the minus strand of DATECS010000219.1, from coordinate 5,334 downwards.
TAGCACGGGGGGCCATTTTACGTTAGCGCCGAACCGCCAAGATGAAAAAGGGGGACTGGCTCCGAACTGACCGGACGAACACCGCGAAAAACGATTGCCGTGAGGTGCCTGTCCCCCTTTTTCAACCAAGATAAGCCTCGATTTGTCCCGGGATTCGCTCTGGCCCGGGGCGGCCGGGACGGCTATACTCCCGCCCCCTTGATTCGATTGTTTGGGTCCCGTTTCCGTATGTCCCCTGGCCGTTGGGTAAACGCCGGTGTTTCACAGCCCTTCCAAAGCGACGTGGAGCAAACCGCCTCGGTGGTGGCGTGGCTTTGCCGTGCTTGTGGTGGTGGTTTTGTGCCTGTCCGGCTGCGTGCGGCGGCGGATGACGATTCGCAGCAATCCGCCGGGAGCGATGGCCTGGGTCGACGACTATCCGGTGGGAACCACGCCCGTGTCGGTCAATTACACGTACTACGGGACGCGAAAGATTCGGCTGGTCAAGGAGGGTTACGAGACGTTCACGGTGATGCAGCCGCTTCCGACGCCGTGGTACGAATTTCCGCCGTTGGATTTCTTCTCCGAGAACCTGGTGCCGGGCGAAATCCACGACCGCCGCGACCTTTGCTACCAGTTGCGTCCGCAGTTGGTGGCGCCCAACGCTCAACTGCTGGGCCGGGCCGAGCAACTGCGTGCCCAGGGGCGCGTGCCCTTGGGCGCCGTGCCGGCCGGCTTCGCGTCTCCCGCCGCACCCAATGCGTTTCCGAATGCGTTTCCCACCACCGCGCCCCCGGCCGAGACGATTCCCGCCCCGCCGGGCCAACCGGTGCAACCGCGGGGGACGCCGGGCTTCTTGCCGGGCAATCCGGCTGGACAGCAGCCCACGATGGACTTGCCCCCGCGCGAGCCAATCTACTCGAATCAGCCGCAAGGCGTCCCCGGCGCTTGGCAAGCCCCGCCGGGCCCCGTGACGCAGTAGCCGTATTCATCTCGCTCCGCGAGATGTCTTCCAAGACGTTTCTTGTGGCGTTACTTCCGTATTTGTTCCGTCGTATAGAGTGGGCGCTACGTGCCAAAACAATAGACGTTCAAAGTCACTCGAACATCTCGCGGAGCGAGATGAATACGCTTATTGCGACCAGCCGGACGGCTGAACGCCGCACGCGGCCGGATCAAAATTGTCCGGCGGCAGTCCCTTCGTGCCCGGGCCGGGCCGCACCGCGTCGCGCAGGATCGAGCCGGGATGACGCGCCAACCGGTCGGAGACGATCCGCACGTCGTTCACGATGGGCTTCAGACGATAACTGACTTCCTCGACGTTGCGAATGGTGCGATTGAGCCGCTGGTAGATCTCGTCGTCCTGGGTCAACAACCCGATGGTGCTCTCGCGGCTGTTGATCGCCTTGGTGAACGTCTCGACCTCCATCATGACCTGATTGAGCCGGCGGACGCTTTCGTCGATGTTCTTGGCGATTTCGCCGCCGTTGTCGCCCAACGGTTCGGTGAAGTTCTTGATGTTTTCAAGATTATTGTCGACGAGGCTCATCGTGTGGTCCATGTTCTGGAGCGTCGTTTTGAGCTGGCCGACCGTGTCCCGGGCGCCGCGGAGCGTTTGCGGAAGATTCTGGAATTCGGTCTTCAGGTCCTCGCGGAATTTGGGGTCGCTCATCAATTCGTGCGTGAAACTGGCCGTGTCCTTCACCATCGCGAGCGTATCGTCGGTGCGTTCCATGATGCTGTTGATGTGCTGCTGGTTCTCGTCGAGCATGGTGTTGATCTTGTTGAGCGTTTGGCCGAGGCTGTCGCTCGCCTGGGAGACCGACTGGATCGCTCCCGAGAGGTTCTGCTCAAGATTGGCGACGCTGGTCATCGGGTCCATCATTCGGCTTCCCCGGAGCGTGGCGCCGGCGGAAAGAAACTCCTTCGAAGGTTTCTTGCCGTGCGGAATATAGAACTCGATTTCGGCGTCGCCCAACAGCCCGGTGCGGACCTCGCACTGGACGTTGGCCGGGAGTTTTTCCTTCTCGTAGATGCCGGCCTTGACACGGACCATGCCCGAGAGCGGGTCCAGATCGACGGTCCTGACTCGGCCGATCAGGATGCCGCTTCGCCGCAGCGGCGTGTTCGCGGAAACGCCCAGGGCGTTGGTGAACTCGAGTTTGATGGGATAGGTCGACTCGAACATGGCCGAATCGTTGCCCAGCCAAAGGACGAGAATTCCGCCGATCAGCGCGGCGGCGAAAACCGTCACGCCGACCAGGAATTGAAGACTGCGTTCGTTCATCGCTACCTTCCCCCGTTCGTAAGCTGCATTTCCGTGATGCGCTCGCCGGCCTCGCCCCGGACGAATTGTTGGACACGGCGGTCGGCGCACGATTCGATCCGCCGGGCCGGACCGTCGAAGATGACCTGCGGTTCGTCCGGTCCCAGGCGGCTCGTCGGATAGAGCATGACGATCCGGTCGGCCACCTTCTGGGCCGTTCGCATGTCGTGCGTGACGAGGATGCTGGTGACCGGATGACGCCGCCGCGTGTTGAGCATCAATTCATTGATCACGTCGCTCATGATCGGGTCGAGGCCGGTGGTCGGCTCGTCGTAGAGCAGCAGTTCGGGCTCGAGGACCATCGCCCGGGCCAGGCCCACGCGCTTTCGCATTCCGCCGGAGAGCTCGGCCGGCTTGCGCGCGAGCACGTTGCGCGGCAGTCCGACCTCGGTGAGCCGCTCGACGACGATCCGCTGAATTTCGCGTTCGGGCCGGTTCGTGTGCTGGCGGAGCGGAAAGGCCACGTTTTGGGCCACCGTCATGCTGTCGAACAAAGCGGCCATTTGGAAAAGAAAGCCATAGCGGATTCGCTGGGCCGTGAGCTGTTTCTCGTTGAGCCGCAGGAGATCCTGGCCTTCAAAGTAGACCGCGCCCTCCGTCGGCCGCAGCAGCGCGATGAGCGTCTTGAGCAGGACCGTCTTTCCGCAGCCGCTCTCGCCGATCACCGCGACCGTTTCGCCCCGCTGGATCGTCAGATGGATGTTCTGCAATACCCGATGGTGACCGAAACAGACACCGAGCCCGTCGATCCGAAGGATCGGCGCGTCGAGTGAATCGGCCGGCGGCAAGGGCATGGTGACCATGGGCGTGCTTACAGGAACGAAGACGTGGTTTGCGGCCAAATGGAATAGTAAATCGTGTCGAGCATAATCCCCAGCAACAGGTCGATCAACAAAATGGCGACGAACGACTGAACGAAGGCGCTCGTGGCGGCGCGGCCGACGCCCTCGGCGCCCGGATCGCAATGAAACCCTCGATAACACGCGATCAAAGCGATCGCCCCGCCGAAGAAAAGACTCTTGAACACGCCGACGAAAATGTCGTAGTTCCCGACGAACTCGCTCGAATTCTCCCAATAGTGGTGCTTGTCCACGCCGAGAAACTGGGTCGTGTAGACGGCCGCCCCTTCAATGCCCATGAAATCCGCTATGATCGTCAACGCGGGAATCAGAAGCAGGCAGGCGAGGAACCGGGGCACCACGAGGTAATGGATGGGGTTGGCGCCCATCGCCGACAGGGCGTCGATCTGCTCGGTCACGCGCATCGTGCCCAGTTCGGCGGCCATGGCGCTTCCCACCCGGCCGGCCAGCATCGTCGCGGCCAGCACGGGCCCCAACTCGCGGACCAACGACATATTGATCACCGCGCCCATCCGCGTCTCCATGTTCAACATGCGGAATTGGGCGAAACTCTGCACGGCCAACACCATGCCGATGAATGTTCCGGTCAAGGCCACGACCGGCAGGCTCAGCACGCCGATCTGGTAGAGACTCGGCAACAATGTCCCCCGGCGCGGCAGCCGCCCAGCGAGCCAACCGAACATCTGGGCCATGAAGATCGAAAAACGGCCCACGTCGATCAGCCCGTCGAGCATCAACGCCCCGACGTCGGCCACCTGGGCGGTCACTCCGTCCAGAAAGCTCCGCCGCGGCCGGGCGTGATTGGCGATCGGCAAATCAGAGGAGTTCGACATGGAACGGTTCCGCCGCGAAAAGGCATAAAAAGGACACGAAAAGGGAAGACGCTCGGCGCATAGGCAGTGCGCAAGGCCTCTAGCTCTACTTCGTCGTTCAAATCTTGCGGCTTGAGGAAACACTGCGTATTGGGGCAGGTTTCACAATTGAGATTATTGGGCATAATGGACAAGGTATGGTTGTTTGGTGAAAATAAGAAGAACTGGAAAGCAAGGTTCCCCCATTTCGCCCCCCGGCCAGAGGGCCTAAAATAGAACGAGATGTAGGGTGGGCACCGCCCACCAAAACATCTCTTGTGGTGGGCGGTGCCCACCCTACAAAAATTCATAACCTCAGGGCGGAAGGCGACAATAACAGCCCACGCGGCTCAGTTTGTTTTCAATAAAATGGATAGCCATTCAATGTCTACGGATCAATCGAGGAGGACGGTGCCCAAGCTGGTGGCGATGAAAGCGGCCGGCGAGAAAATCACCATGCTCACGGCCTATGATTTTCCCACCGCGCGGTTGGTGGATGAGGCGGGCGTCGACGTGATTCTAGTCGGCGACACCGTGGGCGAAGTGGTCCAAGGCCACTCGACCACGCTGCCGGTGACGCTGGACCAAATCCTCTATCACGCCGAAATGGTCGGCCGCGCGGCCCAGCGCGCCCTGGTCGTCGTGGACATGCCCTTTCCGACGTTTCAGTTGGGTAAATACCGGGCGATCGAAAACGCGGCTCGCGTGTTGAAGGAGACCCTTTGCCGCGCCGTGAAAATCGAAGGCGGAGTGGCCCAGGCCGAAGTGGTCGAGGGACTCGTCTCGGCCGGCATCCCCGTCATGGCCCACACCGGATTGCGCCCCCAGCGAATTCATCAGTTGGGCGGCTACAGCGTCCAACGCGACCGCGACCAACTGCTGGCCGACGCCCGGGCCGTGGAAGAAGCGGGCGCCTTTGCGCTGGTTCTCGAATGCGTGCCCGCCGAATTGGCCCGCGAAGTGACCGCGGTGATCCAGATTCCGACGATCGGCATCGGCGCCGGTCCCGCGTGCGACGGCCAGGTCTTGGTGTTCCACGATCTCTTGGGCCTCACGCCCGGCCGCGTCCCTCGCCACGTCAAGGTCTACGCCGAACTAGGCAACACCATCCGCGAGGCCGTCCAGCGCTACTGCGGCGACGTCCGCTCCGGCACGTTCCCAAGCGACGAGCAGGCGTTTCAGTAACGCGGCCAATCGTGCCATCCGAAAACGGGGACTGGCTCCGAACTTGACGCACCCAGCCGATCGTGCCATTAAAACAAACCGAGCCGCGACCGTGAGGGAGCGGTTGTGGATCGCAACACTTACAACCGCTCCC
>DATECS010000218.1:0-6270 GCA_035286785.1 Thermoguttaceae bacterium | reverse complement strand
GCATTCAACGCGGGCAAGGTTCCGCCGACGGAAACACCCGCTGGGAGCAGCTCCGACGCGCCGTGGACCTGTTGGCTTCGAGGGACGGCGACCGGGCCGAGCGGATGCAGATGCACTTCTCGCTGCTGTACGATCCGCGGTGGCAAATCGCGGACCCTTCCTGATCACTCGCCCAGGGCGTTTTCGTGGACGCTTCTTCAACCCAACGGAATTCCATGTCCTTCATCGATCCCCACATTCACGTCGCGTCGCGAACCTCCGACGATCTGGCCACCATGGCCCGCATGGGCTGCGTCGCCGTCGCCGAGCCGGCCTTCTGGATGGGCTATGACCGCTCGGGCGTCAATAGCTTCCATGACTACTTCCGCCAGCTCACCGAATGGGAGCCGAAGCGGTGCGCGAATTTTGGCATCGCGCACCATGCCTGGATGGGCGTCAACGCCAAGGAAGCGGAGAACGTCGGATTCGCCCGGGAAGTGATCGCCGAATTGCCCGCGTTCTTGAAGCGTCCCAACGTGCTGGGCATCGGCGAGATCGGCCTGCATAAAGGCACGCCCAACGAGGTCGCCACGCTCGAAGCGCTCGTCGATCTGGCCCTGTCGTCCGGCGAGCAGATGCTCTTTCACACGCCGCATCTGGAGGACAAATACAAAGGCACGCGAATGATCCTCGACCTGCTGGCCGGCGAGCCTCGCGTCGATCCTTCGCGCGTCTGCATCGATCATTGCGAGGAGCACACCATCCGGTTGGCGCTCGACGCGGGCTGCTGGGCCGGCATCACACTCTACCCAACAACCAAGGCCACCCCCGACCGCGCCGTCGACATGATCGAGCGTTTTGGGCCCGAGCGCGTGATGGTCAATTCCTCGGCCGACTGGGGCCCTTCGAATCCGCTGGCCGTGCCCGACTTCATAGTCGCGATGCGCCGTCGCGGCCATTCGGCGGCCCTCGTCCGCCGGGTGGTCCACGATAATCCGCTCGAGTTCATGCGCGCCAGCCGCAACTTCCGCTTCACTCCGCCGGACGAATCGTGAGACGGATCGTCGCTCGGTCCACGGGCCGGGCCAGATCGATGCCCAGCCGCGTCGGCAGCCGCTTCTCCGGCAGATCCTCTTCGATTGGTTTCGCGTCGATGTCAAACGGCTCGCCGCCCGTGTCGATCCGCGCGTCGACCGCCGCCTCGCCCGTGCCGATCCGCAGCATGTTCGGGCCCGTTCGCTTCCACGAATCGAAGGTAATCAACGCCGTGCCGAACGCCTCGGGTCGCTCGAACGCGACCCGATCCGTCACCTCGAGCCCGCCCGCGCCGCGTCGCGAATAGACGAACGAGCGGGTCAACTTCTTGAGCGATTCAACGTCGTAAGCCGTGCGGAGATCGAGCACCAGCGTATCGGCGTCGTCGGTCCACTCGGTCGAAAGCGCCTTGGCGGCCGCGCGGCGGCCTGGCCGCTGCAACTGGCCCGCCACCCGCGGAACCGGATGGCCCCAGGAACTGAGCACGCCGCTTTCGTAGCGCCGCGAGCCGAACGTTCGCCGCGTGTAGACCTCGCTTCCCGGGTCCACCAGCGTCGCGTGTCCGGCCAGCGCGACGACGAAGGAGCCGACGTCGTTGTGGTTGTGCTGCTCGGCGTTGTGGCCGCCTTTCAGGGCGACGCCCAGCGACCGCGTGCTTTCCGATGCGGGCCGACAGATGAGCACGCCCGCCTTGTCGAACCAATCGCGCGGCGGCAGTTGGCGAGGCTCGGCGGGGCCGACCTCGCGAGCACTCGCGGAGTTCGGAAAACAGAACAGGCCCGTCATGACCGGCGACCCCGCGTCGCCTAGCGGCAACCTGTCACGGCTTCCCTCGGGCCAGCCGAAATCGAACCGCCGGCTCACGTAGCCCTCGATCCATGAAGCCGGCGTCGCATGGGGCGGACAATCGGCAAACGCCGGATAAACGCCCGGCGCGATCTCCATGCGCCGGCCGAATCGCGCGATCCGCCGCACCCGCGGATCGGCCATCAGATCGACGCCTCCGCCGGTGGCTTGAAAGATCGTCTCGGCCAGCTTCACGAAATGACCGAATCCATAGTTCCAATAGCCTAGCCCCTCCGAGCAATAACCGTCGTCGGTGAAACCTTCGAGATAATACTGGATGTACTTCTCGGCCGACGCAACATAAAAGGCTCGCCGGGCGGGTGATTCGACGCCGGCCATCGCCGCGCCGGTGACGTTGGCCAGACAAACCGCGTTCCAGTTGCTCCGACCCACGAGCCACCACGGGCGGGGCTTGCCTTCGTTGACCATGCGCTCGTAAGGCTTGAAGATCCGCCGCGCGAGCTCGTCGCGAACCCGCTGCCGCACCGCCGGCGAAAGCCTCGCGCCAAGCCAATAATCGACCGTGGCCAACTCCCAACCGACGGCCGACGAACGCAGGTCGATCGTGATCCGCGTGCCCTTGAAATTCGTCAGCCCCCCGTCGTGGGCCGGCAGCACCCAGGTCTTCTCGTCGCAAATGGCAACGAGTGTCTTTTCGATTTCAGGGAGAAAACGCCCTTGATACTCGATGCATTCCGCCGCCGCCAGCGGACCAAGCCGACCGTGCCGGATTCCTAGAACCTGTTGGCAGCGAGTCCGATTGCCGTTCCGCGAGAATTCGAGGAAAAGATCGTCGGTCAACTCGGGCAGGGGCTGGCCGAGTAGCCCTTCGGCCCGCTTGATAACCTTCGCGGCCGCGGGAGACTTTGCCAGGACGCCCCAGGCCGCGCGGTCGGTGATCGGACGACCAACGCCTCGCGGCGCGGCGGGCAACATCCGCGCGATCGCTTCGACCCGCGACGCCTCGGGCGGACCTTGTGCGATAAGCAAACTAGGCAAACCGAGAACCGCCAACAACACGACGCAAAGATCGCGGGCTTTCATCGCAAGCACCTCCGGGTAAAAAGCCCCTTCAGTAGCTCCCTTGCAAAAGGGGACTGGCTCCGTCGCTCTGACAAACGTATTCCCGCCAATACGGCCCGTGGCGACGGTGCCTGTCCCCTTTTGCGAAGCGGCAACAATTTTGAAGTGGGTTCTAACAAAACGGCATTGCGTTGTGACAGGAATCGTCAAGCAATCGAGTTAGGCGGGTAAGGCGAGGCGGGCAGGACGGGTAGGTGGGAAAAAGACGTCCCGCGGCCCATTGTACCGGCCACGCATAGTCGCGGCAAGCAAGAGGAGCGAAAAGAGACGGAACGCTTTGGAGAACAAGCCCTTAGCCGGCTTGCAGCGTCTGCTCGACGCGCTGAATCGCGTCCTCGATGCGGAACGTGGAGTCGGCCAGTTCGATGGAGTGGTTGGCCGCCAGCCACGAATCGACCCGCTTCTGCGCCGACACCACCGTGCTGTGACTCCGCCGGCCGAAGAAGTCGCCAATCTCCGACAACGCCGCGCGAGTATGCTTGCGAGCAAGCCACATGGCCAACATCCGCGGGTGACTGGCCCGTTTCGACCGCCGGCTGCCCTGAAGGCTCTCGGGATCAATGCCGAACACGTCGCAAACCGCCTTTTGAATATCGGGCAGCCGCACCACGCGATAGCTGTGGCGGATCATCTCGGCCAGGGCCTCTTCGGCCATGGCCAGGCTGATCGGCCGGCGAAACGCCTCGCTCGTGGCACGCAGCCGGCACAAGGCGCCGGAGATTTCCCTCGCATGATTGGTCAGCCGCGCGGCAATGAACTCCTGCACGTCCCGCGGCACGTTCAACTCGAATCGCCGGGCCATTTGGCCGACAATGCCCAGCCGCGTGGCGTAGTCGGGCCGCCCGATCGCGCACTCGTTTCCAGACGCCAGCCGGGCGACGAGATCGTGCCCCAACTCCATCAACTCGGCCAGCGGCCGATCGGCGGCAAAGACCAATTGCTGGCGACGCCGCTGGAGCGTATCGACCGTGTAGAGCAACTCGACCAACGTCGAACGCTTGCCGCGGAAAAAATGCAGATCGTCGATCACCAGTAGTTTCACGCCCCGATATTTCTCGCGGAAGTTGGGCAACCCGCTCCCCCGAACCGCCTCGACAAATTGCGTCGTGAATTGCTCGGCGCTCAGATAAACGGCCGACGAACCCAACGAGCAGCGCCGACGGGCCCCCGCGAGGATCGCCTGCAGTAGGTGCGACTTGCCGACGCTCGTCGGCCCGTGGATCAACAGCGGCGAGAACATGCCGGGCTGATCCAGGATCATCTCGGCCGACATCCGCGCCGTCCGGTTCGACGGCCCCATGACGAACGTGTCGAAGTTTAACGATTGGCGATGCTTTGACGGCGCGGTGGATCGGACTCGATCGCCGGTTGGCGTGGACCGCGACGCCGCGACGCGCGACGATTCCGTTTTGCATGACGTCGGCGCGGCGGACCGCGCAGCGCTCGCCGGTTCGTCGATGGTGAACTCGACCGCCGGGCAGTGGCCCAGCACGGCCGTGCAGGCCGCGTCGAGCTCGGCCCGGAAGTTCGCAAGAATCCAGTCGCGCAAGAAGCGGCTGGGCGTGCGCACCACCAGCTTGCCCTGCTCCATCGCAAGACGCGCGTTGGAGCCGAACCAAAGTTCGCAGCGTTGTGTTCCGACCCTGTCGGCCAAAGCGCGATGCAATGCCGACACGATCTCCGTATCGTCCGTGGTCACTTCCTGAGTGTCCCCGGCGCACTCATGCCGCGCGTGCAGACACCGTCTTGGTGATCATACTTCCCCCCGAAGCCAGATGGGGATTGCGCAGGCGTGGTGGCTATGGCTGCGACGGCGATCGCCGTCTGTGTTCGTCTGATCCGCGTCACCCGAGACGATGATTTTAACCATGCGAACACGACTGTCAAACCACCCCGCAAGGGTTTCAAAAAAGATTTCCCGGATGCCTCGCCCGATATGCGAAAAAGGCCGGAAAACCGCCACGCACGGTACCCGACCACCCGGGCCCCGCTCGGGTGAACACTCTGGGTAAGACGTGGAAAAAATGTTCAAGAAGGATCATTCGTCATCACGCGCGACGAGAGACCGAACGCCCGAAGTCGTTGCGCCCGCTCATAAAACGATCGGCCGAGTTGACGAAAGCAATTTGACGTAGACCGCGCGACGGTCCCAAACGTGAAATCCAACGGACGCATAAACAGCAATCGCCGGGTCGTTGCCCGCGTCGACCGCGATGACCAACTGCTCGCGGCCCGCGCGCGCCGTGAGCCATTGGGCATATCGGGCAAGCTGTTTCCCCCAACCGTGGCCCCGCGCTGACACGGCCAACCCCATGTAGACCAACTCGCAACACCCATGGTCGGGGTGATCCGCGACGATCAGGCAGCCCATGTCCTCCCCGCGGTGACGAACGATCAGCCAATGTCGTGGGTCGAATGGGTCCGAGTGACGATAGCCGTCCAACACGTCCTCGACGTCCCGAACGTCTCCAAGCCGTGGACAGTCCTGGGTTTGCTCATACGTGGCCCGCACGACCTGGGCCAGCCGCGCGTGGTTCGAAGCGTCGTAGGGTTCGAAGTCCAACGGCCCGCCGGGTCGTGACGGCGGGAAGATGCGACGATCGGCCACCAGATAGAGTACCCCCGACAAGGGAAGGTAGTCGTGGGCCCGAAGGAGCCGGTCGTCGTCGGGACTGACTGTGGGAAGGATCGCATAGGCCATCGTCAGTCCGTCGCGGATCATTTGACGATCGGCCGCGTCCAGAAGCTGATCGGCCGTCGAGGATGGTTCGCCCTCGACCAACCGCGGGAGCCAGACGAGGCCCGTCTTCCCCGGCTGCGCGATCGACAAAATCGCACCGACCACCCGATCCCCTCGCCGCGCCTCGATCAGCCCGTCGAGCGGCATGTCGTCCGCCGCGAGCGGATGAACCTGAAAATGACGATCCACCTCACGCGCGCCGCCCAAGACCAACTCGACCGACGCCGAAGCCGTCTCAGTCTGGGCGGGAGTGATCGCGAGGCGAGGTTTGTCGGACATGGTAAATCACCGCCCGTAGCTCGTAGGTCAGGCTGTGCCTGACGGGCTTGGTTATTGGCCACAAAAACACAAAAGCACGAGAGAGTTGAAAGAGAATTCCTTTTCGTGCTTTTTGTGTTTTTCGTGGCTATCTTGGTGGTTGTCAGGCACAGCCGTAGGCCGGGTCGCGACCTTGTCTTTACCCACAAATACCCACATCTTCACAAACCAAATATCAAAAACTCTCGGGAAAACGAGCATTCCTTGAGCCCCACCCACACAGGTGCATTGCAGTGGTGCTCGGGGTGCTAATCAACCACGATACCGAA
>DATECS010000217.1:0-16805 GCA_035286785.1 Thermoguttaceae bacterium | reverse complement strand
GCTGCCGTGGATCCTGGGCTACGAATCGAAATGGGATCCGACGTCGCCCTACTGGTCGCAGATCAAGTACCACGAGGCCGACCTGCCCGAGGACGAGAAGCGTCAACTGATCGACTACTCGACGCAGCTTTTTGAGCGCGTGGCCTGCCGCGACTACGCCCGATTCGATTTCCGGGCCGATTCATCGGGCAAGATCAAGCTCATGGAGGTGAACCCCAACCCCGGTTGGTGCTGGGACGGGAAGTTCAACTACATGGCCGGCTATGGTGGTTTCCGCTACTCGGACATGCTGCGGATGATCGTTCAGGCGGCGCAGGACCGCTTGATTATGCAGCGAAACGGGGCGGTCGCCATGGCTCCCGATCCGGAAATGGTTCTCTCGACCCGCTGATCACGGTGAGTTCGACCGGCCCGCGCGGGGAATCGCAATGTCGCCTTTGGTGACGGACCATCAGCGTGTCGCATGGAAAAAGGGGGACAGGCACCGTGGCCGCGACGTTTCTTCCACTGCCACGCCTATTTGTGCCGCGGAGCCAGTCCCCCTTTTTCCGCCGAACCCGCACAGTAGAGATGTAGGGTGGGCATCGCCCACCAAAACACAACATTTTGTGGTGGGCGGTGCCCACCCTACAAAAATTTACAACCTCTGATTTCTTGCCCTACCCTCTCGTGCTGCCGTGGGGGTATTGTCGGTATCCAAGTCATCATTCCGGTGGGTTCGCTTGGTCGGAATCCCTTTGTCCCCGGAAAGTTCCGACGTGACCCAGATCGTAGGCAAACCATAAGCTATGGTTGACTGAGCACAGGCTGGCCCGATGTCCTTCGGGCTCGGGCTGCGCGGAGACAACGCGGCCGTTTCTCGAAATCCGGTGAAGATCCTCTGGGTTGACACGGGCAGTGCCGCTGGGTTGACAAACGAACCACGGGTCGGGACAGGTAAGCACATTTCATGACACGACGACCGATACGCGTGATGGTGGTGGACGATTCGGCGGTCGTTCGCGCGATGATTTGCGATGCTGTCAGCCGGACGCCCGAGATGGAAGTGGTGGGCACGGCGGCCGACGGCCATCAAGCCATCGAGGTGTTCCGGACAACGCAACCGGACGTCGTGACGCTCGATATTCGGATGCCCGTCATGGATGGGCTCGAGGCCCTGGACGCCCTCTTGTCGATCCGACCGGTGCCGGTCATCATGGTCAGCTCGCTGACCCAATTGGGCGCCGAAATCACGCTCGAGGCGTTGGATCGCGGGGCGATCGAATACGTCGCCAAGCCGGACAGCGCGGCGGAATCGCAAGTCACGCTCCAAGAGAGGCTGATCGAGAAGATCCGTTTCGTGGCGGGGGCCGACGTTCGTCGCATCCTGCGCATCCGCAAGGACCGCAAGAAACGCGTCGTGTCGTTCTGGGACAAACGGCACGTGCCGAAAGCCGTCCCGGCCGCGGGGCCCCCGGAATACGCGGACAAATGCATCGTGATCGGCGTTTCGACGGGCGGTCCGCCGGCGTTGGCCACGCTGTTCGAATCGCTGGCGCCGCCGCTGCCGCCGATTTTGGTGGTGCAGCACATGCCGCCCCATTTTATCCGGCCGCTGGCCTCCCGGCTCGACGCGTTGTCGCGGCTGTCGATCAAGGAAGCGGCGATGGGCGACCCGCTCAGGCCGAACCACGTCTTGATCTCGCCCGGCGACAAACACCTGCGAGTGCGACTGCACGAAGGCGAGGCAAAAGTCGTCCTCCGCGACGGCGAGCCCGTCAACAGTCACAAGCCCTCGATCGACGTAACCATGCGCAGCGCGGCCGAAGTGTTTGGCGATCGCTGCCTGGGAGTGATCATGACGGGCATGGGCGCCGACGGGGCGAACGGCTGCGGCGACATCCGCGCGGCCGGCGGCTACGTCCTCGGCCAGGACGAGGCCAGCAGCGACCTTTACGGAATGAACAAGGTTGCCTACCAGCGTGGAAACGTCGATCAGCAGTTCTCGCTCGGCGACGGCGGCCGCGTCATCACGCGGCAAGCGCAATTGCTCTGGGCCAACCCCCTCGTGGACGCCCAACGCTGACGGAAAAAGGGGATAGGTCCAATTGGCGCGAAGCGTTCTTCGGGCCATTCCGGCAAATTGGACCTATCCCCTTTTTTCCTCCCCCTTTTTTCCTCACTCCCAGGCGTAAATGTTCACGGGGGGACTATCTCTTTCGGTCCGGCCAAGGGGTGTGAACGGTAACTCCCAGGCAATGAAAACGCCCTCGACGTTCCGATCTTGTGGATTATCGAGGTTAGTTCTTGGCTAGACGGTGGTTAGGTCGCCGATCTTTGCTAGAATTTTTTTTAGCTCCGTGGTACTCTAGAAGTATGGTCGGTGGGGGGAGGTGGTAGGCGTCGCGCGGCGAATCCCTGTCCGGCCCCTTTTGATCTCGTCTCTTCACTTCCGAGCTTCCGTCATCATGGGTAAGCAGCGAGCCGACAGTTTCGTCAGCCTGGTGCGGATGAGCCGGTTGGTCGAGGACGACCGGCTGGATCGCGCTGTGGACGAACTGCAAAAGGCGTCCGGCGGCGTGCCGGCCACCAACGCCGGCGAAGTGGCCATGTACCTCGTCGACAAGGGCCTCCTGACCCAATGGCAGGCCGACCAGCTTCTCAAGGGCAAACACCGCGGCTTCTTCCTCGGCAAATACAAACTGCTGGATCACCTCGGCACGGGCGGCATGAGCAGCGTCTACCTGGCCGAACACATGATGCTCCAGACGCGCCGGGCGATTAAGGTGCTGCCCAAGGCCCGCGTGAGCGACACGTCCTACCTCGAACGCTTCTACCGCGAGGCCCGCGCCGCCGCCGCCCTGGACGACCCGAACGTCGTGCGGGCCTACGACGTCGACATGGACCCCGAGAGCGGCATCCACTTTCTCGTGATGGACTACGTCGAAGGAAGCGACCTCCAGGTAATGGCCAAGCGGCACGGCCCGCTGAGCTACGAACTGGCCGCCAACTACATCCGCCAGTCGGCCCGGGGACTGGCCCACGCGCACAAAGTCGGACTGATCCACCGCGACGTGAAGCCGGCCAACTTGTTGGTCGACCGCCAGGGCGTGGTCAAGGTGCTCGACCTGGGCCTGGCGAAGTTCTCGGACGAGGACAAAGCGTCGCTCACCGTGGCCTACGACGAAAACGTGCTGGGCACGGCCGATTATCTCGCACCCGAACAGGCGCTCGATTCCCACGGCGTGGACGGCCGGGCGGATATCTACAGCCTGGGCTGTACGCTCTACTACGTTCTGGTCGGCGAGCCGCCTTATCCCGAGGGCACGTTGCCCCAGCGGATCATGTGCCACCAGAAGGAGCCGCTGCCCGACGTGCGGAAGAAACGGGCCGACGCGCCGGTCGATCTGCTGCGAATCCTCGCGAAGATGACGGCCAAAAAGCCGGAAGAGCGGTTCCAGAAGATGAGCGACGTGGCCAAGATCCTCACCCGATGGTTGGTCGTCCACGGTTTTGAGAAGGAGAGCGATCCGGCGGCCGATTCGTCGTCAACCGGCTTGGGCCCCGCCGCGCGACAAGCCCAAGACACGACCCGCAGCCGTGGTGGGACGGGCGCGAGTCCGAGCCAGGCCGGCACGACCGCGTCGCGCTCGACCGCGCCGGGCCGCAAATCGGCCACGTCCAGTCCCTCGCACGCCCCGTCGGACACCGTCAACCAACAAGGCCAATCGACGTTCAAGGGGCCCGGCAGCCGAGCGGGCCGGCCTTACTCGGGCAGCAGCAGCGCCAGCGGCCGCATGCGCGTCAAGCTCGAGGCCAAGCCACCCGCCGAAGCGGCTCGGCTGGAAGAACTGCGCGACCCGATGGAGGTTTCGTTCGAGGCGCCCGTCCTGCCCGCCTCGATGGCCGAGGCCGATTCACCGGCCATCGCCCGGCTGCGCCAACAGGGCTCGTCCCGCCGCCACCGCCACGGCTCCGGGTCGGACGTGCCCGGCTGGATCTGGGCCATCATCGGCGGCGCCGTTTTCCTCGTTCTCATCCTGCTGGCCGTGGCGATTTTCTGAAGCCTGACCTACGAATTCATGCTGCCCGAGCGGAAGCCTTCCAGGTCGATCGTCGCGTAGCGGAAACCGCATTCGCGCAGGTGGACGGCCAACGCGCGGCGCAGGTCGGGCTCAAGCAACCGCGGAAGATCTTCCCACGGAACCTCGACCCGGGCCAGATCGTTTTCATGCAACCGCACGCGGGCGACGCGGAATCCGCGCTCGTGGAGAAAACGCTCGGCACGGTCGATCATCGCCAGCCGCTCGGGCGTGATCGACACGCCGTAGGCCACGCGGCTCGCCAGGCAAGGCGAGGCCGGCTTGTCGTGCGTGGGCAGGGACCAATGCCGGGCCAGCTCGCGCAGCTCCCGCTTGCCGAAACCGCATTCGGCCAGCGGGCTTCGCACGCCCAACTCGCGCGCGGCGCGCATGCCGGGCCGGTAGTCGCCTGCGTCGTCCACGTTGGCGCCGTCGACCAGCACGGCCAGGCCGAGTTTCTCGGCCCGACGCAAAAAGTGGCCGCAGATGGTTTGCTTACAGTAGTAGCAGCGATCCGACGGATTGGCCTGATAGCGAGGATCGGCCAGTTCGTCGGTCGGCACGACTTCATGACGGATGCCGATCGCGCGGGCCAACTCGACGGCGGCCTCCGATTCGCCGGCCGGCATCGTGGGACCGGTCGCGGTGAACGCCACGGCGCGATCGCCCAACGCGGCGAGGGCCGCCTTGGCCAACACGGAACTGTCCAGTCCGCCGGAGAAGGCCACCGCGCAACTGCCGTAGCCGCGCAAGAGGTTGAGCAGCGCGTCGAGCTTGGATTGCAGCGAGAAGGGTAGGCTATGGACTGTCACGGACGTGTTCTCGACAAACCCAATTCCAGCAGTTCCAAATTTGCCGAATCACCGTGGGCCGGGTCGTGACCCGGCGACAGATAGTCCCGAGTAAAAACCTTGCCGGGTCGTGACCCGGCCTACGGATTGTCCCAAACTTGTAACTACTGAATTCTCAAAAAACCGAGCCGCGACCGTGAGGGAGCGGTTGTGGCTTGAAAGGCGTTCAACCGCTCCCTCACGGTCGCGGCTCGGTTTTTCATGGCATCCAAATCCGACGCGATGCGAAGGGGACAGGCACATTTTTCGGCCGTCGAGCGTATGCGCGACACAACGCAAACCGGGCCGAAAAATGAGCCGGTCCCCCGTGAGCGCATAAAAATGGTCCTCCACCGCAATGCCGTGGCGATGCCTTTTGTGAGAACCCGTTAGCTTTAAGGGGGGCGACCTGGAGCCTGGGTTGTGTGATCCGACGCCGATCCGCTTCCGCGAATCGGTTGGCGGCTATACACGCGGCCGGGCTCTATAATTCAGGCACCCAACGGGCAACATATCGGCTCTCCAAAAACGGGCATCGACAACACGAACATGGTAGAGGACCAAGTTTTCGCGCGTCAAATCGTCGCGGGGGAAAAGGGGACAGACGCCTTTTGTGCGAAGCACCCTTCGGGCCGCAAGCGGCAAAAGGAGCCAGTCCCCTTTTCCGCAGTTCCGTATCCCGTGCGACTGAAAATCATCCTACCCGTTTTTGTCGGCCGAGGCAAGGGAAAGTGTGCTGTTTTCCCGTTGGGAATGGGTTTTGTTTTATTGATTACCAAGTGCGGAGCGCAAGCGAGGGCGTGCCGTGGCAGCTCTCGTGGCAACTTGTTTTGCCGCCCTCGCTTGCGCTTCGCACTTAGTATGATCGGGGCGGCGCGAGGAGGTTATTGACGCGACAGGAATTTTGGACGCCGTGGTGGGATGGTGACGAACATGACGATCACGACGACGGCGAACGCGATGTAGCAGAGCATGAGCACGTTGGGCGAGAGATCGACGAAGATCAGTCGATGGGCCCAGCGGCCGACGAACGTGCCCTGTTCGGCGGATTGGCCGGCCGCGCGGCGGAGTTGGCTTTCCCACGTGGTCAACGGGCAGATGACGCCGACGATCGCTTCGAGCGCCACGACGCCGATCATCAGCAGATGGACCGCGCGAAACCAGAAATTGCGCGCGAATCGCCAACCTCGCCACGCCCCATAAAAAACGGCCGGCACTGCGAACACGACGAAAGAGACGTAGCCCAAATGGAGCACGACAATCAGGTCGGCGAGCAATTGATAGGAATTCACGCTTTCATCGCCTCGGGCAGGAAGCGGATCAGGTCGCCGGCGATCATCGACACTTCGCCGAGGGCTTCGGCGGCCAGATCGCCGGCCAGTCCGTGCAGATGAACACCCAGCCGCGCGGCGTCCCTCGGCGCGAGGCCCTGGCAGACCAGCGCGGTGACGAGGCCCGTCAACACATCGCCCGAGCCGCCGGTGGCCATGCCGGGGTTGCCGGTTGTGTTCAAGTAGGTCTTCCGGCCGTCGGTGATGCACGTGTGGTGGCCCTTCAGCACCATCACCACGCGGCAACGCTCGGCCAGCTCGACGGCCTGCTGAAAAAGGGGATAAGTCCCATTTGCCGGCAACGGCCCGGAGGGTGCTTTGCACAAAAGGTGCCTGTCCCCTTTTTCAGCACCGATCAATCTTGCGAACTCGCCCGGGTGCGGCGTGAGGATTCGCGGGCCGGCGTGGTCGGGAAGGACATCGGGCTGCGTGGCCAGCGCGTTGAGCGCGTCGGCGTCGACGACCATCGGTTGCGGCACGTCGCGGTAGAGCCCGGCCACCAGTGCGTCGAGTTGCCCGCCTCGGCCGAGGCCCGGGCCGACGGCCACGCAGGTGGCCGAGGGGAGCCAGCGGTCGATCACCTCTCGCGCGCCGTCGGCGATTTGGCCGTCGGCGGTCGAGGGCAACGGAATGGTCATGTACGAAGGCTCGTGGGCGGCCACGACGTCGAGACACGCGTCGGGCACGGCCAGTCGGACCAGGCCGGCGCCGCCGCGCAGGGCGGCCATCCCGGCCAGCGCCGCCGCGCCGCTCATTCCGCGCGAGCCGCCGATGATCAGGGCGAGCCCAAAACGTCCCTTGTGCGCGTCGGCCTCGCGCCGCGGAAGCCGCGGAAGCGTGGCTTGGTTGGTCGGAAACGGCAAGGGGGCGTCGGTGGACATGGGGACGGATCTCCTGTTGTCCAATTATACCTTGTTTTACTCCGCGTCACCGCGACTGGGCGTGGGATTCATTTTCACGTGGAGGGGCGGGGGCGTATGTCGGTCTGTTGCACAGAAATCGATAGCCGGCGGCGCGGGCGATCGACAGCATCGAGAAGGTCCAAAGAACGGCTGGGACAAACAAGAATGCGCCGTAACAGGCGGCCATGAGCATGAAGCCCATGACGACGAGCACGGCGGCCCTGGCGCTTCCGGGGCGGACTCCCAGGGCGGTCCACACGATGACCGGGGCAAATAGGGCCATGCCCAGCAGGGGCAAGGCGTCTTGGATCGCAAAACCGTCGAAACGATCCGAGGAGATGGGCGGTAGTCCACGCGAAGTTCCGAGGACGACGGCCAGCGCGGTCATCCAACTGAGCATGTCGGCCAACGTGAATTGGTGTTTCGGCCGCGCGGCGACCGGCTCCTCGGTGTCGGCCGATCGGGCAAGGCGAATGGACTCGGCCGTGAGGTCCGAGAGATCATCGCCGTCAGTCTTGTGGATTCGCCATTTGAAGAAGTGGATGACCAAGAATAGGAGCATGGCATGGAACGTCGTGAAGAAAGCGAATCGCGATGTCCATTCGGCCGTATGCCAGCCGACGGCGGTCGTACACCAGGCGGCGGCGAAGAGGAACAGAAATCCGATCACGATGCGCCACGGCCGTCCTCGGCCACCCAAGGCCATCCAGGCGGCTAAAAGGACGGCGACTGCTTGAGTCATCGACCACAAGGGAATGTACAGATACCACTTCGAAGACGAATCGGACGCGGCAAATGGGGCGGCCAAAACGACGTTCACCGCGATCAGTGACAGGAACATCGCGTCGAAGTTCAAGGATGCGAGTCGATGGCGTTTTGGCATGGGCATGTTCGGTCGCGGGTTCTGGAAGTTATGTTTCCCAGAAATCATTTCACTCCGCGTCACTGCGGCTGGGCGTGAGATTCATTATCACACGGAGGCGCGGGGCGCGGAGGGATTCTTGTATTAGTCTAACGAGTTCTTTGCGCGAACAAGACGGTAGCCCGCGGAGCGGATTAGCAAGAGTTGGAGGCCGGTCCAAATGATCGAAGTGCCGGTGATGGTAGAAGTATATATAAGGATGAATTGGACGTATGACGGGTTCGGTATCTGCAGAAATAGGGCCACAAGCACAAGGGCAATTGACAATCCCAGTAATAAAAGCAACATCGGCCATGTGTTTTTCATCGTTTCGCACAAGGTGACTCGCAGGACAAGCGGCGTCAAGACGGCAACGCCACAGCCTTCCGACATCGTCCAGAAAACGATTTCCGAATTTCTTTCCAATATGACATAATTCATCCATAATGTAGACATAACACTGAAAAGAAGAGTGAGCCCTGTCATCCAGAGTAACATGCTGGTCAGTGAGAACTGAAAGTTTTTGGTGATGCTGTCGGTAGAACCCGTGGCCGAAGATTCAGCAAGACCATTCCGTAGCGGATTCACATTGCCGTTGCCGTGGCGGCTAGTATCTTTCATATTCCAACCCCACAGACGCATTATGAGGAGTAGAAGAGAAGAAAATAGCATCAGCAAAAAGAGCCCCGTTACATTTCGGGCGATGAGTTCGCTACGGTACACGTAGTCCCTCCAATAGATCGACGCAAGAATCGCCAGGAACACGAGGTGCAGCCCTAGTAGGGAAATAATCATCAATCGCCACGGACGCGAAGACCCCGCCATTGCCGCCCAGATGGCAGGCAGTGTAGGAAGACAGTACTGTGGAGCTACCAGCATCATTTCAAGAAAGGAAAGGCGACCACCATACCCGCCAAAGGATCCGGAGAACCGTGTGGCAAATCCAAATACAGCCACGTGGGACAAGTGAAAAATGAAGAGTACGGCGAGGATACCCGTCATACGCCAGTCGATGAGTCTCTGTTGATTTTGAGCGAGCGTTGGCTTATTCATGATACTTTGTGAAGCTATCGCCTGCGTTATGTGATAATAGAACACGAGAATATTTTTTCGTCGAGCAGGCTCGACGGCTAACTGCCTACTGCCTGCCGCCTACCGCGTTGCGCGCGATGAGTCCGGCGAGGTAGCCGCCTTTGAAGCCGGCGTCGATGTTGACGACCGTGACGTTCGCCGCGCAACTGTTGAGCATGGCCAAGAGGGCGGCGATTCCTCCGAAGCTGGCGCCGTAGCCGACACTGGTGGGCACCCCGATCACCGGCACGGCGACGTGGCCGCCGACCACACTGGGTAACGCCCCTTCCATGCCGGCCACCACCACGACGGCGTCGGCTTGGCGCAACAGTGGGAGGTTCGCGGCCAGGCGATGGGGGCCGGCCACGCCGACGTCTTCGATCAGATCGACCTGGGCGCCGGTCCAGAGGGCCGTTTGCCGGGCTTCCTCGGCGACGGGCAGGTCGCTTGTGCCTGCCGTGACGACGGCCACGCGGCCGACGCGGGCGGGCGGTTCGGTCGTTGGCTGCTCACAAGGGATGCGAAAGGTGCGGCCGATCGTATGGTATTGGCCCGAGGGGAATCGGGCGGCGAGTGACTGGGCCTGTTCGGGTGAGACGCGGGTCGCCAGGACGTCGGACCCGTGGTCGGCCAGAGCCTGGCAGATTTTTTCGAGCGATTCGATCGACTTGCCTTCGGCAAAAACCACTTCGGGAAATCCACAGCGGCTGGGCCGGGCCAGATCGACCTTGGCCTCGCCGAGGTCGGCGAACCCGGCGTGGGAGCAGCGGCGGAGGAAGTCGTCCAATGAGAGGCGGCCGGCCAGCAGGTCTTGGGCGAGTTGTTTTAACATAGGGATTGGGGATTAGGGATTGGGGATTGGAGGGGGACAGTCCCCCGTTCATGGTAACGGATGGTGCAAGGGCTGTCGAACCCCCCGTAGTGCCTCCTCTTGGTTGGTTCGGGCGATAAACGGTATAATCCGGGTTTGGCGTGCGGCGAGGAATATCGACTAACCGGTGGTTTTGGTGGGCGATGCCCACCCTACGCAATAACCAGTGGTTTCGGTGGGCGGTGCCCACCCTACGCTAACTTGCGTCGAGCAGGCTCGACGGCTAACCAGTACTGACGTGGAATAAGGATTGCCCGATGGACTACCATGCCGCGCGTCGAGATAAGCTCCGGAGTCTGCTCCGCGGGGCGGGGGCGGATGGACTGCTGGTGACCAGCTTTACGAACGTGACGTACCTGACAGGCTTCACGGGCGACGATAGTTATCTGTTGGTCCGGCGCGACGGCGACGTGCTGTTGAGCGACCCAAGGTACACCACTCAATTGGAGGAAGAATGTCCGGGGCTCGACCTGCTGATTCGCCCGCCGGGAGTGAGCATGCTCAAGGCGGTGGCGAAGACGGTGCGTCGGGCGAAGGTGGGTCGGCTGGGGATCGAGGGCGGCTCGATGACCGTGTCGCTTCGGGACCAGCTTGGCACGGCGTTGGAAGGCGCCGAGTTCGTCGTGACCGACGGGCTGGTCGAGCAGTTGCGGCTGCTGAAGGACAAAATGGAGGTTGCCCGACTGCGCGAGGCGGTGCGGATGGCCGAGAAGGGTTTCGAGGTGCTCCGCTCGACCCTGCGGAAGGAAAAGACGGAAAAGCAAGTGTCGGCCGAGTTGGAATTGGCGATGCGTCAGTTTGGGGCGAAGGGCTGCGCGTTTCCGAGCATCGTGGCCGTCGGCCCCCGGGCCGCCCTGCCCCATGCCACGCCGACCGACGCGACGATCGGGTCGGGCGAGTTGCTGCTGGTCGATTGGGGGGCGCACGAGGGGATGTACCGAAGCGACTTGACGCGTGTGTTGGTGACCGGTAAAATCTCGCCGAAATTACGAAAGATTTACCAGATTGTGCTCTCGGCCCAAGTTGCCGCGATCCAGGCGGTTCGGCCGGGCATCGTGGCCGAGAAGGTCGACGCCGTGGCGCGAGGCATCATCGCCAAGGCGGGTTTTGGAAAGCAGTTCGGCCACGGCTTGGGCCACGGGCTGGGCTTGGACGTCCACGAAGCGCCGCGGCTGGCCGTGGGAAGCAAGACGGTGTTGCAGCCGGGCATGGTCGTGACCGTCGAGCCGGGGATTTATCTGCCGGGTTGGGGAGGCGTGCGGATCGAGGACGACATATTGGTCACGAAGACCGGGTACGAAGTGTTGACCGGCGCGAGCAAGAGTTTCGAGGAAGCGATTGTGGATTGCTGAGAAACCGCGTCAGAACAACTTGATAGAAATCAAAATTGCTCAAGAGACAAAGGAACACTAATTCTCGCTAATTCCCACTTATTATTTTCATTAGTGTCGATCAGTGCGAATCAGTGTTCCTAAAAAAATCAACTTGTTATGACGCGATTCCTAAAGCAGGACTTGCGAAAAAGAGGTTGTGATCTTTTGTAGGGTGGGCACCGCCCACCAAAACACGACGCTCTTGGTGGGCGGTGCCCACCCTACGAGTTGCACGAAAGAGGTAAGAAA
Organism: Thermoguttaceae bacterium; assembly: GCA_035286785.1. Classification (GTDB taxonomy): domain Bacteria; phylum Planctomycetota; class Planctomycetia; order Pirellulales; family Thermoguttaceae; genus UBA11386. The sequence continues at coordinate 5,216 of DATECS010000217.1, read as the reverse complement.
CGAAACAAAGGAACATGTCCATGCAAGCGTGGACATGGCACCCAACGCCGAGGATTGGCATGATGGAGAATCAAGGCATGGCCGGATCGCCAAACAGTAACGATATTTTCGACGTCCGCAAGATCAGGCGTCTGGTCGAATTGATGAAGGAGCATGATCTGACGGAGATCGACCTGCGTCAGGAGGACACGCGGATTCAACTGCGTCGCGGCGCGGGCGACGAGGTCGTTCAGACCGTCGCGCGTCCGGCCGCGGCGGCGAGCGGACCAGCGGCGAGTCCGGCCGCGGCTCCCGTCAGCGCGCCGCCGGCCGCCGCGCCGGCCGACGACAAGCACTACGACGTGATCACCAGCCCGATCGTGGGAACGTTCTACGCCGCGCCCGATCCAAACGCACCGCCCTACGTGAAGGTGGGCGACCACATCGGTCCGGAGACGACCGTTTGCATCATCGAGGCCATGAAGGTCTTCAACGAGATACCCGCCGAAAAGGCCGGCAAGATCGTCGCCATGCTCGCTAAGAACGGCGAGACGGTCGAGTACGGCCAGTCGCTATTCAAGATCGACACGACCGGGTAAGTCGCGCGAGACGGGCTTGCGCGATGGGCTCGTGTTCGGACATCTCGCGGAGCGAGATGAATACGGCGCTGTGAATTTCCTCTTTTTTCCTGCCAGGCAATCGGACTATGTTTAAACGGATTCTTGTTGCGAATCGGGGCGAGATCGCGCTGCGTGTGTTTCGCGCCTGTCGGGAGATGGGAATCGAGACGGTGGCGATTTTCAGCGAGGCGGACCGCGGGGCAGCCTATCTCAACCTGGCCAACGAGGCCTATTGCGTCGGCCCGGCCAAAACGACCGACAGCTATCTGAAGATCGACCGCGTGATCAGCGCGGCCGAGATCGGCAACGTGCAGGCGATTCATCCGGGCTATGGGTTTCTGGCCGAGAATTCGCATTTCGCCGAGATTTGCCGAAGCTGCCAGATCGAATTCATCGGCCCCTCGCACGAAGCCATGCAACTGCTGGGCGATAAGAACGCGGCCCGGGCGCTGGCGAAGCGCGCGGGCGTGCCGACCGTGCCGGGAAGCGAGGGCCTGATCGAGGACGAGGCCCAGGCGTTGACCATCGCCCACGAGATCGGGTTTCCCGTGCTGATCAAGGCGTCGGCAGGCGGCGGCGGACGCGGGATGCGGGTGGCGGCCAACGACTTGGCGCTGAAATCGGCGCTGCAGCAGGCCCGGGCCGAGGCGAAGGCGGCGTTCGGCAACGCAGACGTGTACATCGAGAAATACATCGGCCGTCCGCGGCACGTCGAAGTGCAAGTGATCGCCGACAATCACGGCAACGTGGTCTATCTCTGGGAACGCGATTGCTCCACCCAGCGGCGCCACCAGAAACTGATCGAGGAGAGCCCCTCGCCGCGATTGGCGCCCGAGACGCGGCAAGCTATGTGCGAGGCGGCCGTGCGGCTGGTCAAGGCGGCCAACTACACGAATGCGGGCACGGTCGAGTTCATCGTCGACGAAGAGGGGCATCATTACTTCATCGAGGTGAACGCGAGGATCCAGGTCGAGCATCCGGTGACGGAGCTGGTCACGGGCATCGACTTGATCAAGGCGCAGATCCTCGTGGCGTCGGGCGAGCCGTTGCCGTTTTCGCAGGAAGACGTCGTGGTCCGCGGCGCGGCGATCGAGTGCCGCATCAACGCCGAGGATCCCGAGCACGGATTCCGGCCGTCGCCGGGGGTGATCACGAAGCTGATCGTGCCGGGCGGGTTCGGCGTGCGGTTCGACTCGCACATCCACGCCGGCTACGAGGTCTCGCCGTACTATGATTCGCTGATCGGGAAGCTGCTCGTCCACCAGCCGACGCGCCGGGAGGCCATTGCGTGCATGTGCCGCGCGCTCGGTGAAATGAAAGTCGAGGGCGTCAAAACGACGATCCCGCGGCTCTTGGACATTCTCGGCCACACCGACTTTGTCGAAGGCCGCGTGGACACGACGTTTATTGAACGGACGTGGCGGATGTGAAGGGATTAGAGATTGGGGATTAGGGATTAGATTATTTTAGGCAAGTAGAGACAACCATGACTTCATCGCGTATTTTCGAAGAGAGTTCCCATCCGTGTCCCGTGTGCGGGAATCCCCTTGGCGCCGCGTCGGCGGCGGAGATGAGCGACGTGCCGTGTCCTTATTGCGGCAATCTGCTTCAATTCGCCGAGAAGGTTCTGGGCGAGGAAATCCGCAGTTTAGTCCGGGAGTCGATCATTCCCAAACTGAAGGCCACGACGAAGGAAGAGGCCGTCCGCGAGATCGTCGCGCAACTGGCGTCCGTGGAAGCGATTCCCACGGCGGACGAGGAAGATGTCGTCCAAGCGATTTTGAAGCGCGAGGAACTTGGCTCGACGGGAATTGGAGGGGGCATTGCGGTTCCGCACGCGGTGCATTCGTCGGTGGACGGTCTGGTCGGCACCACGGCGTTTTCGCCGAACGGCGTTGATTTCAACAGCCCGGACGGAAAACCGGTGCATCGTCTATTCCTGTTCCTCATACCCGTGAATCGGCCGAGCGAGCACCTTCGCGCGATGCAACAGATATCGCGTCACATAAGCGAATCGTAAATCCCCAAATCCAGTAGTTCCAAATTCGCCGAATTACCGTAGGCCGGGTCGTGACCCGGCGACAGATAGTCTCGAGCAAAAACCTTACCGGGTCGCGACCCGGCCTACGGATGGTCCCAAACTTGTAACTACTGAAATCCTTTTTACCCCTCTTCCCTCCCATGAGCACCAGTCTTTCCGGTCCCCCGCGGACTGAAACGCACATTCGAAAAGTGGCCATACTTTTCGCCGGTGGCCCGGCCCCCGCGGCGAACGCGGTGATTTCGACGGCGGCGGCCGCCTTTTTACGAAACGGCATCAAGGTGGTCGGCATCCGTTATGGCTACTCGAACCTAGTCCAGTTCGGGCCCGACCATCCGATGGTCGAGGGCCGCGATTACCTCGACATCACGCACGAGCGGCTCAAGCGGACCCGGAGCAGCCAGGGCATCATGATCGGCACGGCGCGGACGAACCCGGGCAAGGACGTGTCGAGTCCGGCGCATTTGGAAGACCCGGTGCGTTCGGCGCCGTTGAAGACGGTTTACGAGGCGTTGCGATCGATCGGGGTGGACGCCCTGATTTCGATCGGCGGCGACGACACGCTGAAGACGGCGAACAAGTTCCATAGTTTCCAGGAACACCTTCCGTCGAATCATCCACGGATTCCGGTGGTCCACCTGCCGAAAACGATCGACAACGACTACATGGGGATCGATTTCACGTTCGGCTATTTCACGGCGGTCGAGACGCTGGCCACGGAGATCCGCAACCTGCTGGCCGACGCCGAGAGTTCGCGGAGCTACTTCCTGGCCGAGACGATGGGGCGCAGCGCGGGCTGGCTGGCCTACGGGGCGGCGATTGCCGGCGAGGCGAGCCTCGTGATCAGCGTCGAGGACATCAACGGCGACTTCGAAGCGATCGAGGAAGCGACCGATCCGAAGACGGGCAAGACCGTGACTCGCCGGGTGATGAACCTCGACGCGGTCGTCAAGCGAATCGTGGCGACGATGCGAGTGCGCGAGGAGGAAGAGGGAAAAGCATTCGGCGTCATCGTCATCGCCGAGGGTCTCGCCGAGTTTTTGCCCTACAAGGAAATCGAGGGCATTCCCCGGGACGAGCACGGGCACATTGCAATCGCGCAAGTGAACCTGGGCCGGTTGTTCGCCCAGCTCATCGGGAAAGAATACACGAAACAAACCGGCCGTAAACGCAAGATCACGGGACTGACGCTGGGCTACGAAAGCCGTTGCGCCCAGCCCCAGGCGTTCGACGTCATGCTCGGTAGCCAGTTGGGCGTGGGCGCCTATCGGGCGCTGGTCGAGGAAAAAAAACACTTCGGCGTGATGGTGTCGGTGTCGGGCCAATTGGATCTGGAGTACGTGCCGTTCACTCAGTTGGTCGATCCAAAAACATTGGTGACGGTCGTCCGCTACATCAAGCCCGACTCGGACTTCCACCGGTTGGCGCGGTTTCTAGAGACGTACGTCGGTTCGGACCGAAAACCGCGAGAGGACGCCGGCGGAAACCGCGGTTGAACGCGGAGAGACGCGGAGGGGGCGAGATTTCGAGAGTCCCATGAGTGATCACCGACGTCGTTGCTTCGGATGGATAACGTTCTTGGCCGTCGTCTTGGCGGCCGGCGCGGCGCGGGCGGAGTCCCGGCATTTCACGCCGCGGGAGAGCGAAGGGGCGTCGCTGGCTTACGTCAACGGCGTGCCCGTGCTCTCGCTCTCGGGTTCGCCGGAGGAGATTGGGCGGCAGTTGGCTTCCTTGGTCGGTCCGGCCACGGAGCGATTGACCACGTATCCCAAGCAGACGTTCGGCCGCCAAGGCGACGAGAAAAGTTGGTCGCGGCTGGTCAAGGCGAGCCGCGAACTGTGGCCCAACATTCCGGACGATCATCGCACGGAGATCGACACGGTCGTGCGGCATTCGTCAATCGACCGCGACGCGCTTTTGGCGGGCAACGTCATGATGGACGTCTATCGAGGGATGGGCTGCTCGTCGTTGATCGTCGAGCCGTCGCGGAGCGCCTCGGGCGGGCCATTGTTCGGGCGCAATCTCGATTTTTTCAGCAACGGCTACCTGCATCAATACACGCTTCTGACCGTGGTGCGGCCGAAGGGGAAGCACGCCTTCGCGTCGGTGGGATTCGCGGGGCTGTTCGGCTGTTTGTCCGGCATGAACGACGCGGGCCTGTCGCTGGCCGTGCATGAGGTGTTGGTGAGCCGCGACGGGTCGCGGTTGTTCAATCCCAAGGGCGTGCCCTATACGTTCGCCTTGCGCCGCGTGCTCGAGGAATGCACGACGGTCGAGGAGGCGGAGCGGCTGATGCGCTCGATGGAACGCACGACGATGTACAGCGTGAGCGTGTGCGACTCGCGGCGGGGGATCGTATTGGAACTCACGCCGAAGAGCGTCGAGCGACGCGACGCGGTGGCCGGGCTGTGTCCCTGCACGAATCACTTCCGCACGCCGGAACTGGCCGTTTTTCCCTTGTGCCGGCGGTTCGACGCGCTAGTGACCGACGTGCCGAAGAAGCTCTCGGTCGAGGACGTGATCGCCCACATGCACGCGGCCAACATGGGCCGGCTGACGCTGCAAACAATGGTGTT
>DATECS010000216.1:0-3235 GCA_035286785.1 Thermoguttaceae bacterium | reverse complement strand
CGGAACCAGATCGAGAATCCGCCCGACGTTAAACGTCCGCACGCTTCGATGCAACGAGCTGCGGCCGATCGCGTACCAGCTTCGCCGGCTGAACAAGAGCCGATAGGGACTCAGCCGCGTGCTGAACTCGCCCTCCTCGGTCGGCGCGACGTAGCGGAGGCGAACGCAGCGCCGCCGCCGGATCGCTTCGACCAGTTGCTCGTAGATCGGCTCCTGCCCGGCCAGCGGATTGGTCGGCGGCATCTTGATCTGGATCGCGTCGACCGTCGCGTGCAGCTCCTCGCGAAGCCGCGTGGGCAACGCGCTTTCGAGCTTCAGCGAGGCGCTCTGGGCGGGCGCGAGAAACGGCAGTCGGGTGCGCCCGCCCATCTCGTGGCACAGGACGATCAGCGACAACGCCTCGTCCGGCGTGAAGTTGAACGGCGGCAGGAATTGCGTGCCCGGCAGACGGTAGTGCTGCTCGATCTCGTCGTAGACGATCGCCAGGCCCGACTCGCGCAGGACGTCCAGATCGCGAAAGATGGTTCGCCGGCTGACGCCGCATTCGTCGGCCAGCCGCTGGGTGTTACATCCTCTTCCAGCCTGAAGCAGCGTCAGCACTTTGAGCAGACGTTGAATACGAGTCAGATTCATGCGAGGTCGTCTTCGTCGTCTGGTTGGAGGTGCTCGTTCGTTGGACGCTCTTCCACTGGCCTGATTCGGCCGCCGCCGACTTCACCGGAGCCGAGGCGCTCGGCGCAGTCGTCTTCGCCGCGTAGCCGGCCAGCTTCACCGCCAGATCTCGGCCGGCCGGCGCGGCCTCGGGTACCGGGGCCGGCGGATCGACGCTGCCGAGCATCGGTCCGACGTCCGTCGACTGGCCCGATCGAGCGCCTTCATTCGTGCCCGACGAGACGGGCATGGTCGCGTCCTCGGGAATCGGCGCGAGGATTTGCTCGGGCGCGACCGACTCGCCGGGCATCGTTTCGAACAACGGCGTCTGGCCGTTCTGGCACGCGTGCTGCTGGTAGGTTCCTTGGCTGATGACCTTCGGATGGGTGAAACCGTAGTCGATGTACCAGCCGGCGTCTCGGGCCTGGGCCCGGCGATGGGCGTCGAAGTAGGCCTTGCCGACCCAGGGGCCTTCGGCCAGCCAGACGCCATTATACTCCAGCAAGGAGCCCTTTCGGTAGTGGACGTCGACGATGGCCAGGTTGTACTCGACCAGCGAGCGATAATAGGCGATTTCGGCCTCGGCGGCCCGGCGTTGGGCCTCCAAGAGCACGTTCAACGTGATGGTGCTGTTTTCGTAGGCCGCCTGGACCGCGGCCACTTCGTGCTTCGCCGCGACGTAGTACTGATAGTTGGTGTTGATCAACCTGGCGCCCAACTCCAAGTCGCGGATCGCGCTGCCCAACTGGTGCGACACCTCGAGTTCCTGTTCCCGCAATAGGGATTTTTCGCGGGCGATGCTCAACTGGGCGAAACGCACGCCGGCCAACTGCTTGCGGAAGCCGATCGGCAGGCTGAATTCCAAGCCGAATTGCCAGTCCTGGAAGTCGCCGCCCGTGAGGTTCTGCATGGCCGTGTCGAATTCGGCGGCCGTTCGGTCGGCGTACCAATAGTCGTTGCCCAGGCCTCGCCAGCGATACTGGCCCACCGCGTCCAGACGCGGCAGGACGTAGTTCTTGGCGGCGATCAATTCGAGTTCGCGCTCCTTGACCCGCCATTTTTGGCGGCGGAGATCGACGTTGCGCACCAGCGCTTCGCACATGGCCTCGCGCCAGTCGAAGCTCACTTTGGCCGGGGTGGGTTCGTCTTCCGGGCGGATTTGGCGCCCGTCGGCCACGGCCAGCCCCATCATGTAGCGCAGTTGGGCTTCGTTGGCGTAGACGTCGCTGAGGCGCTGTTCGACCTGGCCCACGAAGAGCCAGTATTGTTCGCGGGCCTGGGCCACCGAGGCCGCCTCGCCGCCGCGGGCCCCTTGCTTCTGTAGATTGTAGGTCCGCCGCCACGTTTCCAACGCGGCGTCACGTCCGGCGATCACCGCGTCCAATTCGCGGTAGGCCAGGTAGAGGCTCCAATAGGCTTTTTCGGTGTCGAGCACCATGTTGCGCACGGCCGCCTCGAAGTCGGCCAGGGCGATGTCGTTCTCGATCCGCGCGATGATCACGCCGTTGTTGAATCCCGGAATCGCGCCGGGACCGGCGATCCGGTTGAACTGCACGCCGGCGCCCTGGAACAACGGCTGACGGAATTCGGCCGTCACGTCGACGTTCCAATCGCTGGGAAACTGCCGCGTGGGGCTGTTGCTCTGATCATAATAGACGTTGTAGCCGATGCCCGTCGTGCCGCCCGTGGCGTTCGTCTTCGACAATTGCGACTGGAACGTGCCCAGGTCCTGCTGATCCACCCGGGCCATGAACAGCGGGCCGATGCCGCCGACGTTCAGCGGCCGGTCGAGCTTTTCCCAGAACATGCTGCTGGTGAACTGCGCGTCGAACGCCGACAGGGCCGCTTCGGTGCCGAACCGCGGATTGCTTTCCTGCAAGGCCGGATCATAGACCGTCGGAACTGCGTCGGCCGCGCGGGTCAACGAGTCGGACGCCGCGATCGACGCGCCCAGGTTGCGCATCACCTTGCTGTTTTCCAAGGCACAGCGGACGGCCTCCTCGAGCGTCACGTCCCACATCTGGGCGTCGGTGTGATCGAGCGACAGCGGCCGGCCGGTCCCGCAGACTTCGTCCAAGGGCTGGACGTCCACGCGGGGCACCTCGAGTTCGGTGGCGATTCCCTTGTAATGGGACAGATCGCCGTCGTCGCCGAGGTAGAAGGGCTGCTGGGGCGTGCATCCGCTGGCCGCGGCCAACACGAGGCACAGAACAATCCGAAGGCAGGGGTATCGGCGACTCATGGGTTCACATTCCTGTCACGTCTGGCTGCCACGACGGGCCTACGACGGCCCATCTCATGCCGGCAGATCGGATCGGTATGTTCCCCCCGGACCGACCGCAGCCGCGCAAACAGCGCGAGCCCATACTTTGGCGATCGGCAGAGTCGTTATCGGCACCCTAATCGTCAAACTTTCACGAATCCACACAATCGGAAGAGTTCGGCGCATTTTCTCCATTATGCCAGGGTGTGAAGTGGAGAAGGCGAGTGTTACATAACCACATAAGGGGGGTTAAATAAAACACCAATCTAAAAAACCGAGCCGCGACCGTAAGGGAGCGGTTGTGGCGCCATTGACGCGCAA
>DATECS010000215.1:0-3098 GCA_035286785.1 Thermoguttaceae bacterium | reverse complement strand
CCCTGCCTGGGCCAAGGCCGATGGACCATTCGTTGACATTCCGCGCTGACAACGCCAACGCCGCATGGAGGCCGCGGCGGCGCGTGCGCGCGGGCCGATGTCGCGTCACGTGGTTGTTGGTCGTCGCGGCAGTGATTGTATTGCCCTCCGGGTGCGCGAGTCAGAAATGGGCCACCCTTCGAAGCGTGCCTAAGAATCCACTGACCGAGCAATTCGTCGACCTCAAGCCCGAAGGCCCCCTGAAGCCCAGCGACCGCACGTTGCAGTTGCTGCGGCTCTACGGCCTGGAAGGCGACCTTGGCGGCGAGCCGGCCGCGTTGCTCGACAAGCTCCAAACGCTCAACGAGCAGCAGCCGTCGCCCGAGACGCTCTATGCCCTGTCCGAAGTGAGCTACCTCGCCGCTCGCCGGATCGAACGCGGTCGGCCCGAGGAGGCGCTCGATCTCTACAGCGCGTCGGTCCTCGCGGCGTATCAATATCTCTTCGACCCCCGATTCCAGAACCGCTGGAACCCCTACGATCCCCATTTCCGCGGCGCGTGCGACCTCTACAACGGCTCGCTCGAAGCCGGACTGCGGATCGTCTGCAAGGACAAGCAATTCAAGCCGGGCGAGTCGCGCACCATCAAAACCCCCGGCGGCGACTGGGACATGACGGCCGTCATCCGCGGCGGACAATGGAATGAAAAGGATTTCGACCATTTCGAGTTCGTCTCCGACTACGAAATGCAGGGCCTGAGCAACCATTTCCGCACCTACGGCCTCGGCGTCCCGCTGATTGCCGTCCGCAAAGGCTACCCCGGCGAGCCCGAGGGCGCTAAATACTATCCGCCCGACCTGACCTTCCCGGTGACCGCCTTTCTGCGTCCGGTCAGCGGCCTGAACGTCAACCGCCGCACGGGCGACGTCCACTTCCGGGCCGATCTGGAAATCTACGACCCATTGACCATCGGCCACCTCGCCATCAACGACCAGCGAGTGCCGTTGGAAAGCGACCTGAGCACGCCGTTGGCGTTGTTCCTGTCCAACTCGCAACTCGATCAGGTCGCCACCGTCAGCCTATTGAAGCCCGAGCGGCTGCTCAAGCAATTGCGGCCCGGCCACAAGGACTCGATCATGGGCCTCTACATGATGCAGCCCTACGAGCCGGACAAGATCCCCGTGCTGTTCGTCCACGGCCTCTGGTCCACCCCGGCCACCTGGATCCAGATGTACAACGACCTGCGCAACTCGCCCGAAATCCGCAAGAACTATCAATTCTGGTTCTACATCTATCCCACCGGCCAGCCCTTCGGTTCGCGGCGGCCCAGTTGCGCGAGGACTTGAACGAAGCTCGCGCGGTGCTCGACCCGCCGCACGCCAACCCCGCTCTCGACCAGATGGTCCTCGTCGGCCACAGTATGGGCGGGCTCATTTCGCGGCTCCAAACGCTCGACAGCCGCGACGACTTCTGGCACATCTTGAGCGACCAGCCCTTCAACAAGCTCAACGCCGAGGCCGATACCCGAGCCAAACTCCAGGAAGTGCTCTACTTCCGGCCCAATCCGTCGATTCAACGGGTCATCACGATCGGCACGCCCCATCGCGGCAGCAATTTTTCGAACGACACAACCCAATGGTTGATGAGCAAGTTGATCTCGCTGCCCGACAAGCTCACCGGCGGCCAGGAGCAATTGGTCCGCGACAACCGCGGCCTGTTCCGCGACACGCGGCTGTTGAAAATCACCACGAGCGTCGATTCGCTCTCGCCCAGCTCGCCCGTCTTCCCCGTGATGATCGCCGCGCGCCGGGCCCCCTGGGTCCACTACCACAACATTGTCGGCCTGGTTCCCGAGCGTGGCATTTTCGGCAAGCTGGCGGCCGGCAGCGACGGCGTGGTCACCCGCGAGAGCGCCCACATGGACGACGTCGAATCCGAACTGGTCGTCGAAGCCGACCACAGCACGGTCCACGCCCATTCGATGGCCGTCTTCGAAGTCCGCCGCATTCTCCTCGAACACATCGCCCAGTTGCGTCAGCTAGCAGGCCAACCACGGCCGGCAGCCCGGAAGTAAAGGTGAAGTAAAGGGGACGGGCGCATATATTGACGAGGATGCGGTGAGTTGATAAGATTGCGGTCATGCCTCGAACCGCAAGAGTCGCGCCGGGAGGGATGTTGTTTCATGTGCTCAATCGCGGCGTGGGAAGAATGCAAATCTTCCGGGCCGAGAAGGATTATGACGCCTTCCATCGCGTGGTGGAGCACACTCTTCGCGTCGCGCCGATCCGCATCTGCGCCTACTGTTGGATGCCGAATCACTGGCACTTCGTCCTTTGGCCCGCGCGCGGCGGCGACTTGTCGCGGTTCATGCAACGGATGGCCAACATGCACACCCAGCGCTGGCAACGGGCGAAACGTCGCGTCGGCTATGGGCACTTGTATCAGGGGCGGTTCAAGTCGTTTCCCCTTGAAAATGACGAGCATTTTTACTCCGTCGTGCGATACGTCGAGCGGAACGCCTTGCGGGCCGGACTGGTCGCGCGCGCGGAGGACTGGAAATGGGGAAGCCTGTATCACCGTGCCCGGAAGATGCGTGGGCCGTTGCTCGGCGACTGGCCGCTGCCCCAACCGTCCGACTGGACGGAGTACGTCAACGTGCCTCAGACGGAAGCCGAACTCGAATCGATCCGGCGATGCCTCCGTCGCGGCAGTCCTTACGGCGAGGAGGCATGGATTGAACAGACGGCGGACCAACTCGGCCTGCAATCGACGCTGCGACCCCGCGGTCGTCCGCACAAGCCACCTTTATGAATCGCCATTGCCTCCATGTTGCCCATTATATGCGCCCGTCCCCTTTAATTCCCCCGGAAGATGCGTGGGCCGTTGCTCGGCGACTGGCCGCTGCCCCAACCGTCCGATTGGACGGAGTACGTCAACGTGCCTCAGACGGAAGCCGAACTCGAATCGATCCGGCGATGCCGGGTGCATGTCAGCTTTTGCATGGGCTTTGAAGGCTGGAAAACGGCGGTAGGAGATTTTGCATTACTTCGGTTAAAATGGGAGGCATGAAGGCGCGCAGGGAAGCGTTTGCCTGGAGTTTTGCCCTGGAGTCAATGTCA
>DATECS010000214.1:0-5350 GCA_035286785.1 Thermoguttaceae bacterium | reverse complement strand
TCACAACCGCTCCCTCACGGTCGCGGCTCGGAACCGCCTCTGCCTACTGCCCGCTGCCCGCCGCATACCCGTTGAACCACGCCCGTTTTTCAAACGGCAGCCGGTCGCGTTGCACGCCCGGATTCGCCGCCACGCCCAACGGGAGCAGCACCCGCACGGTGAACTCCTCCGGCACGCCGAGCAACCGGCCGATGCGCTCGGCGACGTCGTGTACCTTCAGCACGCCGTCGAGCCAGACGCTCGCGTAGCCCAGCGCCGTGGCGGCCAGAAGCATATTCTCCACGGCCGCCGCGGAGTCTTCGATCGGAAACGCAAACTCCTTGAAAACCGGCCGATTGTCGGTCAGGCAGACAATCATCGCCCGGGCCGTCTCACACACTGGGCGGCCGACGATCTCGGCGATCCCCGCCAGCAACTTGGGATCATCGACGACGACAAACTGGGCCACCTGCTCATTGCAAGCCGAGGGGGCTTGAATTCCCGCCTGCACAATCTTGCGCAGGTCGTCGCGCGGCACGGCCGCGTCGGTGAACGGCCCGCGATAGCTGTATCGCCGGGCGACGGCTTCGAAAAGATCCATGACAACTTCTCCCTATCAAGCATGTTCCATCAGCGCATACTAACCCGACGCGCAAGCGAGGGCAAGTACCATTCGCAATCCTTGCCGATGCGATCGGGGTGTGTGAGCGTCACGTTTGTGGATGGCTGCAAGACGATACCCTGGTGGGCCGAAGGCCCTTGGTTCTCTCAGCCCAGGGCAACGCCCTGAGGACACGGTGTAACAGCACGTTACATCATCGGGCCAACGGCCCAACCGTTCCTTGGAACGATTGGCCCGTTGGGCCGAATGGTGTATAGAATCGACCTCCGTTCCTCAGGGCGTTGCCCTGGGCTGGGAGAACTTGCGCCCCTTCGGGGCCGGAAATCGCACATGACGAAACCGGATAGCCCCCGGTGGCATCTGCCCCGCTCTTTCCAACCATAGACACTCTCGCAGTCGTGGAACATGATGTCCTCGCTGACGCCTCGGGTTGGTATTAGGGAAATCTGAACCGAGAGAGCGGCCAAGAAACAAAGCGACCCGGAGGATCGCGCTCTATCAGAGCTTTTCGGGGGGAATCTCGAATAGAGAATGAGAAGGGAGGGGTTCTTTGCGGAAAGGACGCTCGTGGGCCGCGGGAGGGCCCGGCGTCCTGACTTCTTCTACCTTTCCCTCGATAGTGCGCGAATGCTCCGGGTCAACGGTCAATCGTCAATCAGGCAACCTCCTTGTAAAGGGATTAGTGATGGGGGATTAGGGATTGGAACGACGTATCCTTACGCTTCCGTGGGCTTCCGCCGACGGCTACTACGGTCCATGTTCGTAACTGTCTACTACCCTCTGCCCTCTGCCTACTGCCTGCTGCCCACTGATAACGATACGATGGTCAGTCGATGTTGGTTCGCCCAGGCAATGGTTTCTTTTTCGTCGAGCAAGATAGTCCGCCCCGCTTCGATGGCCAGAACCCGTCCGCCGGCCTGCCGAATCGATTCCAGCGTCTTCCGCCCGACGGTGGGAACGTCGAACCGCATGTCCTGCTGGGGCTTGGCCACTTTAACCACGGCGAACCCCCCCGTGCCGCAGAGCGACCCCGCCCGGCGGATGCACTCGTCGGTCCCCTCGACCGCCTCGACGGCCATCACGGCCTGATCCTTGACCACGACGCTCTGGCCGATGTCAAGCCCGCCCATCTGTTTGGCGATGTGCCATCCGAATTCCACGTCGCGCCACTCGGCCTCCGACGGGCTTCGATCCGTCAACACGCCCTCCCGAACGAGCAACTCGGGCACGTAGTCGGTCGCCGGGCGGAAGTGGATTCCGTGGGCCGCAAACACCTCGACCACCGCGCCCAACAGCGAGTCGTCGCGGCAGTCCTTGCGGCGCGTGAGAAAATGGGGCGCGAACGTGCGAACGGTCGTCCAGTCGGGCAGCAGCTTGACCCAACGCCACGGCTGGAACAGGGCTACCTTATGTGTCTTGCCGACCAGCGTGGCCTCGGTGACGCCGTGCCTCTGAAAATAGCGAATGGCCGCGCCTAGCCGGCACAGCCCGATCCAGCGGAAATCGTCGCAAGCGTCGCGCAACTCGGGCTCGGCGTGGCCGATCACGCCGACGCAATAGACCCGAACGCCCTGGCGGCGAAGGGTCTCGGCCACGACGAACGGATAGCGCCCCCACCCAGCCACCAGGCCCACCCGGCGCGGCGATTGATCGGGCGAGTCCACCGAAGTCGTTTTGTCGGCTGGCTCGTTCATGGCTCGACGGGTTCAACGCAAAGACGCGAAGACGCAAGGACGCAGAGTAAAGTGATTGGATAACCCAAACACGGAAAAAAGAATTCACCGGAATGGTTTCATCGCATTGATTAAAGACAGTTATCCTCCTCTATCCCCCTCTTCTTTGCGTCTTCGCGTCTTCGCGTCTTTGCGTTAAGAAAAAAGTCACGCCGCGCGGGCAATGTCGTCCTTCTTCACTTCCTTGCGGCCCGTTTCTTGTTCCAGGAGTTTATCGACCGCGCGCTGGAGCATTTTCAACTGACGGCGCATCTCCGGCAGCTTCGTGAAAGCGGCCTGCTTGAGTTTCTGGTCGCGTTCGGGCGTGGCGGGAATGCCGATCACGCGTTCTCCGTCGGCCACGTCGTTGATCACGCCGGCCATCGCGCCCAGCACGGCGCCGCGGCCGATATGAACGTGGTCGCGCACGCCCACCTGGCCCGCCATCACCACGTAGTCGCCCGTGCTCGTGCTGCCCGCGATGCCGACCTGGGAACAAAGCATGTTGTGCCGCCCGATGCGGCAATTGTGGGCGATCATCACCAAGTCATCGATTTTGGTTCCTTCGCCGACCATCGTGGGCCCGTAGGTTCCCCGGTCGATCGTCGTGCCGGCGCCCACCTCGACGTCGGCCCCGAGGATGACGTTGCCCAACTGGGCCGAAAGAACGTGTCGCCCGTCGACCTGCGTATAGCCGAACCCATAGGCCCCGAGCAAAGCGCCGGCGTGGATAATGCACCGCGCGCCGATGATCGTGTCTTCGTAGAGCACGGCGTTGGGAAAGATGGTCACGTCGCGGCCGATCTTCGAGCCGGCCATGATATGCACGCCCGAATGGATCGTCGAGCCGGCCCCCACGAAAACCTCGTCGCCGATCGTGGCGTAGGGATACACGTCGACGTCCTCGTCCAACTTGGCCGAGGGACTGATCACGGCCAGCGGGCTCACGCCCGTCCGACGGCGACGGCGCGGCGGGTTGAAATGTTTCAAGATCGCCGCAAAGGCCGCGTGAACGTCGTCGACCAGAATGGTCGGCATTTCTTCCTGCGGCGGGTTGCGGTGCGAGGCCAACACGGCCGACGCCCGAGTGTTGGTCAGCTTATTGTTGCGGTCGGCGCCGTTGCTGTCGAACAGAGTAATCTGGCCGGGCACGGCGTTGCACAACGGGGCCGCGCCGTAGATGACCAGATCGCCGTCGCCCACCAACCAACCATCGACCAGGGCCGCGAGTTCCGCGAGAGTGGCTTGCATGAGATCGGAATCCTTTCCGAATAGGGGCCGCGCTTGGACGGACCTCGCTCATCGAGGCCCCCACCCAGCGGGGAGAGTCCAAGGTGCCTTATCCTAGCCCAACGGCCCGGTTGGAACAAGAGCAGTAAGCCGCAGGCAACGGGCAGAACTTCAGCGCCTAAATCCCCAAATCCAATAGTTCCAAATTCGCCGAATCACCGTAGGCCGGGTCGTGACCCGGCAAGGTTCTTGCTCGGGACTATCTGTCGCCGGGTCGCGACCCGGCCTACGGGATTGTCCCAAACTTGTAACTACTGAAATCCCCAAATCCCTTCCTTCTCATTCCCTCGGAATCAACTTCGTGTCCAGGCCCAGGGCCCAGAACATCAGGGCGAGGATCAGCAGCAGCCCGACGTAGCTCAGGGCCAGTTGGACCCGTTCGCTGACCGGTTTGCGGCGGATGCCTTCGTAGAGCAGGAAGACGAAATGGCCTCCGTCGAGGATGGGAATGGGCAGAAAGTTGACCACGGCCAGCATCGAGGAAATCATCGTCAGGAAAATGAGGAAGTCCGACAAGCCAGCACTGGCTTTCGCGCCGGCCACCTGGGCGATGGTGATGGGCCCTCCGACGAGCTTCATCGAAAGATCGCCCGACGCGAGCCTTTGCACCGTGCGGAGCACGACGGTGCTCTGCTCCCAGGTTTCGGCGCCGCCGAGCCGCAACGCCTCGCCGAACGAGTGGGCCGTTTGTTTGAACTCTAACGGAGCAAACCGGAAACCGCGCTCGGGATTGAACCAGTCGTCGTCGGCGACCGGCTCAAGCACGGCCTTCTTGCCCTTGGCGAACGTCAATTCGACCTTCGATCCCGGCAACATCATTTGCATGTTGGTGAAGACCCGGGGCCAATCGAACGGGTACTTCTTCAAGTCGAATTCGGCTTCTTCCACGTCGCCCGACTTGAGTCCCTCGCGTTCGACAAGAGCGTCGTCGGGCTTCGGGATCGTCACCGCGGTCAGCACGTCGCCGGGCACGACGCCTGCCGCCGCGGCCGGACCGCCGGGCACAACCTCGGCGACTTTATTTCCGATTTTATATGCCACGCCCAGCGAGGGCACGCTCACCGGCCCATTGGCACTCGACAGCGAAGGCGTTTCGAAAGCGTTCGTTCGCCGCAAGGCGACGGGTAATTCAAGTTTATGCCGACGTTTCACGGTCAGGGTAACCTCGGGCACCGACTCGCCTTTGGCAAGCGCCCGGTTCACTCGTGCCCAGAGTGGATCCACGGAGATTTTCTGGTTCTCCAGGGAGTGATTGTCGACGGCAACAATGCAGTCGCGTGGCTGAAGTCCCTTCAGTGTCACCGGAACGTCAAGAGTTTCGGCACGTTCTACCGTCAGCGTCACCGTGGGCGGCGACTTGCCGTCGGCCGCGGCCCGTTCGACTTGCTTCCAGAGTCGATCGCCCAGCGTCAGCGGATCGCCCACGGGCGAGCCGTCGAGGGCCGTCAACCGGTCGCCCGGCTTGAGACCCGCCAGGGCTGCCGGAGAACCTTTTTGGATGGCCGTGACGGGGCCCATTTCCATGACGAGGCCAAGATCGCGCATGGGCCGCGGCACGACGTGAATGAGAAGTTCCTCGGCCGGCTTGTCACGGCCTTTCTTGCGCTCAATCGTAATCTCGATCGGCCGGTCGCGGCGGGCCGATAGGGCTTCGTCCACCGCCGGGCCCGTTTTCACGGGGACGCCGTCGATCTTGACGATTTTGTCGCCGGGAAGCAAAATCGGCTCGGCCCGCGCGGCGGCGGTG
>DATECS010000213.1:0-2387 GCA_035286785.1 Thermoguttaceae bacterium | reverse complement strand
GCGACCATGTCGGGCTGGGCGGAATTTGAACGCGCGGCCGGCGCGGGCTGAGAGGGCCGCTGGGCCGGCTGCCGCGTGGAGTTGGATTGGCCGGCGCCACGCTGATAGCCCACGCCGGGCATCTGGGCGTTGGCCGGCTCGGCCGACCAGTAGTGGCGGATCGCACCCACGACGGTCACCACGGCCGCACAGGCCGCAATCAGGACAAAGCGTTTGGACCAACGTCCGGCGGGCTGGGAAGACGGGGCGGGGAAAGATTTTTTTCGGGTCATTGCGGTTCCTCCATAAACCGTTGGCGAGTCTCGCCTTAAGCGACAGAATGGTCCCTCAGTCCAGGGACACTGCGGGGTGGTAGTATAGGACGGATTAGTTTCTTGGGTCAAGCCCGATTGGACCGTCGCGACTTACGCGGCAACCGACGTTGGCGTTGGCCCACGTCTATCGTGGCGGGCTCCGCTGGCGGCGCGGCGAGGTAAAGACGGCCACGGTCGATTTGAACCGCGGCATTCAACTCCGCGTCGAAAACCCTGGTTCGTGAATGATCCGGTCTAGGCAGACGAGGCAGTCCGATTTCTCGATCGAGAAGAGAATTGTCGCAATCGAGCGCAGACAAGCCCTCCTGGGTGGGGTATATTGGCGGCCGCCGGCCAAATAGAGAAACATTGGCGGCAGGAAGAGATCACAAGACCGCTGAACATCATTCGCCACAATAAACCCATCGTGAAGACGTATCGGTTGCGCAAACAATTCCGCGTAAACGAAAAGGCGTGGCGTTCTGGAGTCGTGGATAACCTGGTGGATTGAGGAGCTTTGTGAAAGAATAGGTAAAAATGAATACGGCAGGAAACGAGTTGCGTTCACTTCTCGAGCGGCATGGCCAAGAACACCTGCTGGCCTTCTGGGATCGGCTGAGTCCTGACCAACGGGCGGTCCTGACGGCCGAGATTCGCGCGGTCGATCTGGACTTGATCGCCGAGTTGTACGCCCGGCGCGACGTGACCGAAGACGTCCAGTCGCTCGTGGCCCGGTCCGATTCGCCGCCGGCCTTTCGGCTGAATACGGCGAAGAATCCGTTTTCGCCGGAGCGGGCCCGACGGCAAGCCGAGGACGCGCTCCGCGCCGGCCGGCTGGGCGTGATCCTCGTCGCCGGCGGTCAGGGCACGCGGCTTGGGTTCGACCAACCCAAAGGCCTGTTTCCAATCGGCCCTCTGTCGGGCAAATCGCTTTTTCAGATTCACGTCGAGAAGATCGTAGCGGCCGCGCGGCGCTATGGCGCGAGGATTCCGCTCTATCTGATGACTAGTCCGGCGACCGACGACGCGACGCGGCGATTCTTCGCCGAGAACGACCGCTTCGGCCTGGACGAGGACGACCTGCGAATCTTTTGCCAAGGGACCATGCCGGCGGTGGACGCGGCCACGGGCAAGATCCTGCTGGCCGCGCCGGGCCGACTGGCCGTGAGTCCCGACGGACACGGCGGAATGCTCGCCGCGCTGGCCGCCGGCGGTTCGCTCGACCACGTCCGGCGCCGCGGCATCGAGCACCTGTTCTACTTCCAGGTCGACAACCCGCTGGTTGACGTTTGCGGGCGTGAGACGGTCGGCTATCACCTGCTGGCCGGGTCGGAACTCACCTCGCAGGTCGTCGCCAAGACCGATCCGCTGGAACGGGTGGGCAACATCGTGTCGGTTGACGGCCGGCTCCACGTGATCGAGTACAGCGACCTGCCCGAAACGCTCGCCCAGCGGCGCAACCCCGACGGTTCGCTTGCGATTTGGGCGGGCAGCATCGCGGTGCATGTGATGGACGTGGCCTTCTTGCGGCGCATGGCCGCCGCGCGCGGTTCGCTTCCCTTCCATCACGCCCTGAAAAAAGTCGCCCACGTCGACGCCCAAGGCCGCCGCGTCGAACCGACCGAGCCCAACGCCGTCAAGTTCGAGCGATTCATTTTCGACCTGCTGCCATCGGCCCGCCGGGCGGCCGTGGTCGAAGTGGACCGGGCCGCGGCGTTCGCCCCGCTGAAAAACGCCTCGGGCGAGCGGGCCGACACGCCCGAGACGGTTCGCGCCGCGATGATCGCCCAACACGCTGGCTGGCTCCGCCGCGCCGGTGCCGAAGTGGCCGAGGGCGTCTCGGTCGAGATCAGTCCCTTGTGGGCCCTCGATGCCGAGGAAACGTCACAAAAAATCGCACCTCGCACCCCAGTAACGGAAGATACCTATTTCTCGTAGGCCGGGTCGCGACCCGGCGCATAGCGTAGGCCGGGTCATGACCTTGTCTTTACCCACAAGTACGCGGCCCGGAGCGGTTTGGTTTGGGGTGGAAGTACATTGTGTGTCAGTATAGCGAAGTTGTTGCGGAATGGGAAGTTCGGGCGACGGACCGAG
>DATECS010000212.1:0-4037 GCA_035286785.1 Thermoguttaceae bacterium | reverse complement strand
GATTGGGCGACGTTGAGGCAGAGCATTTGAGTCAGGTCGCGTAGCAATAGGCGGCCGTCGGCCAGGGCCATGGGGGCCCAGGCGTCGTGGCCGTGGAGGACTTGGGCGCGGGCCAGGGGGTGATAGCCGGCCGTGGTCGCTTCGACGAGAGTGAGCTTGCCGTTATCGTCGAGGAGGAAGAGCAGGCCATCGGCGAGAAAGTAGGGGCCGCGGCCTTCAGCGAAACGGTGGTCGGCGCCGCTGCGCCAGACTTCTTTTCCGTCGAGGTCGAGGCAGACCAATTGCTTGTCGTGTTCACGGACGCCGAACAAGTGGTTGTTGTAAAAGACGGGCGTGTGCTGGGTGGAGCCAAATTGCCTGGGGGTGAGGCGGAAGAGTTCCTTGGCCGCGAGCGTTCCGTTTTCCTCGACCAATTGCAGCATGACCGCGCCGGAGTTGTAGCCGCCGCAGCAGAAGATGCGGCCCTCGGGCAGGATGACGGGCGAGGGGCAGGTGGCGATGCCGACCTTCCACGCGGTCGTGTCCCAGAGGAGCGTGCCGTCGTCGGCCGAGACGCCGGCGACGCCGCCTTTGCCGAAGTAGACGTACATTTTTCGACCGGCGAATTGCATGGGCATGATCGACGAATGGGTCATCTTCCAGCGTCGTGGGTTGGAGGTGCGCCAGACGACGTCGCCCGAGCGGCAGTCGAGGGCCACCAACAGGGCGTCGTCGCCGCCGGGGGCGAAGATGGCGAGATCGCCGTCGATCATAGGACACTGGCCGGCGTACCACTGGGGGATGGTCGCGCCGAAGTCGCGGACCAGGTCCTTGAGCCAGTAGGCCTTTCCGGATTGGGGGTCGAGGCAGGCGATCTGGCACTTGGGGCCGAGGGTGACGACGTACTTGTCGGTCACGGCGGGCACGGTCCGCGACATGCCGTGAAACCGTTTAATGGTGACGGGGTAGGAGTATTGCCAGATCTCCCGGCCATCGGCCAGGGAGAGGCATCGGAGCACGTCGGCCGCGCGGCGGGCGTCGTAGTCGAGCACGTAGACGCGGCCGCCGCGGACGGCCGCGCCGGCGTAGCCTTCGCCCAAGTCGAGCGACCAAAGGACGGGCGGACCGGCGGCGGGCCAGGATCGGGCCAGGGGGACGGTGTCATGGGCGATGGCGTCGAACCGCGGGCCGCGAAAACGGGACCAATCGCCGGCCAGATTGGCGGGGCGGCCGGGGCCCGGGGTCAATGTGCCGACCAAGGGTTGTTGACGATCGACGGTGGATGTCATTGCGCGGTCGCGGCCGGGGATTCGGGGTTGCAGGTCGAGGACGTCGACCGCACGGAGCCAGGCGACCAAGGCCGCTGCGGCGAGCAGCAGGGCGAGGCAGGGGATCAGAAGCGCCAGCCGCGAAAGTTTCATGGGTTGTCGGTGTGTGGACGGCAGTCGGCAAAGGGTGAAGAGAGTCCATTCTCCATTCTCCATTCTCCATCATATCCGCGTTCAGGATGTTGACCACGGGTTGAGTGGGGTGGTGGGGGCGATGGCGGCGAGTTGGCGTTGTGGCGATGCAGGATTAGGTGATCGCCTCTATCACCCCACCCTATAGTTGGGTAAATATTACGTGACGTGGGCGAATGGGTAAGCTGCATGGCTTGGGTGAATTTCCTTGGCCGATCGTACTGTTCATTCCGATTTTTCATAAGGGGCCGTGCGTTTTTTGAGCGCGCGGCGTGGGACCATGGAAGCCAAGCCCAGACTTTGTGGCAGGGAAGTCGCCGCGTAAAGGAGTCAGGGATGAGATCACGTTGGTTTGTTGGAAAGGATGGGGTGGCGCCTCCGAAAGCGTATCGCAGCGCGATTCTCTGGAGCCTGGTTTCGAGTCTCATCTTTCCGTGCGCCGGTTTCGCGCAATCGAATTCCGCGGCCGCGCGAACGCCGTTTGACGTGGCCTGGCTGGCGGACGAGCAGGGCCAAGGCGACGCGGCCTCCACGAAGAAAGAAGGCGAGGCGAACGGCGACCTCGATTTCTTGAACAAGGATATTCAGGAGCTCTCGCGCACGCAGGTCAAAGCGGGCACCGCGATGGGGACGGAGGTAACGAGCGTTTCGCGTCAGACGAGCACGATCGGGCAGTCGCCGGCGGCCGTGTTCGTGATCACCAACGAAATGATCCGTCGGAGCGGCTACCGGACGGTGCCCGACTTGTTGCGGTTGGCGCCGGGCGTGAAGGTGGCGAAGATTTCGTCGAACTCATGGGCGATCGGCATCCGAGGTCAGCAAAGCCGTTTCAGCAAACTGCTGTTGGTGATGATCGACGGCCGGAGCATCTACAACCCGGTGTTCGGCGGCGTGTTTTGGGACATGCAGGACCTACTTTTTGAAGACATCGAACGGATCGAGGTGATCCGCGGGCCGGGCGGGACGATCTGGGGCGCGAACGCGGTGGACGGGGTGATCAACATCATCACGAAGAAGGCCTCGGAGTCGAGAGGCGTGTACGCCGAAGTGGGCGGCGGGAACTACGACCTGCTGAACGAGGCGGTGCGGGTCGGCGGGGGCGACGACGAATTTTCGTGGCGGATGTGGGGGAAGCATTTTGAGCGCGGGCCCGGCTATTTGCCCGGCGAGGGGTTGGCGTGGGACGACTGGCGGGCGGGGAACGGCGGTTTCCGGATGGATTGGGATCCGTGCCGGTGCAACCATTTCACGGCGTTGGGGCAATTTTTCGCCGGAAGCGAAGGGCAGCGGAGCATTTGGCCGGTGCCCTACGATCCGTTCTACCAAGTGTTTCCCGAGGATATGGACTTTACGGGTCAGAGCGTGCTGTTGCGATGGGAGCACACGACGAGCGAGGATTCGGATTGGAAGTTCCAGACGTATTACGATCGGAATTATCGCAAACAGGTGATGGGCGACCAGATGTGGACGACGATGGATTTCGATTTTCAGCATCGATTTCCATTGGGCGATCGGCATAACGTGATCTGGGGCCTGAACCATCGGCAGATTTTCAATTATGAACCCGACGGGAGCTTTTTCCTGAGCTTCTCGCCGACGCACATCACCTACAACGAATTCAGCGGATTTATTCAGGACGAGATCGAGCTGGCCGAGGACCGGTGGTTTTTGACGGCGGGCACGAAGCTGGGGCGCGACAACTTTTGCGGGTTCCAGGTGCAGCCGAGCATTCGGTTGTTGTGGACGCCGGACGAACGGCATTCGTTGTGGGGAGCCATTTCACGGCCCATCTCGACGCCGGCCCTTTATCAGGAGACGGGGACGGTGAACTTCGGGCCATCGGCCGATCCCGTCTGGCCGACGTTCCTTCAATTGACGGGCACGAATGGCTCGAAATCGGAGAAGCTGCTGGCCTACGAGATCGGGTATCGCACGCAGGCGACCGAACGGTTTTCGTGGGACGTGGCGACGTACTACAACGTCTACGAGGATTTGCACGGGTTCGCCGTGGACAGCTTCAATTGGGTGGATCCCTACTTCGTCGCGCACTCGGACTGGATCAACGACGTGGGCGGCACGGCTTACGGGGTGGAGTTGTCGGCCTGCTGGGACATCACGGACAGGTGGCGGCTGTGGGGATTTTATGATTTTCAGTATCTTCAATGGGAAGTGGGATCGGCGCAAGAGACGCTGGTCTACGGCGACGGGGATCTGCCGATGCAGCAGTTTCGCGTGCAGTCGTCGTGGACGCTGTCGCCGACGTGGGACTTCGACGCCGTGCTGCGTTACGTCGACAATTTGAAGGGGCTCGACGTGCCGCGGTATCTGACGATGGACCTGCGGCTGGCTTGGAAGCCGACGGAACATTTCGAGGCGGCCATTGTCGGACAGAATCTGCTGGATACGCACTTCTACGAATTCTACGCGGAACCGTACGGGCTGGGGGCGACGGAAGTGCGACGCACCGTGTTCGGGCAGATGGTGTGGCGGTATTGATCGGGGGCGGCGCAGGGTTGTAGGCGGCCGGCGCGGGTGGTAGATTGGGGAGGCTTGCGTCGTCGGCGCCACGCGAAAAGGGGTGGTGGGGGGATTGCGGCG
>DATECS010000211.1:0-2125 GCA_035286785.1 Thermoguttaceae bacterium | reverse complement strand
CTCCGTGGCGCGTCATCAGCCGTCCGCGATAGAACTCGGCCGCGAAGAGGGCCGCGAGCCGAAGCCGCTCGCGCCGGGCCGGCGCTTCGCGGCCCGCCGCCTCGACAAACTCGCTAATCATCCCGGCCATGCGAAGCGAGTCGAGCGACGGCGAGGCGAGTTGGCCCAGCAGCGTCTCGCGGAACGACCAGAGTTCTTCCCCCGCCAACTCGACGGCCCGTTCGGGACTGCCTTCGCCGTGGGCCGCCATGCGACGGGCCTCGGCCGCGTCCTTCGCGTGGCCCCGCGCGAGCAACAACTCGGCCACGGTCGCCTCCGGCAGCGGATCAAAACGCACCAACTGGCACCGCGAACGGATCGTGGGCAACTGCCGGGCTGGGCTTGTGCCGACCAGAATCAACACCGATCGCGGCGGCGGCTCCTCCAGCGTTTTCAACAGGCAGTTCGCGCCTTCGGCGTTGAGATAATCGGCGTCGTCGATAATCGCGATCCGCCGGCCGCCGGCGAACGGTTTCAGGCCGATGTCGTGGCACAGGCCGCGCCGCCCGCGGTGCTCCTTGTCGCCGAGCAGCAACTCCAGCGGCAGGTACGACTTGTCCGCCGGCTTGGCCACCTGGAGCACGTCGGGATGCGTGCCCGCGGCAACCTGGGCGCACGCCGGGCACTGGCCGCACGGATCGAGCACCGCCTCGGATCGCGTCTCGCACAACAAGGCCCGGGCCAGGGCGAGGGCGAACGATCGTTTGCCGATGCCCGAGGGGCCGGCGAACAAGAAACTGCTCGCCAGCCGCCCGCGCGCGGCCGCGCGGCGAAATTGCTCAACGATGCGATCGTGTCCTTCGATGCCTTGCCAAGTCATGATGCGATCTACTGAAGGTCTTGCTTATGACTATCCGAGCCGCGACCGTAAGGGAGCGGTTTGAGATGGGAAACCGCTCCCTTACGGTCGCGGCTCGGATTGTGGAGCGGCAGAACTCGTTCGACCACCCGGCGAATCTCCCTTTCCACCGCGTCAACGTCCCTCGCCGCGTCAATTACGACGATCTCGCCGCCGCGCCGCGCGGCTTCGGCCAGGAAACCGGCGCGGACCCGGGCATGGAATCCGTCGCCTTGGCGTTCCATGCGGTCGAGCGTCCGGTCGAGCCGGGCGGCCGCCGCGTCCGAGGGCATGTCGAGCACCACGGTCAGCTCGGGCATCACGCCGCCGGTCGCCACGCGGCCGACTTCCCAGAGGGCCTCGACGTCCAGCCCGCCGGCGTGTCCCTGATAGACCACGTTGGCCAGCAGATAACGGTCCGACAAGACAATTTTTCCAGCGGCCAGCGCGGGCCGGATTACTTCTTCGACCAGTTGTGCCCGGGCGGCCATGTAGAGCAGCATCTCGCTCCGCCGGTCGATGGCCAGGTCGGCGCGGTGCAGCAAGAGCCCGCGAACTGCCTCGCCCAGCGGCGTGCTTCCCGGATCGCGGCACGTGACGACCTCGTGCCCTTGCCCGCGGAGCCAGCCGGCCAGCCGCTCGACTTGCGTCGATTTTCCCGTGCCGTCGCAACCGTCGATGGAAATAAACATATTCGTAAATCGCCGTGAGACGTGCAATCAATCGTAGGCCGGGTCGCGACCCGGCGATGGAATAATGCGGCACATTCCGCCGGGTCATGACCCGGCCTACGGGATGCGCGGCGCGACCTTGATTCTACGCCCTCTTGGCTTGTCGGCCAAGGGAAGGGGGCCCTCGCCGTCATTCCGCCGTCTCGTCCTCCCCGCGGCCTCGGTAAAGTTGGGTCATCCGGCGCGCGTGGGCAGCCACCAGCCGCCGCAGTTCGGGGGGGCGGATCACCTCGGCCTGATCGCCGTAGCCGAGCACCCACCACGAGATTTCCTTCACGCCCGAGACCGTCACGTGGAAATCGAGCGAGCCGTCCGGGTTGAATTCCAGCCGCTGGGTTTTGTGCCAGGCCACTTCGGCGACGTTCTTCGCCACGAGCCGGCTGAAACGGACGACGACGTCCTGGTCCGGGCCCGGCTCGGGAATCAAGTGCCAGGCGTTGCGGAGGTAGCGGTCGATCGAGAATCCGCGCGGCACAATGAACACGTCGTCCAACGGAACCAGATCGAGAATCCGCCC
>DATECS010000210.1:0-3374 GCA_035286785.1 Thermoguttaceae bacterium | reverse complement strand
CCGGGTCTCGACCCGGCCTACTACGAAACGCGACAATATGAAACTCTCCCGCCGAAAACACCTCCGCCCCCAAGCTCCTCGACCCGCCGATGTCGCGCGCGAGCGGCTCGGGGCGTTTGTCGAGTACTGCGCGGGCGAGTGCCACTTGGCCGAGAACACGGTGGCCGCCTATCGCCGCGACCTTGTCAAATTCGCCAAGTGGCTCGACGGCCGTAGCATCCCCCGGCT
This sequence comes from Thermoguttaceae bacterium, assembly GCA_035286785.1. Taxonomy (GTDB): domain Bacteria; phylum Planctomycetota; class Planctomycetia; order Pirellulales; family Thermoguttaceae; genus UBA11386. The sequence continues at coordinate 3,146 of DATECS010000210.1, read as the reverse complement.
CACCATTCAAGACCTGGCCGACTATGCCACCTGGCTCAACGGACACAAACTCGCCCCCGCCAGCATCGCCCGCGCGTTGGTCTCGGTGAAACTCTTCTTCCGCTACCTGCAGCTCGAATGCATTCTGGTCGACAATCTGGCCGAGTTGCTTGGAAGCCAAAAACTCTGGGAGCGTGTGCCCAAGGTGCTCAGTCCCGAGCAGATTGACCAGCTTCTGCTGAGCCCCACGCGACGTGACGCCTGCTGGCGGCGCGATCGGGCCATGTTGGAATTGCTCTACGCAACCGGCTGTCGCGCCTCCGAGCTGTCGAACCTGACCATGCCCGACGTCCATCTGGCCGAGGCTTATTGCGTTTGTCGCGGCAAAGGCGACAAAGAGCGGATCGTCATGCTTGGTCTTGCGGCGATCCGCGCGGTCGAAGCCTATTTGGAACACGAGCGTCCCGCCCTGGCCGCCCGCTCGACGACGCGACCGCCGTGGGTTTTGCTTTCCTATCGCGGCCGGCGAATGCGTCGCGAGCGGATCTGGGAACTACTGAAACGCTACGCCCGGCGAATCGGCGTCCCGGCCGACGTCAGCCCCCATACGCTGCGTCACAGTTTCGCCACCCACGTGCTGGCCGGCGGGGCCGACTTGCGCCAGGTGCAAGAAATGCTCGGCCACGCCAGCATCGCCACCACCCAGATCTACACCCACGTCGACGTTTCGCGTCTCAAGGCCGTCCACCGGAAGTTCCACCCGCGAGCATGATTCAGTAGGCAGTAGGCAGTAGGCAGAGAAAAGTAGGGTGGGGCGACGCAAACCGGCACTACGCAAACTCCTATTGCTCGTCTTGACGTCGCCTACCCTTGCATTTTGCGACGGAAAAAAGCGGTTTGCGTCGCCCCACCAAGCCTCGCCGCTTTCGCCCAATTTACCGTCCACACGTTGACCCGAACGTCGCCACCCGGTAGATTTGCAGTGGAGTCCGCTGAAACATCGGGTTTTCGGCCCCCTTACCCCACGATTTACAAATCAACCATCGCGTGGTTTCAACCTATTTCAAACGCTATCGAATGGAAGCCGACCTGGCCGAAGCCGCCAGCCTGATCGCGCCGCCGGCCGGCTATCGGCTTTTGCCGTGGAGTCCCGACCTGCTCGAAACCCACGCCCGCGCCAAATACCTGAGCTTTTGCGGTGAGATCGACGCCCACGTGTTCCCCTGCCTGGGCGAGGAGGCTGGCTGCCTGCGGCTCATGCACGAGATCGCGGCCAAGGTCGGTTTTCTGCCCGAGGCCACTTGGCTGGCCGTCTACGACAACCCCGAATCCGGCCGCCCCGACCCTTGCGGCACGATCCAAGGCCTGGACACCCAAAACGGCTACGGCTCGATCCAGAACCTTGGCGTCGTCCCTGAACACCGTGGTCACGGCCTGGGCCGATGCCTGCTCGTCCGTGCGTTGGACGGTTTTCGCGAGGCGGGCCTCTCCCGCGTCTCGCTCGAAGTGACGGCCGAAAACCGCGCGGCCATCCGCCTCTACCGTCGCCATGGGTTCAACGTCGTGAAAACCGTTTTCAAAGCCGCGGAGATCGCCTATCTTTGACCGACGGGAAATGTAGGCCGGGTCGCGACCCGGCAATGCGGATGGTGCGGGTGCATCGCCGGGTCGCGACCCGGCCTACGTCCTTTGCGTCTTCGCGGTAAACAAAAGGAGTCTTTGTGACCGATACCATACTTTTCCACACCTTCCCCAACGGCCTGGTCCTGGTGGCCGAGCCGATGCCTTCGCTCCAATCGGCCGCGTTCACGTTTCTCGTGCCGGCCGGTTGCGTCCATGACCCGACGGGGCGCGGCGGTCTGGCCGGCTTTGTTCTGGAAATGGTCCTCCGCGGCGCCGGCCCGCGCGACAACCGCCGGTTGGTGTTGGATCTGGACAACCTGGGCGTCGAGCGGAGCGAATCGGTTTCGGACGCCCATGCCTATTTCGGCGGCGTGACGCTTTCCGAGAACCTGCCCGCCGCGTTGGCCATTTATGCCGACGTGCTGCGCCGCCCCCATCTGCCCGGGGATCAACTGGAAATGGTCCGCCAGATCATGCTCCAGGACATCCAGGCCGTCGAGGATGAACCGGCCCAAAAGCTGGGCAACGAGCTGCGACGCCGGTACTACCACGCCCCGTGGGGTCGCCCGTCGCAGGGCGAACTGGCGGCCGTCGAGGCGACCACGCTGGACGACATCCGCGCCTTCTTCGCCGACCGTTTCCGCGCCGGCGGGACCGTTTTGGGCGTGGCCGGCCGCTTCGATTGGGAATCGCTCAAGGCGACGGTGGCCGATCTGCTGGCCGATTGGCCCAACGGCGGCGAATCGCCCTTGCCCGGCGCGGTCGCCCGCCCCACGACCGGCCATGTCGCGCACGAGTCGCAGCAAACCCAAATCGGCATCGCCTGGCCCTGCGTGCCCTATCGCGACGACCGCTACTTCGAGGCCTGGGGCGCGGTCGGCGTGCTCAGCGGGGGAATGAGTTCCCGGCTGTTCACCGAGGTCCGCGAGCGACGGGGGCTGTGCTATTCGATCCACGCCGCATGCCATTCGCTCCGCGAGCACGGCGGGGTCTTTTGCCACGCCGGAACCACGACCGATCGGGCCCAAGAAACGCTCGACGTCACGCTGGCCGAAATCCGCCGGCTGGCCGCCGGCGTCGAGACGCACGAGCTCGAACGGCTCAAGGCCCGGATCAAAAGTGCCCTGATCATGCAGCAAGAGTCGAGCGCCTCGCGCAGCTCGGGCATTGCCCGCGATTGGCACCATCTGGGCCGCGTGCGGACGCTCGACGAAGTGGGCCGGCGGATCGACCGGCTTAGTTGTGAGTCGATCAATGCCTATCTCGAAGCCAATCCGCCACGCGATTTCACCGTGGTCACACTTGGAACCGACCCCCTGGAGACGCCCCGATGAAGTTTCATAGCCACACGCTCGAAAACGGCCTGGAAATCGTCGCCGAGGCGAACCCCGACGCCTATTCCACCGCTCTGGGCTTTTTCGTCCGGACGGGCTCGCGCCACGAGACACCCGACGTGGCCGGCGTGAGCCATTTTCTTGAGCACATGGCGTTCAAGGGCACGGCGACCCGCTCGGCCGACGACGTGAACCGCGAGTTCGACGAGC
>DATECS010000209.1:0-2520 GCA_035286785.1 Thermoguttaceae bacterium | reverse complement strand
GAGCGGGCCCGACATGGTCACGATGGGCAAGCTGCCCCAGACGCCCCGCGCCAAGAAGGTCATCGAATACTCGATGGAAGAGGCGCGCAACCTGAACCATAACTACGTCGGCACCGAACACATCCTGCTGGGACTGCTGCGCGAGCAGGAAGGCGTGGCCGCCCAGGTGTTGATGAATCTGGCCCTGAAGCTCGAGGACGTCCGCGAGGAAGTGCTCAATCTGCTCGGCCACGGCGAAGGCCCCGAGACGGCCGGCCGCGGCGGCATGGGCGGTGGAGCCCCCGGCGAAGCCCCGCGCGGCAAGTCGAAAACGCCCGCCTTGGACAGCTTCGGCCGCGACCTGACCGAACTGGCACGCCAGGGCAAGCTCGACCCCGTGATCGGACGCGAACGCGAAATCGAACGCACCATGCAAATCCTCGGCCGCCGCACGAAGAACAATCCCGTGCTCCTGGGCGAGGCGGGCGTCGGCAAGACGGCCATCGTCGAGGGTTTCGCCCAACGAGTGGTCGAAGGCAACGTGCCCGAGCTGCTCTTGGACCGCCGGATCGTCGTGCTCGACCTGGCCGGCATGGTCGCGGGCACCAAGTATCGCGGCCAGTTCGAGGAACGCATCAAGACCGTGATGAACGAAGTGCGCCGCGCGAAGAACACGATCCTCTTCATCGACGAGCTTCACACGCTGGTCGGAGCGGGCGGCGCCGAAGGCGCGATCGACGCCAGCAACGTGCTCAAGCCGGCCCTCTCCCGCGGCGAGATCCAGTGCATCGGCGCCACCACGCTCGACGAATACCGCAAGTACGTCGAAAAGGACAGCGCCCTGGACCGCCGGTTCCAGGTGGTGATCGTCGATCCCTCCACCCCGGCCGAAACGGTCGAGATCCTCAAGGGACTCCGCGATCGCTACGAAACCCACCACCACGTCCAAATCACCGACGACGCCATCCAGGCCGCCGTCGAACTTTCGGGCCGCTACATCACGGGCCGCTGTCTGCCGGACAAGGCCATCGACGTGATCGACGAGTCCGGCGCCCGGGTCCACCTGAAATCGATGACCCGGCCGCCCGATTTGAAGGAAATCGACCAGGAGGTCGAGCAGCTCAACCGCCAGAAGGAAGAGGCGGTCGCCAATCAGGACTTCGAGAAGGCCGCTTCGCTCCGCGACAAGGCCGACAAGCTGAAGGACAAAAAGAAAACGATCACCCAGGAATGGCGCGAGAAGTCGCGCGAGACCGACGGCGTGGTCGACGAGGAAGTGATCGCCGAGGTGGTGTCCAAAATGACCGGCATTCCGCTCACGCGGCTGACGGTCGAAGACACGATGCGGCTGATGAAAATGGAGGAAGAACTCCACAAACACGTCATCAGCCAGGACGAAGCCATCCGGTCCATCTCGAAGGCCGTGCGCCGAAGTCGAAGCGGCCTGAAAGACCCCAAGCGACCCACCGGCTGCTTCATCTTCGCCGGCCCGACGGGCGTCGGAAAGACCCTGCTTGCCAAAGTCCTCGCCGAGTTCATGTTCGGCGACGAGGAAGCGATTATCCAGATCGACATGAGCGAGTACATGGAGAAACACAACGTCAGCCGGCTGGTCGGCGCTCCTCCGGGCTACGTCGGCTACGAGGAAGGCGGCCAGTTGACCGAAAAAATCCGCCGCCGGCCCTACTCGGTCGTCCTCTTGGACGAAATCGAAAAGGCCCATCCCGACGTGTTCAACATGCTGCTGCAGGTGATGGAGGAAGGCCGTCTGACGGACAGCTTCGGACGGAACGTCGACTTCCGCAACACGATCCTCATCATGACCACCAACGCCGGGGCCGAGGCGATCAAGAATGAAGCGTCGTTCGGCTTCCAGAAACCCAGCGACGACGCCTCGTACGAGAGCATGAAGGAGCGCGTCCAGGAACAAATCGAAAAAGTGTTCCGGCCCGAGTTTCTCAACCGCATCGACGACATCATCGTCTTCCGCCACCTGACCGAAAACGACCTGGGCGACGTGATCGAACTCGAACTGGCCAAGGTCCGCGAGCGGCTCAGCGAACGAGGGCTCACGCTGACCCTATCGATCGAGGCCAAGAATCTGTTGGTCAAGAAGGGATCGAACCTCGATTTCGGCGCCCGGCCGCTTCGCCGCGCGATCGAGAACTTCATCGAGGACCCGCTTTCCGAGGAACTGCTCAAGGGCGAGTTCCAAGGCTGCGATTTGATTACGGTCGAATCGAAGAAGGTCGGCACCAAAACACAGTTCGTCTTCCTCGGCCACAAGCGGGAGACCGCGGAGCCGGTCGGCGCGGCGGCCCCGGGCGGCTCGTCCGAGCAGCCGCGCGACGACGTGAAATAGCGGACGTTTTCTTTCACCACGCACCCCACGGGCCTGCCGGCGAACGTCGGCGGGCCTGTGGGGTGCTTTTGTTGACGGCGCAATACCAACCCGAAGCGCAAGCGAGGGCAATCATCAACTCGCGCGAGGGCAAACCGCTCGTGGCCGCGAGGATATACGACTTGGCGACCCTCGCTTGC
>DATECS010000208.1:0-3781 GCA_035286785.1 Thermoguttaceae bacterium | reverse complement strand
CCACCACGGCATGTCGTTTTTCGGTGGGCGGTGCCCACCCTACTGCTCACCCGATGCTCTACACCCTACCAGGGTATTTCGCCGTCGTCCAGGATGGAGAAACATGGGTCGCGGAGGGTTTTAGCGAAGAAAAATGCCCTGCCGGAGGGGGCCTGGTTCTGGCGGTGTGGGTTGTGTGGGAAATGGCAGTTTTAGCGATTTTCTGGATTCGGCCGGTTGTGTCGCCCGATGTTCGTTCAAGGAGGATTGTCTCGCCGGTTGCCGGGACGGCTCGCGGAGCGGACGTCTCGAAGAAGAATAGACCGGCGAGGACCATCGCGCCGCGGCGACCACGGTCGCACCCAGGGAGGGGACGCGGGCGCGGTGGATGACCCAATACGAGTGGAAAGGAATCTCACGAATGAAATCCGCATTTGCTCTTTTGACGGTTGCGGTCGTCGCGGTGGGGCTCAGCGGCTGCGGCGGGCTGGGCGGCTTTCTGTCGCCGCACGGTCGGTGCCTGGTGGACGGTTCGTGCGGCCATTGCACGGACTGTCCCGAGACGTGCGCAAGCTGCGAACCGAACAACTGCAATGCCGCCGCGTGCGACGGGTCCACGGCCTGCGAAACCGGTTGCTGCGAAGGGTGCGGCGATCCAGCGTGCAACGGCGGCTGTGGACTCCGCGACCGGCTTTGTGGCCGGGAGTACGTCAATCCGGGCCCGCCGACCGGCGCGGTGAGCTATCCCTACTACACGGTCCGCGGCCCGCGCGATTTTCTCATGAAGAGCCCGTCGCCGTTGGGACCGTGACCGGCGCGGCGCGACCCGACGCATGATTCACGCGATCGGCTCGCGATAATACGAGACAAACCGAACAGCAACCGGGATTGGTGCAGGGCCGTCCCGGTTGCGGTCGTTTCTTGGCAGACCAAGAAAACGACAAGGCGCGTCCGTCGCTGGGAACGTGGCCCGTGCCTTGGCACGTTGTTTCCGCCGCAACCGGCTGCTTCGAGCGTTTCGGGGCGTGGCCGCGTGGGCACGCGCCGGGAAACGAAATATCGAAAGGGTTGGGCCGTTCGTAGGTCCACACGTTCACAAGCGACAGGCGCGCCGTCGAATGTGGCATTGCTGCCCGTAGGTTACAATGGGACTGCTTTCTTCATGAAAAAGGGTGAACAAAACAGGGTCCAGACCGACGGGAAAAGTCCTCCTTTTTGAAAAAGGCCAGCGGAGAGAGGTGCATTGCTCGTTTCGCCAGGTTCGCCATGAAAGGCGTCGCCCCCATCACCCGAGGGTTTTTCGATGGGGAACATCGTAACTCGCTCGTCGGCCGCCGCTCGGCAAGCGAGCTGGCGGCGGACGGAACGTCCGGGACTAGCCGGACGGCGGGGGCGGCCGCATCTCGCACATGGGCGGGAGAGCCGCGTGGGGCCCTTCACGGCGGAAGGTCCGCCGGCGCAATGCCGGACGGCCGCGGCGATCGAGGGCCTCGTGCGTCGAATCGGCTGCTTCGCGGGGCGGGCCGTCGAGCGAGAACCACCGCGCGGCGGTCCACGCCCAAGAGAATCTCGACGGTCGAAAGCGTGAGTTCATCGCTCGTCCGCGCTGACCGAATGCCGGGAAAATACCACCCGTCCCACACCGTGGTTGATACGGATCGCGCCGTCCGAAAACGGCGTCAAGGAGCCCCGCCTTGTCGAGATCAACCGACGCGCCGTCGCGCGACTCCGCTTCGATGCCGCACCGGCGTCCGACACTCTTCTTATGCACGATGGGCGGAGAAAGTCAATGAAATTTTTTCAAGAAAACGCCGCGCGCGGGGTCGTTATCAGCGCAAGTCGAACAGGCGTGGGCACGTGCGACTTTAAGAAATATTTTTACCTCGAACAAGAGGTAAAACGTCACATTTTCTCGGAGCGACAGAGTCAAGTGCGATCCGTAAATGCGACAAAAAGCAAAAACGCAACCGAGTCGCGAGAGCTTGACGCGAGCATCTTTTCTTTGCGTCCTTCGCGCCTTCGCGGTAGAAAAAAATTTTACCGCGAAGACGCGAAGAACGCAAAGGAAGAGAAGGAGAAGCAATAGCGATTAGAGATGATTGACCATGCGTTTGATGCCGTCCCGGATGAGGGGCACGTTCCAGTTGACCAGGAAGCCAAGCTTTTGACCGGAGAGTTTCAGATAGGTCAGTAGTTGGGCCTCGTGAATCGGTAGGATCGCTTGGACGGCTTTGTTTTCGATGAGAATGACGCCTTCCACGAGCATGTCGATCCGGTAGCCGGCGTCGATGTCGAGACCGTCGTAACGCACCGGCAAGGCCACCTCGCATTCGACCCGCAAACCGCGCTGGCGAAGCTCATGAGCCAGACAGGCTTGATAGGCCGACTCCAACAACCCGGGCCCGAGCGCGCGATGGACTTTAATCATTGCGTCGACCACAACGGCCGCCAACGCCTCGATCGCTTGCCGAGTCATCATCGCCCCCATTTTCTTCTTCCTTTCTTTTCTTCGCGTCCTTCGCGCCTTCGCGGTGGAAATTTGTTTACCGCGAAGGCGCGAAGGACGCAAAGGATAATGATTTGAATGGTCGCCGAGGGAAGATTCCGTGCCAACACCTAGGACAAGAATTTTGCCCTCAAATAATCAAAATACTGTTTTCCCTTCTTCTATTTTTCCTTTCTTCGCGTCCTTCGCGCCTTCGCGGTGGAAAAGTCGTCAGCCCGCGAATCGTCGCAGCGCCAGCACAATGTTCTGCCCGCCGAAGCCGAAGCTATGGTTCAGGGCGACGTCGCACTTGGCTTGCCGAGACTGATTGGGGACGTAGTCGAGGTCGCACTCAGGATCGACCGTTTCGTAGTTGATCGTCGGCGGCAGCACGTTGTCGCGGATGGCCAACAGGCAGATGATCGCTTCCGTGGCCCCGGCCGCCGCGATCAGGTGGCCCGTCATGCTCTTGGTGCTCGACACGGGAATTTTGTAGGCCCGGTCGCCGAAGACCTGTTTGATGGCCAGGGTCTCGACCTTGTCGTTCACGGACGTGCTGGTGCCGTGGGCGTTGATGTAATCGACCGCGTCGAGCCCCAGGCCCGCGTCGTCCAGGGCCATGCGGATGCAACTGATGGCGCCGCGCCCTTCGGGATGGGTGTCGGTGATGCGGAAGGCGTCGGCCGTCGAGCCGTAGCCGGCCACTTCGCCGTGGATCCGCGCGCCGCGGGCCTTGGCGTGGTCGAGTTCCTCGAGCACGAGGACCGAGGCTCCTTCGCCCAGGACGAACCCGTCGCGGTCGCGGTCGAACGGGCGCGAGGCTCGTTGCGGTTCATCGTTCCGCGTGCTCAGGGCGGTCAACAGGTTGAAGCCCGTGACGCCGAACGGATGGATCATCGTGTGCGTGCCGCCGGAGATCATCAGATCGGCCTCGCCGCGGCGGATGATTTCGGTCGCCTCGCCGATCGCCTGGCTGCTGGCGGCGCAGGCGGTCAGGCAGTTGAGATTCGGGCCCTGCGCGTCGAACAGGCTGGCCAGGTGGGCGGCCGGCATGTTGGGCTCTTGTTCGAGCTCGGCGATCGGGTTGAGAATCTCAAGGCCCTTCTTGGTGAACGCGGCCAGGTCGAACGGCTGGCCGTCGCGGAGTCCCGCCACCATCATCTCGGTGAAACGGTCGAAATCCTGCGGGCCTTCGCCGCTGCCGAAATAGACGCCCAGCCGCCGCGGGTCGATTTTGGCGTTCTGGATGCCCGAGTCGGCGACCGCTTTCTTGGCGGCGCCCACGGCGAATCGGGTGTGCTGGCCCTGATGGGTCCA
>DATECS010000207.1:0-2856 GCA_035286785.1 Thermoguttaceae bacterium | reverse complement strand
GTTGAATGCATACTGAGCCGCAAGCGCTCCCTCACGGAGCGCGGCTCGGATTGGCGGCGGGATGACGAAGGAGGTTTTTTTGGAATGCCTCAATACGCCCGCGGATTGATCCGTCCTTGAACGCGGCTCGGCAACCCCTGGATCCGCAAGAAACCCTCGGCGTCCGTCTGGTTGTAGGAGCCGCCGCCTTCCATCGTGGCGATGCCCTCGTCGTAGAGGCTCTTGGGGCTCCGCCGGCCGGCCACGATCATGTTGCCCTTGTACAGATCGAGAGCCACCTCGCCGGTCACCGGTTTTTGGGCCTCGCGGATGAAGGCCAGCAGGGCGTCCATTTTGGCGTGATACCAGAACCCATAGTAGACCATCTCGGCCACCTCGGGCGCGAGCCGGTCGCGCAGGTGCATCAGGTCGCGGTCCATTGTCAACTGCTCGACCAGCCGATGGGCCTCGTAGAGCACGGTCATGCCTGGGGCCTCGTAGACACCGCGGCTTTTCATGCCCACGAAACGGTTCTCGACCATGTCCAAGAGGCCCACGCCGTTGCGCCCGCCGATCTGGTTCAGCGCGTCGATCACGCCGAACGGGCTGAGCCGCTCGCCGTTGACGCTCACCGGCACGCCGGAGTCGAAACCGACGGTGACCCGTTCGGACTTGTCCGGCGCCTTTTGCGGCGGCGTGACCATGCCGAACTCGACCAGTTCAATCCCATTGACCTCCAAGTCTTCGAGCCGGCCCGCCTCGTAGCTGATGTGCAGACAGTTTTCGTCCGAGCTATACGGCTTGGCGACCGACGGCTTGACGGGAATGTTCTTCTCGCGGCAGAAGGCGATCATCTCCGTGCGGCCGGGAAACTGCTTGCGGAACCGTTCGATCCGCCAGGGCGCGACGACGCGGACCTTCGGATCGAGCGCCTCGGCGGCCAACTGGAACCGGCACTGGTCGTTGCCCTTGCCGGTGGCCCCGTGAACGAACGCCTCGGCCCCGACTTCCCGGGCCACCTGCAAACAGACCTTCGAGATCAGCGGCCGGGCCACGGACGTGCCCAGGAGGTAAACACCCTCGTACTTCGCCTGAAACTGCATCACGGGAACGGCGATCTCGCGGCACATTTCCTCGCGGGCGTCGACGAGCCGGGCCGACTTGGCGCCCATCCGCGTGGCCTTCTGCATAATGGCCTCGCGATCCTCGCACGGCTGGCCCAGATCGACGTAGACGGCATGAACGTCGTACCCCTCGTCGCGAAGCCAAGCCAAAAGAACCGAAGTATCCAATCCGCCCGAGTAGGCAAGTATGCAGCTAGCCATGAGTGTTCCCTTTTGTAGGGTGCGTCCAGACGCACCAAGTCTTAGCACCATGAATGACGTGGATCGCCCCGAATCCCCTATTTTCCCCGCTCAACGCCCACCGTGCAAGACCCCATGTACTCGTAGGTCAGGCTGTGCCTGACAACTGCCGACGCTGCTGTCAGGCACAGCCTGACCTACGTCTCGCCTTGGACGGTCAGCACCAACCGCCGTCGCCCGGCGCGGCGGCGGTGTTCCCAGAGAAAAACGCCCTGCCACGTGCCCAGGCGAAGCCGGCCATCGCGGATCGGGATCGTCACCGAGCTATCGGTCAGCGACACCTTCAGATGGGCCGGCATGTCGTCGGGCCCTTCGACCGTGTGGTGATACGGAAAATTCTCGGGAGCCAAGGCGTCGAGAGCCCGTTGCAGATCGACCGGCACGTCGGGATCGGCGTTTTCGTTCAATGTGAGCGAGGCCGACGTGTGCTGAATAAAAACGTGCAGCAGACCGATCTTGAACTGGCTCAACTCGGGTAGCGCCCCCACCACCTCGCGCGTGATGGGGTGGCAGCCCTGCCGAAAGGCCGGAAGCTGGATTTCGCGTTGAAGCCACGCCACGTGTTGGGTTCCTCCAGGAAGGCTTGCTGGATTTTCAACCATTTTAACCCGATTCGCTTTTCCGACGTAGGGTGGGCACTGCCCACCAAATTGTACCTATTGCGTCATGTTGTCATGTGACGGTGGGCGGTGCCCACCCTACGAAAATTCAGCCACGGCCCGAAAGTGCAAGTACAATATGCCGGGCGAACCGGATCGGCAAGAAAGTATCCCTTCTTGTCGTGCCACCAATGGTAATAGACAAGCAAAGGCTAAAGATTAGGCCGACGTGGGCGAACCATCCGTTGGGCGGTGACGTAGGAGTCCGAAGTGACCATTCCATCCCTGTCGCCCAAACACACGGGCCGCGAAGTGTCCGATTAAACTCGCCGCAATCAAAAAACCTTGAGCAGCACGCTCGACAGGCAGAAAACATAGGGTTTACTCACGTGTTAAACAGACCCATCAAGGGGTCGGAGACCATGTTTTTTCCGGAGAAATCCCCATAAAAATAGTTGACTCCCGCGTCGGTTCGTGAATAATAAGAGGTTCATACGCGAGTCCCAACCCCTACCTAAGTGGGCTGGCTCGGCCCCGCCATGTCTGGGACTCGCGACTGGGCCATTGTTGATTTTGCTCCTTTGATTCCCCCCAGTGCTTAGCGCCGAGGGTTCGGCAAAGGTCGGTTTCTTTCTTGTTGGATGGAGAGTGTTACAGAGATGCGGAATGTTTTTGAGGCTATTTTGGAATGTGGGCACGATGAAGATTTCGTGCCGCACGAAGGCGATGAATTCATGCCGACCGAGGCGCCGGCCGGTTCCACGGCCAAGCTGGAAATGCTGGCCCAACGAGTCGAGCAGGGCTTGCCCTTGTGGCACCCGTCGGATCGTTGCGACTACAGCGGGCTAACCGGCGCCATTCGGCCGCGACGCGACTAGCTATTCACGCCCTCCGGCCGCGCGCCGTTCCTCCCC
>DATECS010000206.1:0-10730 GCA_035286785.1 Thermoguttaceae bacterium | reverse complement strand
ACCGTCAGGGTCAGCGGATCGGCAAACAACGCGTTGCCCGCCGCGTCGACAATCACGATCGTGTACACGTAGGCGCCGTCGGGCAACGCCGGCGGGGCGTAGGTCGTGCCCGACTCGTAGTCGCCGGTCACCTGAACGCCGTCGCAATAGATGCGGAAGTAGTTTCCGGACACGTTGACGTCAAAGGTGGGCGTGGCGTCGCTGGTGACGTTGTCGGTATTGCTCGCGCCCGTATCGCTGGCTGCCCGCAGGTCCATCCAAGGCGGCACGCTGGAGAGATAAGCCGATCCCGCCGAGTTGCCTTTGTCATCATCGCCATATGCTCCAGCGATGGTCGTCGCACCATTTGTCGAAACGCTCCACCCAAGGTAGTCGCCAGCCGCGCCGTCGCTGGCCGTGTGTCTGGCGATTTGGGCCCAGCCGGAGCCGGTGTAGAGGAAGACATGCACCGAACCGGAGTCACTGCCCTTGTCATCGTCGCGGTATGCCCCGACGGCGATCGTGGGGCCGCTGACCGAGACACTCTGGCCGAAGAAGTCTTCGTCGGCACCCTCGGCCGCCGTGAGCCTGGCGGCCTCAGTCCAAGCCGAGCCGGTATCCGTGAAGACGTAGGCGGATCCGGAACCGCACGCACCGATTACAGCCACATTGCCGCTGATCGAGACACTGTAGCCGAAGTAATTGCTTCCGGGGCCGTCGTCGGCGGTGAGCTTGGCGGCCTGAGTCCAACCCGACGCAGCATCCTCGAAGACGTAGGCCGATCCGGAGTTGCCATCTGCCCCAACCACCGCTGCGGAACCGTTGATCGAGACGCTCGTGCCGAAGTAGTCGTAGTCCGCGCCGTCCGACGCGGTAAGCTTGGCCACCTGGGTCCAGCCCGACCCGGCATCCTTGAAGACGTAGGCCGATCCGGAATTGCTGCCCAAATCATCGTCTGCGTACGCCCCGACAATCGCGGTTGCGCCGTCGAGGGCGACGCTCCAGCCGAAGCAGTCGTCCGCCGCGCCGTCGGCGGCGGTGAGCTTGGCCACCTGGGTCCAGCCTGAACCCGTGTCCTTGAACACGTAGGCCGAGCCGGAGTTGCTGCCCTTATCATCGTCTCGGAACGCTCCGACAAGGGCCAGATTGCCGCTGATCGAGACGCGCATGCCGAAAGCGTCGCTTTGCGCGCCGTCGGACGCGGTGAGCTTGGCCACCTGGGTCCAGCCCGACCCGGCATCCTTGAAGACGTAGGCGGAACCGGAACCGCTGCCTTTATCATCGTCTCCATCCGCTCCGACAATGGCCAGATTGCCGCTGATGGAGACGCTGCAGCCGAAATTGTCGCCTGCCGCGCCGTCGGCGGCGAGCAGTTTGGCGATTTGCGCGGATTGTTGAAACGGCATCGTTGTGTCGATCACCACGGACAGCGAACTGCTCGCCGCCGACTCGTTTCCCGCCGCGTCAACGGCGCAGACCGTATAGGATTGGGCGCCCTCCGGCTGGCCCGACACGGTGCAGGTTGTCCCGGTCTCGTAATCGCCGCCGAGGCGAGTCCATCCGCGGTAGAAGCGGAAGTAGGGCGCGGCGACGACGTCGAAGGTGAGCGTCGTGGGGTTGGTGAGGTTGTCGGCGTCGCTCACGCCTGTGTCGCTGGCGGCCTGCAGGTCGGGTGGCGCCGGCGCGTCGGGCGCGACCGTGTCGATCGTCAGCATCAATGTTCCGCACGGGGGCGATTCGTTCCCGGCGGCGTCGACGGCCGTCACGGTGTAGGCGTGAACGCCGTCGGGCTGCGTCGGCAGAGTCGCCGTGACGCTCTCGTAGTTGCCGCTAGCCAGTACTCCGTCGCAATATACGCGGAAATAGGGTATTCCAAACCCCTGCAAAGTCGGCGTGGCGTCGTTGGTCACCTTGTCGTGCTGGCTAATCCCGCTGTCGCTCGAGGCCAGGAGACGGGGCACTGTTGTCGGACTGGGCGGCGCAGTCGTGTCCAGCGTGAACGTCATCGTGTAGCCGGCGCCGGAACCGATCGCGTTGTCCGCCGCGTCGGTGATCGTGCCGCTCAGTTGCACGGTGTACTGGCCATCGGACACAAGCGGCGTGCTAAACGTAATCGTGAGGATTTGCGTCCCCCAGCCCGTGATCGCGTCAGGCGTGATAGGCGACGCGCTGGGGTCGAGCACAGTCACGTCGCTGTCTTGACCGTAGATCGCCTCGCGGAACGCAAAAGCCACAGCGGGCGTCGCATCGGCGGTGATCTGATCCGCCGCGCTGACTCCCGTGTCCTGTATGACCGGCCCTGCGGCTGCGAACAAGTACGCCGATCCAGCGAGGGCAGCGACGCCGGAGGCGCCGACGAGGACCGTCGCGCCGTCCGTCGAGACGCTGCATCCGAAACAATCGCTTGCCGCGCCGTCGTTCGCAGTGCGTTTGGCGATCTGCGTCCAACTCGATCCGGTATTCTGGAAGACGTAGGCGGAACCGGCGGAGCTGCCGCCGTCATCGTCATCCGGAGATCCAACGATGATCGTGCTTCCGCTGACCGAAACACTCAAGCCGAAATAGTCCCCTGCCGAGCCATCAGCAGCCGTGAGCTTCTGGATTTGGGTCCAACCCGAGCCGGCGTCCTTGAAGACGTAGGCCGAGCCGGAAGCGTAGCCCTTATCATCGTCTCCGTAGGCCCCGACAATCGCCGTTGCGCCATCGAGGGAGACGCTCTGACCGAAGCCGTCGCCCGCTAGGGCGTCGGAGGCGGTGAGCTTGGCCACTTGCGTCCAGCTCGATCCGGTATCCTGGAAGACGTAGGCCGAACTGGCGCCGCCGATTACGGCCCTTTGGCCGTCGATGGAAATGCTGCGGCCGAAATTGTCCCCTGCCGAGGCATCAGCAGCCGTGAGCTTCTGGATTTGCGTCCAGCCCGAGCCGGCGTCCTCGAAAACGTAGGCCGATCCGGAATTGCTGCCCAAATCATCGTCTCCATGCGCCCCGACAATCGCCAGGTTGCCGCTGACTGAGACGCTGTAGCCGAAATAGTCGCTTGCCGCACCGTCGTTTGCGGTGAGTTTGGCGACCTGGACCCAGCCTGAGCCGGTCTCCTCAAAGACGTAGGCCGCGCCCGAAAAGTTGTTGTCCGCATGTGCCCCGACGACGGCGATCGACCCGTCGATAGCGACGCTGAAGCCGAAGTAATCGTCTGACGTGCCGTCGCTGGCCGTGAGCTTGGTGAGCTGGACCCAGCCGGATGGGGCGGTGGCGAAGACGTAGGCGGAACCCGAACGAAGCCCACGGTCGTCGTCACCGTACGCCCCGACGAGGGCTCGGTTCCCGCTGATGGATACGCCGCTGGAGCCAAAGTGGTCGTCCGGCGAGCCGTCGGCGGCCACCAGCTTGGCGATGTGGTCCGTTGTCGCGCTCGGCCCCGCGGTGTCGATCACTACCCCCAGGGCTGGCGAATCGGGCGACTCGGGCGAAGCTGTCTCGGTCAGCCGGGCGGTGATCGAGTGGGCGCCGTCAGCGAGGTCGAAGGCCCCGGTCGTGGTCACCGGGGTGGTGTCGCCCGCGGCGGTGGCGCTGCCGATCGCCATGCCGTCGGCGTAGAGGGTTACAGTCGCACCGGCCACCGTGCCGAAGACTTCGAACTGCAGGGCGTTGGCGGCCGTGCTGTTGTCGAGGTTCGTCAGATTGTCGTTGTCCAAAATGCCCGAGTCGCTAATGGCCAGCAGATCCACGCCGGTTGGGGCAACGCTCAAGAGCGAGCGGTCTTCGAGCCATTCCAGCCGTAGCGAGCGGCGGTAGAGCCCTCGATTCGCGCGGGTGCAAGGGGGTTGGTTGCATGCCGGGTCGTGAATAAGGTTCGGACGACGGAACCGATTGAGAATTCGACGCATGGGCGATTTCCTCCATGACGTGAACGGAGAACTGCCGCCCGAGGACGCCAAGCCGGCCTCGACACGCTCGACAATTGGAGGGCCCCGATGCAAATACCCCCGACGACTCACCCCCTTGGGGTATTTTATAACGAATCACTTCGGTTAAAGTCAAGCCTTTGGAAAAAATGAGGGTTCTCTCTTCATAACCTTCACGGTCGCAAAGTGATCGCTTCCCGGATGCTTTGACAGAGGGTTTGCGAAGGAAACGGTTTTTCGAGATAGGAGACGCTGCCTTGACGTTTGGCGGTGGCCGCGATCACCGGGTCGCCGTGGCCCGTGATGAAGATGATCGGCAAGGAAACGCCGCTTTTGGTTAGTTCGCGTTGTAGTTCGAGACCGCTCATGCCGGGCAGGCGGATGTCGAGGACGAGGCACTCCGGGTCACGCGAGCGATACATCCTGAGAAATTCCTCGGCTGACGCATAGGATTCAACCGTGAAACCCATCGTCTTGATCAGCACGCACAGGGCGCTGGTCATGGCCGGGTCGTCTTCAACGACGTGGACCGTCGGTGTTGGATTCATGCTCTCGGTCCTCCGCGGCAAACGGCACCGTGAACGTGAACGTGGTTCCCTGATCGGGGTTGGGCGTGGCCCAAATGCGTCCGCCGTGCGATTCGACGATCGACCGGCTGATCGCCAGGCCCATGCCGAGACCATCGCTTTTGGTCGAGAAGAAGGCGCCGAACAGTTCGTCCGGGCGGCCGGCCTTCTCGACGGGTATTCCGCAACCCGTGTCGCGCACCGCGACGATCAGCGAATCGCCGTCCACCTTGGCTTGGACGTCGAGCCAGCGGGCGTTTCGAGGGGTGGCCGTCATGGCCTCGACGGCGTTTCGCATGAGGTTGAGCAGGACCTGTTGCAGCAGGATCTTGTCGGCGGACACGACGGGCAGCGAGGAGTCGGCGTCGACAACCAGCGCGATGCCGGCGTCGCGCAAATCGTTCCCCATGAGCGACACGACTTCGGCAACCGCCTCGCTCGGCGCGAGCGGCGCCCGCTTGGGCGTGGCGTGTTTGGCGAACTGCCGCATCCGGCGGACGAGTTCTCCGGCCCGATGGGCCTGCTTGGCAATGGCCGTGGCCGACTCGATCAACTCCGGCGCGATGGCGCTGCTGCAAGCGTTTCGCATTTTTGCCGCGAGCACCTCGGCGTGCAGGACGATCGCGCCCAGGGGCTGGTTGAGTTCGTGGGCCAGGCTGCCGGCCATTTCATCCATTGTCGTAAGACGGCCGACGTGAGCCAGATCGGCTTCAAGCTGGCGCCGGCGCCGCTCGCTTGTCTTGCGTTCGGCGACCTCCTCGCGCAATCGGGCATTGACGGCCGTGAGTTCCTCGGTGCGCTGGGTGACTCGGCTTTCGAGTTCGTCGCGCGCTCGGCGCAGCGCCTCCTCGGCGAGACGCCGCTCGGTGATGTCTCTCACAACGGCCAGCACTCGGTCACGGCCGCCGATGGTCGTGCGCCGCAGGCTTACTTCGACCCAAAACGGTTCGCCGGATTTCCGCTTGGCTCGCCACTCAAAAACGGCCGTTCCCACGTCGGCTATTTCCGCGATTCGCCGGTTGACCACGTCCTGGGTATAGCCCGGCTCGCCCGAAGTGAGGTCCATGACGTCCATCCCGCGGGCCTCGTCGGGCGTAACGCCGTACATGGCGCAGGCGGCGGCGTTGACATCGAGAACTTTGCCGGTTGTCCCGTCATGGACAAGCAATGCGTCGTTGACCGCGTTGAAAATCTCGCGGTAATTGGCGTCCGACGCGAGGAGTTGCCTGTTCTGCGTCTCCAACTCCGCCTGGTACGAATGCAACTCCTCGATCAGCCGGGAGTATTGCTCGGACGAAAATCCGGACACGTCCGGAACTCCGTCCCGCGACGAGATCCTCGACCGCGAGCGGGAAGGATCGGCCCCCGATCTTGATATTTCCCGAGGCATCGCTTCCACCCACTGAAAAAGCCCCGATATGGCCCAGCCCATCGTGGAAGAACACCACGCGCTATCTTAGGCAACCACTGAGAACCGGGGCGCGGCTGTCCGGATCGCTTGCCTCGTGAGGGATCTCTGGACGCGAACCTCCATTCGCGGTTGTCATCGTACCAGGACATTCCCTCCGTGCATACCCCCCATGCCGGGAGATGGATGGGTGAACTCACTAAAAGAGGAAGAGGATATGTCCTCGCTAACGCGTGGAATGGTGAGTCGCAAGGTGGTCAATCGACCGCGACCGCGTTGAGCCCATCGATTTTGCGTCGGTTTGCAGACGTCGTCGAGGAAGGTAGAATGGGAAAGATGCCCGAAGGGCCCGTCGAAATGGCCGCTGGCAATGGACCTAAGGCTCGACAAGGCCCGGAGTTGCGCACACTTAACGTTCGCCGCGATACGCAGGGAGAATGGACAATGGTCATCAGGGCGAAAATGAGTTTCCGCTATATCTGGCGACTAGGGCTTATCGCACTGATTTGCTTGGGCGGTTCGGTGTATTGTCTCTACGATGGCGCAATCGGCTATCCCGCCCAGCGTCAACGAGCATTGGCCTATCTTGAACTGAAAAAACAAGGACTCAATGACCGCGATACGCGGATCAAGTGGGAAGAATTGGCTGCCGAGCGAGACTGGCCGCTCGACGAGCCCGGCAAGCCGAAAAATGAAATTGACTTCACGTTTCAGTTTGTTTTAGCGGGCTGCCTGGGTCCGATTGGCCTGTTGTACCTCTTTCTTTTTTTGCGTTCCTTGCGGCGGTGGATCGAACTCGACGAGTCGGGCCTCCGGACAAGCTGGGGATGCGGGCTCGAATTCAGTCAGATCGTTGCCTTGGACAAGAAAAAATGGAAAACCAAGGGCATCGCCCTTATTCGCTACAAGCAAAACGGCCGCATGCAACAGCTCGCCCTGGACGATTGGAAGTTCGACGTCGGGCCGACCAAGGCCATTCTTCGTGAGATTGAGTCTCGCATCGATTTCGGCCGCATCACCGGTGGTCCACCTGAATCCGTCCAGGAACCTACCTTGGTGGCAGTTTCTTGACACGGGCCACCATTTCCTCCTACTTCTCATTCATTTCTGGAAATGATGTAAGATCTTTCCTGAAAAACGCTTACGTCTACCAATAAGCCACATGGTAGACATTCTGGCTCAAGTTGTACCCGGAGTTTGCCGATTAGGGCGACAGTATCAATTAGGCAAACTTTAACGAGTCGAGCACAGCATGGGCCGAAACCATCATTCCGGGCGATACGTTCTCCTGCTTCTTTCGCTCACCCTGCTGCTGGGCGGGTGTCGGGCGCTGGATTTTTACGATCGGACGCTGGAGCAGCCGGCCCCGCCGGGCATGGCGCCGCCTTATGAAATGGCCATGCGGAGCCTGCCCGAGTATCGCATCGAGCCGCCTGATATTTTGCAGATCGAACTGCTGAAACTCGTGCCGATTCCGCCTTATCGGGTCGAAAGTTACGACGTTCTTCAGATGAAGGTGCTCAACACGTTCCTGGACCAGCCGATCGACGGTTACTTCCTCGTCGAGGCCGAGGGCACCGTGAACCTGGGCCCGGCCTACGGCACGATCCGCGTGGTCGGCATGACGGTCGAAGAGGCCCAACGCGAAATCAAAACCAAACTCGAACAGGTCCTCGCCCGGCCCGAGGTGTCCGTCCAACTGGCCCGGGCGTCCGGCATGCAGCCGATCACCGGCCCGTATCTCGTCGGGCCCGACGGCACGGTGAACCTGCGTCAATACGGCTCGGTCCACGTGTCGGGCAAGACGCTGACCGAAGCCAAGCTGGCGTTGGAAAAGCATCTGGCGTCGTTCGTCGATTCGCCCGAGGTGTCGATCGACGTGGCCTCGTACAACAGCAAGGTTTATTACATCATCACCGAAGGGGCGGGCCAGGGCGACAACGTGGTCCGGGTGCCGATCACGGGCAACGAGACGGTGTTGGACGCGATCAGCCAGGTGCAGGGCCTTTCGCAGGTGTCGAGCAAGCGGGTGTGGATCGCCCGTCCGGCCCCGGGCGGATACGGCTGCGAGCAGCAGTTGCCGGTCGATTGGGTGGCGATCACCAAGGGCGGGGCGACGGCGACGAATTATCAGATCCTGCCGGGCGACCGGGTGTTCATCGCCAGCGACCCGGTGATTGCGTTCCACACGACGGTGAGCAAGATCATCGGCCCGGTGGAGCGGGTGCTCGGCTTCGGCTCGCTGGTCGGCTCGACCGTGCGAACGTTCCAACTGACGGGCGTGAGACAGACTACCTTCTAAGCGACAACCACCGGCACGGGATGAACCATTCAACCATACGAATCATGAGGGAAAAAAGGGGGATAAGTCCAATTTTCCGGAACGGCCCGAAGGGTGCCGCGCACCAACTGGACTTATTCCCCTTTTTCCAACCAAAATCAGATACTTGACCCTGGGGGGGACTCAGTCCATGTTGAATTTCAGACCATTCGGAACCCTGGCGGGCGTTTTGACGATCGTGGTCGTCATCGGCGCTGCGACGACGGGCGTTTATGGCCAGCTCTTGCAGCCCGGCCCGGCGCCGATACCCTATCCGGGCCAGATTGCCCCGTGTCCGGGATGTTGTCCCGGCCCATGCATGTGCGTGCCGAACGTCTGCACGTGGGGGCATTTCCAAAAGAAGTGGTGCCCTTGGCCGGGCGACCGGTTCCGCGCGGACATCAATGCTCCCGACCTTCGAGGGCTTGAAAATGTTCTGGCTCCGGCGGGAGAAAAGCCGAAGCCGTTGCCCAGGGAAGAATACGCTCCGCCGGAGACCGAGACGGAGGAGGGGCCCGGCGTGCAGATTCAACAAGGGCCCGCGACGGGTCCGATTGAAACGACGCCGCAGATGGATTTTGGCCCCGGTTTCGGCGAGGGCTTGCCCGGTTTGGACGTGACTCCTCAAGGTCCGTCACCCGACCAAGGGCCGGCCAAGGAAACGCCTAAAGAGATGCCCAAAGAGAGCCCTCCGCCCGCGCCCGAACCGACCGTAACGCCATCGAACTACTCAATACCGCCGGCGCCGACGGTCGACCAAACGGTCATGGCGCCTCCGGCGCTGCCGCGGCATTCGGACGACGCCTATCTTGCGCCGCCGTCGCCGCCCCAGGCGGAAGTTCCCGCGAGCGAATTGCCCGGCGCCATTGCCTGGGAACCGCCCGCGGACTCTCAGGCGGAGCCGCCCGCGCCCCTGCCCACGGCGAACGAACTGCCGGAGTTGACCCCGCCCGAATTGCATGCGGCGGCCCCCGCGCCGATGCCGCCCATGAAGGAACCGGCGGCCCTCGAGGCCGCCCCGTTGCCCGAGACCCGGGCCGTGGATTATAAGGAACCGGTCGGGAAGACAACACTCGGTCTGGACGGCTACTGTCCCGTCGAACTGGTCCGCCACGAGCAATGGGTCGAGGGCGATCCGCGGTGGACCGTCGAATACCAGGGCCGGACGTATCAGATGTCGGGCCCGGCACAACATAGGCTGTTCCGCGCGGAGCCCGGGCGCTATGCTCCCGTCCTGGCTGGCTGCGACCCCGTGTTGGCGGCGACGGGCAAACGGCTTGTCGCCGGGCGTACCGACGCCAGCGTGATCTACCAGGGCCGGCTCTACATGTTCAGCAGCCAGGAGACCCTGGCCCAATTCCGCCGAGACCCGAGCCGCTTCACGGCGAAGGCGCCTTCGGAGAACAAGTAAAACGGCCTAGGGGACGGGTGTAGGTCTCACCGCTTGGCGCCCTGTGCCGTTACGGGCAGTCGGCCCTTGACGTTTAGACCGGCGGCGTTCCAAACGGCGTCGAGGGATTGGCCTAGTGTCTTGATCACGGGCCCGCCGTTTGAACCCATCGCGGTCCGGTGCGGACTGACCGAGACCGGTCCCTTGTAGCCCATCTCGGCCAACGCGGCCAATGCGCCGGGCACGTCGAAGCGTCCCTCGACCGAGGGCAACCGTCGCGACGATTCGGTCAGGTCTTCCAACGGCACGTCCGGCGGCGCGTCGGCCAACCGCACGGCGACAAGCTGATCGGCCGAGAGCCCCCGCAACGTCTCCAGCGACCCGCCCGAGACGAACAGATCCCAAACGTCAATCGCGAGGCCGATATTGGCGGCGTTGACCATCTTGGTCAACATCGAGAGGGCCTCGAAGTCGTGGATGAACTGAAAGGCCTTTCCGCGTCGCAGGTCGGCCGCCGCCCGAATGCCGACGCCTAGCCGTGCGTCATGCGGCCGGAGGACGCCGCAAATGGCGGCGAACCGGTCGCAATGGAACGTGAAATTTTCGTGATAAGGCAGCCGATCGCCGGCCGGCTCGACCCACGTGACGCATCGGCCGCACCCCACTTCCGCCGCCGCGGCCGCCCAATCCTCGAGCCGGGCCAGATTCTCGTTGAATGTCGCCTGATCCTCTTCCGGCCGGAAAGGAAGCCCAAACGTGCCGATCCGAACCCGGCTGCTGTCGATCAGCCGCCGTGCATGCGCCATGCCGCGGAGCTTTGCCCGGGCGGCAAACTCCACGACGTCAAAATCCATTGCCTGAAAACCATAGGTGAGCGACTGCTCGATCACTTCGCTCTGTGGGCCGCCGATGCCCAAGACCGAAGTATCAAGGTTCCTAAACATGAAATACCTCCGCGGTTCCGTGACAAAACCTGTATTTTCGCACACCTTCCGCAAATCAAGAAGGGGGTTTTTCTTGGGCTTTGCCCAGGCGGTCCGTCAGGAGGACTGCAAAATCCCGTGTTCCAGGAGGCCAGACATTCCTGTCTGGCTGGGCTGGGCGAAAAAGACAGGCAGGAATGCCTGTCCTCCTGATCTTTCACGACTTTGCCGTTTTCCTG
>DATECS010000205.1:0-6208 GCA_035286785.1 Thermoguttaceae bacterium | reverse complement strand
GACCTCGATGGCGAGGGCGACACCGTGGGCGGCATCGTCATCATGCGAGCCGGCGAAAACGCCCTGAACGTCATTGAGCGGGTCAAGCAGAAGCTGGAGGAATTAAAACCGTCGCTGCCCAAGGGGGCCGAGATCGTCACGACTTACGACCGATCGACACTCATCGAACAGGCCATCGACACGCTCAAACACGAGCTGATCCTCATCGTCGTGATTGTCAGCGTGGTGATCCTGATTTTTCTCTGGCACATCCCGTCGGCGATCATTCCTATCATCACGATTCCCGTGTCCGTGGTGCTGGTGTTCATCCCGATTTACTTCATGGGGATCACGTCGAACATCATGTCGCTCACGGGGATCGCCATCTCCATCGGCGTGCTGGTGGATGGGGCCGTGGTCGAGGTGGAAAACGCCTACAAGCGGCTGGAAGAATGGATCGCCGGGGGCCGGAAAGGGGATTTTCACGAGGTGCGCCTCCGCGCGCTCAAGGAGGTGGGGCCTTCGGTGTTTTTCTCGCTGTTGGTCATTGCCGTGGCGTTCCTGCCCATCTTCGCCCTGGAGGATCAGGAAGGACGATTGTTCAAGCCGTTGGCCTACACGAAGAACCTGGCGATGGCGATTGCCGCTATTCTGGCCATCACGCTCGACCCGGCCGTTCGGATGCTGTTTACGCGGATGGACTACCACACGTTCCGGCCGCGCTGGCTCTCAGGGCTGTGGAACACCGTGGCCGTGGGACGGTACTATCCCGAGGAGCGGCACCCGATCAGCAAGCGGCTGTTCCGCGTCTACGAGCCGGCGTGCCATTTCGTGCTGCGTCACAAGGCCCTCACCTTGATCGTGGCGCTGGCCCTGGTCTTGACGACGATCCCGGTCTATTTTCAGTTAGGCACGGAGTTCATGCCGCCGTTGTACGAGGGAAGTCTGCTCTACATGCCCACGACCGTGCCGGGCATCTCGGTGGCCGAGGCCCAGCGGCTTTTGCAAACGATGGACAAGCAGTTGCGGCAGTTTCCCGAGGTCGATCGGGTCTTTGGCAAGGCGGGCCGCGCCGAAACCTCGACCGATCCCGCGCCGTTCTCGATGGTCGAAACCACCATCATGCTCAAGCCGACCGACCAGTGGCGGAAGAAAGACCGATGGTACTCCGATCTACCGGCGTTTCTCCACGCCCCTCTGCGCCGCATCTGGCCCGACCGTATCAGCCCCGACGAACTGGTCGCGGAAATGAACCAGGCGATGCGGTTTCCCGGCGTCAGTAACGCCTGGACGATGCCCATCAAGGCCCGGCTCGACATGCTCACCACGGGCGTGCGGACCTCGGTGGGTGTCAAGGTGCAGGGGGCTGACGTCAAGGAGATCGAGCGGATCGGCACCCAGTTGGAGTCGATCCTGGGCAAAGTCCCCGGCACGCGAAGCGCCTTTGCCGAGCGCACGGCGGCCGGATACTTTCTGGACTTCACGCTCAAGCGAGAGAACCTGGCCCGCTATGGTCTGACCGTCAAGGAAGCGGAAATGGTGATCCAGTCGGCCGTGGGCGGCGAGGTCATTTCCACGACGATTGAAGGCCGCGAGCGCTACACGATCAACGTCCGCTACGCCCGCGACTTCCGCGAAGACCTTACAAAACTCCGCCGGGTGCTGGTGCCCACGATGTCCGGCGCGCAGATCCCCCTGGCCGAACTGGCCAATATCGAGTTCGTCGCCGGCCCGGCCATGCTCCGCGATGAGAACGGGATGCTCACCGGCTACGTGTACGTGGACATTGCCGGGCGCGACGTGGGCAGCTACGTCGAAGACGCCAAGAAGGCCGTCGCGCAGGGCCTCGAACTCCCCACGGGCTACACCATGACCTGGAGCGGCCAATATGAGAGCATGGAGCGAGTCTGGGAGCGGATGAAGATCGTGTTTCCCGTCACGCTGTTCTTGATCTTCTTGCTGATCTACATGAACACCCGCTCGGCGGTCAAAGTCCTGATCGTCATGCTGGCCGTCCCTTTCTCGTTGGTCGGGGCGGTCTGGTATCTCTGGCTCTTGGACTACAATATCTCCATCGCGGTCTGGGTCGGCATGATCGCCCTGATGGGCTTGGACGCCGAAACGGGCATTTTCATGCTCTTGTTCCTCGACCTCTCCTACAATGATGCGGTTCGCAAAGGCAAGATGCGAAACCACGAAGACCTCCATGAGGCGATCATCCACGGGGCGGTGAAGCGAGTGCGGCCGAAAGCCATGACGGTGATGGCCTCGATGATGGGTCTGTTGCCGATCATGTGGTCGATGGGCATCGGGGCCGATATGATGAAGCGCATCGCCGCGCCGATGATCGCCGGGTTACTCACGAGCTTCCTCATGGAACTCTTGGTCTATCCCGTGATCTACGCCCTGTGGAAGTGGTGGGGCGAAGTACGGCCAGGACTGCATCGAACCGTCCCGGAAACGGCCGAAATGGTGTAATGGACAGGAAATTTTCCAGCGTCCGCCTGGAACCTGCCGGCACCACCCGTTTGGGCCCATTTCCCGATCGCGCCTTCTGCTATTGGCGACTACGGCATCACTTCTGTTTCGTGTTTTCAGACCGTGAACTCAACGGCAACTACCGTGCAGTCATCCGTTGGCACCTCGCCTCCTCTATGCGCACGCAAAGCAACGTCAATCCTCCGCACCATCTCTGTCAGCGTAACTTCTTTGCACTGCGTCAGAATCCGAGTGACGCGATCTCCTCCAAATTGTTCTCCCCGCATGTCGAAGACTTCCGTCACACCGTCGGTCACGAGCAGCAACCGCTCTCCGCGAGCGACGGAAAAGGTCTCTGTTTTCCAGTCGGCGTCCGAATGAACTCCCAGCGGAAGACCCGTCGAGGGCAATTCGCGGATCGTTCCACTGTCGGAGGACAGACACCAGGCGTTCCCGTGGCCGGCGCTGGCATACTCCAACGTGGCGGCCCCAGGCACCCAGCGTGCCAACATCATGGTGGCGAAGTCGCCGTCCAACGAGACGGTCGCAAATCGGTCATTGATGAAACGAAGGATTCGGGCTGGGGCGGCATGGTGCTCGGCGGCGTGCAGCAGCAGGGCCTTCAACATGGCGGCGGTCATCGCCGCCGGCACGCCGTGCCCGGTCACATCGGCGATGCACAGAAGCCAGCTCCCATCCGGCAGAGCGACAATATCGTAGTAGTCGCCGGCGATTTCCACCGCCGGTTGGTAGAGATGGGCAATGGCCAATCCGGGAATGCTGACCTCGTGCGGCAATAGGTGTTCTTGAATGTGACGTGCCTTGTCCATTTGTTGGCGGCGGTCTTGGTCTATTTGAGCCAACGAGGTGCTCATGGAGTTGATTTCGTCGGCCAAATACTCTAATTCGGCCGTCTTGAATGGCCCGGCGTGGACGCCAAGCTGACCGCAAGCGATCCGCCGCACGGTCCCGACCAGTTCTTCCAACGGCTTGGCCGCCATACGCACAAAGACGACATTCACGACGATCGTCGCCACCAGAGTCAGCACGACGATTCCCACGAGCCGCAAGAGAACCTGTCCGCGAGCCGACCGCTGGATGTCGCTCAGGTATTCCGACACGTAAACCATTACGTCCCCACGGCGACTGCTGCCGACCACGAGCGCTTCGTCGCCAACGTGGGATTGATGCGCGGGCGCTTTCGCGGCGTCCTGCATGGCCGCCAGCATCTCGGGAGACTCGCGGCCGTGTGCCTTCGCCTGGAGCACGGTGCCGTCCAGACGAACGCTGATGTGGTGTCCCGGAGAATCGGCGTCCTGCATCTGCCCACACACCGCATCGACGTACTCCTGAACCGCCGCCGTGCCTGCGGGCCGCAGCCGCCACACGGCCGGCAACAGCGTCTTCGCCTCTTCGTCCAGGGCGACGTGCTTCTGGTCCACGCGGGCCGCGATCTCACGGCGGTAGTCCACCAGCAGGAAAACCAGCAACACCAGCGCAATCGCCGTGTTCACCGCCACCAGAAGCCGGAACCGGATGCCTCGCAGCCGTGTCATCGGTCGCATTCTCCCTCGGCAATCGCCCCCAGGCTGTTTCAGCGAGAACTCATCGGTGGGTCGGAATGGTCCTTCTTATCGCGTCAGACGCGATCCGGTCGATCGCGCCGATCTGTTGGTCCATCACTTCCAGGTATTCGGCCCACTTCACGGGGTTCTCCGCCGCGCGATTCAGACACGAGACGGCCTGTCGCAGCAACGACACGGGGGCGCGGAGGTCATAGGCGATGCTGGCGGCAAGCCGTTTCGGATCGGTAATGTCGCGGCACGTTTCGATAACATGGGTTACTTCGCCCGCCTCGTCGAAGACCGGCGCGGCAATCACCTCAACCAGAACCTCGTTGCCCTCGGCGTCGTAATGGGTGTGCATGACCGTTACCGGGGCCTTGGTCTGAATGACTTGACGCAGCGGGCACGGCTCGTTCTGTCCCTCGCAAGGGAGGTCCTGGTGGTGCGAGAGTTGATGACAGGTCAAACACGCCGTCGGATCAACGCCTCCGGCCCTCTCGCGGGCAACCCGATTGGCCAGAGAGATGCGGTAGTCGCGGCCGATGACCAGCATGGTGTCGGGGATCGCGTCAACGACCGTCTGCAAGAACGCCCGCGATCGACGGATCGTCTCCTCCATGCTCTTGCGCTCCGTGATGTCTGTGATCGCGGTCTTGCATAGCGTGTCATCTGTTGGTCCCTCAATCGGAATACTGTGAAACTGCGTCGTGATGGTACGACCGTCCTTGGACACCAGGCGTAACTCCGACGTGACTTCGCGGCGCTGACCCACGCACTGCCCAACATGATTCAAGAAAGCCTCCCGATCCTCCTCGGCCACATGATCGCCAAAGGCGTAGCCGATCACGGCGTCGCGCTCCGCGCCGAGCAGCTTGGCCCCGGCAAGATTGATTTCCTGCACGAAGCCGTCTTCGTCCAGAGTCACATAGCCCAGTGGCGCGAAGTCGTACAGGTCCACGTAGCGGTCCTTGTAGGCTTCGAGATGTCGGTTCGTCTTGCGCAGTTCTTCGTTCTGCTGCTGCAACTCGTTCTGCTGAAGTTCCATCTCGCGGACGAGTTGCTCGACTTCTTCCAAGAGCGGAGACGGGAGGCTGCCAACTTGCTGGCGAAGTAGTTCGGCGATCTTATGGGCGCACGCGGAAGATGGATTTGACATGGCTATATCCGGTCTGCCGTCCAATCCGGGCACGTTCAGCACCAGAACAGAAGCGGCCGATTCGTACCACAATGGATTCTATGCCGACCCTCCGCTAGGGGCAAATCACCACTAGCATCGGTCGTGTCCCGCTGACCCAGTTCAGTCAGTTCACGTTGCTGCACCTGAATCGCCGTCTGACGGACAGTCTGTTGCGTCCAAAATCATGCGACAGGGACGTAGGCTCTCCTCGGGCATATCGCTTTCACGGATTCTCATGCTTCATCCGCCATGACAAATGGTGTTTGTGGAAACACCAATCAATGTCCCACCGAGTATCAGCCACAAGGAGTTCACGCGGAAACGGACGAGCGCGTCGGGAAGAAGGGGGCAGAATTATTTTGTGTTCTTTGGTTTCTCCGGGGCCCGCGAGCGTGCCGCTGCCTCCAGCGACCTTTCCTGCTCCCCCCAGCAGTCCGCTGGTTAAGAACTTCACTTGAACTCCTGCCCCGTGCTTGCCCGTCAGGCACGGAGTGCCTGACCTACACGTCGACGCTTTGGCAGGAGATTTTTCGGTCGATGCGGCGCAGCAGGCCCCGAAGCACGCGGCCTGGGCCGACTTCGTAGAATTGGTCGAAACCCTGGCCCAGCAGGTATTGCATCGAGTCTTCCCAGCGAACCGGCTGGAGAATCTGCTGGACGAGCAACCGGCGGATTTCCTCCGGGTCGTCGTGCGGTCGGGCATCGACGTTCGAGACGACGGGGATCTTCGGCCGTTGCATGGGCAGATCGGCCAGCGCTTCGGCCAGTTGCTCGTCGGCCGGACGCATGACGCCCGTGTGAAACGCGCCCGCCACGGCCAGCGGCACGGCCTTCATGGCACCCAGGCCCGGCGCCATTTCGGCGGCCCGTTCACAGGCCGCGTTGGTGCCCGAGATGGCGATGTTGCCCGGGCAGAGCAGATTGGCGATTTCGAGGATTCCGTCGCCGCGTGCCTTGTCGCACAGGGCCTGGACTTCGGCCCGTTCGAGACCGAGGATGCTGACCATTC
>DATECS010000204.1:0-4013 GCA_035286785.1 Thermoguttaceae bacterium | reverse complement strand
CGGCAAAATGGTCTCCACACAACCCCGTGGACGATCGAATAGCAGCCTGCACGCGATCATCCCTTACCGCCCATTCCGTCCAGGCACGGCCCTTGACAAAAACTACATAGCAGCCAGTCCCCCTTTTTCCGCCGAACCCGCACGACTTCTCGAAAAACGTGAACCCAATGGGCCGGAAGCGTGTCTTCCGTAAAATGAGCCGAGGCACTACTCTTGTTGGGGGTGCATGGAGGTTTGCGGCAAAACAACCAAAAGCGACACCGCCTCCTTGACAGGAGTGTCAGGTTTTGTCACAGTGAATGATGGTAGTTTAGGCGGAGTCGGCAAAGCGGCGAACGGCCGTTGCCGGCCCGCGGGCAATGTCCTCATGGGACGAGCCTGCGGCGGTCGATTCTCAGGAGGAGTCGATTTTTCGCCCGGGGCGTGTGTTTATGGTTCGGTTCTTTTTCAATCGCGCGAGGCGCGGAGGTAGTTCGATGCGTAGTTTCATTACGATTGCCGGCAAAAAGATCAACGCGGCCATTGCCCGTCGGATCCGCAACGTGCTGAGCATTGCGATGAAGCATGCGCTCGACCTGCGCCTGAATGCGTGGTTTCTATTGCAGCGGCTCGCCGGCACGGCGATGGCCCAACGCGTCACGGTGCCCGTGCATCATGATCGCGCGGTCGTCGGCGTTATGCGCCGGTCGCCGGCCCGAATGGAACGACTCCATTCACGCCGCGCGGCCGGGTATCGCCGGTCTAGATCGTGGAGCGTCGGCCGCCGGGGATTCTGATCGATAGCCGATCGAATTCAACCTAGCGCGCGACGTTCGACGACCCTGCCCTCGGCGCCGGCGGTGGAAGCATCGTTTTTTACGGCTTCCCACTGTTTTCCGCCAGCCCCCAAAGCGCCCGAGCCCGTTTCCTTATGCACGCGAAAGAACCGATTCATGTTTACCACGCAAGATTACGCCACGGAACCCACCACGGATTGCGCCGCGATCGTTCAAGCCGCCCAGGACGGCGATCGGGAGGCGTTCGACCGGCTCGTCGATCGATTCGAATCGACGGTCTATGCCATCTGTTTACGCCGGCTGCGCAATCGGGCCGACGCGCAAGAACTTTGCCAGGAGGTTTTCATGCAGGTTCTGCGCAAGCTCGATCAATTGCAGGATCCGCGGTGTTTCGCCGGCTGGCTTCGGGCGATCGCCGTGCGCATGGCCATCAATCGGGCAGTGCGGCGCAAGCCGGTCACGACCATCGAGCCGGCCGTCGCGGCCGCCGACTGCGTGGAGTTCGAGACGCCGTTGGGCGCGGTCCTCGCGCGCGAGCGGCGCAACCAGGTACACAAAGGACTCGGACGGCTCGGACGGATGGACCGCGAAACGCTCGAAGCGTTTTACTTCCGCGGGCAGTCGCTCGTCGAAATGAGCGACGCTTTCCAATCGCCGGTCGGCACGATCAAGCGGCGGTTGCACGTCGCCCGAAAACGCCTGGCGGCCGAACTGGCCGAATTGGCGCCAGCCTGACGAAAATGGGCGGCGGGCCCGCGTCGAGCCCGCCGCCCATCGATTATTTTCGCTTTTTCGGCCTACGGTCCGGCGGGGCCGGCGCCGATCCGTTCTTCCTCCTCTTCCAGGATGATGATGCGCGGGGTGACCGTCATCATCAAGCTCTGGGTCTCCCGGCCGATGCCCACGTTCTTGAACAGCCGGTTGAGGTAAGGAATCTTGTTGAGGATCGGCGTGCCGTATTCATTGCGGCCCTCCGAGAGTCGTTTGATTCCACCTAAGAGCACGGTGCCGCCGTCGGGCACGCTCACGGTGGTGCTCACCGAGATGGACGAGAAGGTCGGCAATTGGACGGTCGTGCCTTCGGTGGTCGTGCTAATGACGTTGTTTTCCTTCGTGGCGTCGTCCGGATCTTCCGTGTTGCCTTCCGTCGAGGTGTCGACCACACTGGTCGTTCGACCGCTGAAGGTGAACGTGTCCACGTCGCCGATCTGGCTGAAGAACGGAATGACCGTCAGTCGGACGAACCGACGGTCGTGCGACACCACGGCCTGGACCGTCATGAACGTTCCTTCCGTGAGAATCACGATCACCGGCTGGTTGGCCGCCGCGAAGTCGCCGACCACGGGAATCAATCCCATGACAAACGGGCTCTGCGACGTGTCCGACACGTAGGCCGTCTGGCCGTTGAACAACGTCACTTTCGGGGCCTGGAGGATGTTGGTCCGGCTGTCGCCTTGGGCCGCGTTGATGAAGAAGAACGCTTCAATGTCGCTCAACACGGCGAACCCGAGCGACGCGCCGGCCGAGGCGTCGAACCCGCCGAACTGCGGCACCGCCAGGGCGTAACTGCCCTGGGTGAAGGGCACGTCCAGGTCGGCCGAAAAGACGCCCGGCGCGCTCATGCCCACGGTCACGCTTCGGCCGTGGTCTTTGTCGGTCGTGTCGCGAGGCGGCTCGGTGTTCGTGGTGGTGTCGTCATCGTCGTCGCCGCTCGACGTATCCGTTCTTTTTCCAAATATCTGGAACGGCCGGTCGATGTCGTCGTCGATGTCGAAGTCAAAATCCACGCGGATCGATTCGAAGAAGTCGTCGTTGAGCGTGATGAACCGCACTTCGATCGTCACTTGCAGGTCCTGGAGCCGGCGAAGTTGGGCGAGAATCGCGACGATTTCGGCATGGGCCTGCTCCGTTTGCGTGATGACCAGGGTCAGGTTGTTTTCGTAGGGATAAGGCATCGGCGCGTTGCCGCCCATGTCCACCCAACTGTCGGGCTGCACGGTCGAGGTAATCAGTTCGATCAACGGATCGAAATCGGCCTGGGTGCCGCCGCCCAGCCCGCCGGGCCCCATTCCCGACGGCGTCTTGCCGCCGCCAAGCACGCCGGCCGCCGGTCCGCCCGGCATCTGGCTTGAAACCTGGGCCAGGATGTTTCCTTCGACCATCGCGTTTTGCGGCGCGTCGGTGCTCGTGACGTTGCCCATCGGGCCGGAGCCGTAGGTCGAATTGAAGCCGTTCCGCGCCATGGCGTCGTTATAGGAACCGCCCAATCCCATGCGCGAGTTCGGCACGAAATTGGGAATCGGCATCACCAGGTCGGCCACGTCGTAGGTGACCGTGTAGGTCTCGCTGTTGCGATACTGCTCGCTGGTGATCTTGAGTACCTCGGACTTGATCACGTAGGTCAGGTGCAAGGGCTCCAGAATGTTTTTAAGCGCGCTTTCCAGCGAGATTTCGTGCGGCAGGTTGATATTCACCGCCGTACTCGAATCGACGCCCTCTTCCTGCAATCCTTGCGGATCGAGATAGATGTTGATGTCGGCCAGGCGTTGGAGTTGTTCGACCACCTGGGCCAGGGGCATGTTCGAGAATTGGACGGAAACCGGCATTTTCAGCTTCCGCTGGATTTCCAACTCGTGGCCCGTCCGCTCACGGCCCGCATCCGACTTGAACTTCTGCCGAAGCTGCGTCAGGGCGTTCCAATCGGTGGCGGGCATGAAACCGACAAGCTGACGATCGTCGAACGGCGTCGAAGCTTCGTCGACCGAGTCCATCGCCGCGAGGAACCCTTCCTCCTTTTCTCCGGCGATCTCGCGATTCCTCGCGTTTCGGCGAACGAACTTGGCGACCCAGAGGAGTTGTTGGGCGAACTCGTTGTTCGGCGCCAGGTCATAGGCCTCCTTGGCGACCACTTCCGCCTCGGCGTAGCGTTGTTCGTCGCAAAGCTGGTTAAACTTCTCGGCCATCGACCCGAGCCGCTGCTTCACGTCGAGGTCGTATTGTTTTTGGCGATCGATCTGGTCGCGCGTCTGGTTGTTGCGCTCGCCCAGGGCGATGGTCGCCTGGTTGTCGTCGATGTATTGCCTCAGCTCCCCAATGTTGCGATCCACCCGTTTGAGAATCAGGGTCCGCGCGTTCGGCTCCAGCCCGGCCGCTTCGACCCGCGCGCGGGTTTGCTCCAGCAAGGCCAACGCTTCTTTTGGATTGCTTTGGCGGATCTGGGCCGCTCGCCGCTCCTGA
>DATECS010000203.1:0-8081 GCA_035286785.1 Thermoguttaceae bacterium | reverse complement strand
CCGTCAACTCATCGTCGCGATGGCCAGGGAGACCGGCTGGGGCTACCGGCGAATCCTGGGCGAGTTGAAGAAGCTCCACCTCCACAACGTCTCTCGGGCCACGATCCGGAGGATCTTGCAGGAACATGGTTTCGATCCCGGCCCGAAACGTGGCAAAGGCACGTGGCATGAGTTCGTCCAGCGGCACGTCAAGACGCTCTGGGCCACCGATTTCTTCACAAAGACCGTTTGGACGTTGCGTGGGCCGGTGACTTACTACGTCCTGTTTTTCATCCACCTGCACAGTCGCCGCGTGCATGTCGCCGGCATGACGCCCAGTCCTGACGGCGTCTGGATGGCCCAGATCGCTCGGAACATGAGCATGGTGTTTGCCGAGGAGCCGGCCGAGTTCCGGCCCACCCACATTATCCGCGACCGGGACACGAAGTTCACGGCCCAGTTCTGCGCTATCTTGGAAACCGACGGCATCGAGTTTCGGCCCATCCCGCCGCGTTCGCCCAACATGAATCCTTTCGCCGAGGCCTGGGTGCAGCGGACCAAGCATGAGGTGCTCAATCACTTCCTCGTCTTCGGCGAGAACCACCTGCGGCACATTCTCGCTTGTTGGCTTACCTATTATCACCGCTTTCGGCCTCATCAATCGCTCGGCAACGTGCCCCTCGGCGATGCCGGTCTGCCTCCGCCGGAGCCTATCATCGGCCCGCTCCGCTTGGATGACATCGTCTGCCATGAGTCGCTCGGCGGGCTGCTGCGGCATTACGAACGCGCCGCTTGACGCGGCACGTTGGCAACTCTTCATCCACTGTGTCGTGCTACGCGCCGTTGGTCGTGTCATGCACTGTTCGCATCACATCTGAATCGCTCGACCCACCCAGGGGAAGGTGGCAAGCGACGGTCTTCGTTTTCTTCTCAACCCCGGTCACTGTCCTGATTTCGGAGTGGCGTAATTTTGGACCCTGACGTAAGGTGGCCAAGGCGGGACTCGAACCCGCACGAGCGATGAAGCCCACGGGATTTTAAATCCCGAGCGTCTACCGATTCCGCCACTCGGCCAAGCCCCTCCGATAATTCTCAAATTCTCACGATCAGGATTTCGTATTCTTCCCGTTCGTCACCGCCGCAATCCGGTTGATCGCATTCAAAAACGCCTTCGCGCTCGCCTCGACGCTGTCGGTCGAAACGCCGCGCCCGCGATACGTGCGGCCTTCATATTCGACCTCGACCTGCACTTCGCCCTGCGCGTCCTTGCCCAGCGTCACGCTATGCACGTGAAAATCCTTGCACGTCACGTCCATGCCCGTGATCTGTTCGATCGCCAGGAAGATCGCGTCCACCGGCCCGTCGCCGGCCGAAAGTTTCGCGCTGAGCCGCTCGCCCCCGCGCGACACGGTCAACTCCACCTTCGGCGTCACGCCTGTGCCCGTCGCCACGCGATACGACTCAAACGTCCATCGCTCGGCCACCACCAGCATCTGCTGCTCGATCAGCGAAACCAGGTCGCCGTCGTAAATCTCCTTCTTCTTGTCGGCCAGCAGCTTGAACTGCTCGAAAACGTGGTCCAACTGCTCGCCCGCCAGGTGATACCCCATCGCCTTGGCCCGATCCGCCAACGCCGCCCGCCCGCTGTGCTTGCCCAGCACCAGATCCGTCTTGGCGAATCCGACGTCCTCCGGCCGCATGATCTCGTAAGTCGTCCGTTCCTTGAGCATCCCGTCCTGATGAATCCCCGCCTCGTGCGCGAAAGCGTTTTGCCCCACGATCGCCTTGTTCCTCTGCACCTGGATGCCCGTGACGCTTGCCACCAGCCGGCTCGTCGGCACCAGCCGCTGCGTGACGACCCGCGTCTTGGCCCCATAATAGTCGCTTCGCGTCCTCAGCGACATGACCACCTCTTCCAGCGAGCAGTTGCCCGCCCGTTCACCGATCCCGTTGATCGTGCACTCGACCTGCCCCGCCCCCGCCCGCACCGCTGCCAGACTATTGGCCACCGCCATCCCCAGATCGTTGTGACAATGCACGCTCAGTACCGCCCGGTCGATGTTGCCCACCCGCTCCCGTAGCGAACTAATCACCCGCTGCATGTCGTCCGGCGTTGCGTACCCGACCGTGTCGGGTATATTGATCGTCGTCGCCCCCGCGTCGATCGCCGCCTCCGTCACTTCGCAAAGGAAGTCAATCTCCGTCCTCGAAGCGTCCTCGGGCGAAAACTCAATATCCGCGCAATACCCCGCCGCCCGGCGCACTCCCTCGACCGCCCGTCGAATAATCTCCGACTTGTCCATCCGCAACTTGTGCTCGCGATGAATCGCGCTGGTCGCCAGAAAAACGTGAATCCGCGGCCGCCGCGCCGCGCGCAGCGCCGCCCACGCCTTGTCGATGTCCGCCTCGCGGCACCGCGCCAGCCCGCACACAGTCGTGTGGCCCGCGATTCTCGAAACCTCGCGCACCGCCTCGAAGTCGCCCGGCGAAACGATCGGAAAGCCCGCCTCGATCACGTCCACGCCCAACTCAATCAATGCCTGCGCGATCTCCAGCTTCTCGGCCAGGTTCATGCTCGCCCCAGGCGATTGCTCCCCGTCGCGCAGCGTCGTGTCAAAAATAACGATATTGCGTCCAGTCGTCTCAGTCATGCCGAAATCTTTCTTGCTTGCGTGTAAAACAAAAAAACCCCAGGACCGCACGGCCCTGGGGTTCATGTTTGCTCTGGTCTACTTCGCGTGGACGTACAAACCCTAGGACCGGCTCGCGCCGGGCGCTAATAACAACAGCGCTAGTAGGTCGGTACGTCGCACGTAAACACCTTCTC
Source organism: Thermoguttaceae bacterium (assembly GCA_035286785.1). Taxonomy (GTDB): domain Bacteria; phylum Planctomycetota; class Planctomycetia; order Pirellulales; family Thermoguttaceae; genus UBA11386. The sequence goes on along the minus strand of DATECS010000203.1, from coordinate 5,275 downwards.
GTCAAATTCAATCTCGGCCGACAATCCCCCAAACCGTCAACCGAACTCCTTAAGAATAGAAAAGGTACGGCTCCTGGTCAAGCGCTATTCACGTAGGGTGGGCACCGCCCACCAAATCATTACCCTTCAACTGCATTCCGCTGACGATCGCACCACCCATAGGAGTAGATATCGGTCTCCTCCAAGCCACACATATCATCCCCAATCCGCCAAGGATCGCCGTTGTCTCGAACGCCCGTTTCAGATACCCTTCCACCCTGCCGCGAAAGGTTCACGCCCGGGGACTGGCTCATTTTTCGCCTCGGTTGACGTTGCGTTCTGGATACGTTTGACGGCCGAAAAATGTGCCTGTCCCCTTTGGCCGAACCCAAGGGATCATCCTCGTGATCGACTACGAAATCCAACGCTGTGCCAAACGTTGCCACGCCACGGATCGGGAACTAAAACCCGGCGACGTCTACTACTCCGTTCTGGTGATCGACCACGGCGAACCCCGGCGTCACGACTACTCGCCCGAAGCCTGGACCGGCCCGCCCGAGGGCGCCGTCGGATGGTGGAAGGCCGAAATCCCCAGCGCCAAAGCCAAACGCAAACACTGGGCCCCCAACGACGTCATGCTCCAGTTCTTCGACGAACTGGAGAACCAGCCGGACAAACAGGACGTAAGATACGTGCTCTCGCTCTTGCTGGTCCGCCGCCGAGTGATGCGCCACGAAGAAACCGAACGCGACGCCGACGGCCGCGAATTACTCGTCCTCTACTGCCCCCGCCGCGACGAAACCTACCGCGTCCCCGCCGTGGCCCCCACCCCGGTCCGCGCCACCCAAATCCAACAAGAACTCGCCCAACTCCTCAAGTAACGTATTCAAGAAAAATAAACCTCGTACTTCACACTTCATGACTTCCTACCAACGCAACCTCGCCTTCCTCTCCCTCCTGCTGCTCTTCGCGGCCGGCGGGGCCGGCTGTCCGCGGATGATGGGATTGGGCCACTATCCGACCATGCCGCGCCTGCTGCCTCCCCAGCCGACGCTCGAACAGGTCATCGCCGTCGTCAACCGCAACAGCTCCCAAATCCAGTCCTTCTCGACCGATCGCGCCACGATCGCCGTTTCCGGCTCCCCGACCCTCCGCGCGAACATCGCCATGCAGCGTCCCCGTCGTTTCCGCCTCACCGCCGACACGGCTCTGACCGTCGGTCCCGAGTTCGACCTCGGCAGCAACGACCAGGAATTCTGGTTCTGGTTCCGCGGCGACCCCCAGCAAAACGTCTTCTATTGCCGCCACGACCAATTCGCCCAAAGCACCGCCGCCCGTGCGATTCCCATCGCCCCCGACGAACTGATCGACGCCCTGGGCCTCGCCCAGTTCGACCCCGCCTTGCCCCATCAAGGCCCCTTCGTCCGCGCCGGCGGCATGTTGGAGATCCGCACCATCCGCGAAACGCCCGCCGGCCCCGTCACCAAGGTCACGGTGGTCGATCCCGCCGGCTGGATCGCCGAGCAGCATTTCTACGACGCCCGCGGCCAACTCGCCCTGAGCACCGTCGCCCAGCAGCACCGCCGCGACCCCGCCTCCGGCCTCATCATGCCCCGCGTCGTCGAAGTCACCTGCCCCACGTCGAACTTCCGAATGCGAGTCAACCTCGGCAACGTGCGAATCAACACGATCTCCTCCGCCCCGACCGAAGCCTGGACCATGCCCCATTACGAAGGCGCGCGGCTCGTCGATCTCGGCGACCCAAACGTCCGCCTCGACGTCCCGCCCGCCGCTCCCTACCCGGTATCTCAACAATAGTCGGGTGCGGGTGCCATGGCCACGCTCGCGTGTCCATGCTCAATGTAGGGTGGGGCGACGCAAACCACCAATTCGCGCAAAAACTTTCCCAACGCATTCACCGTCGCTCACCGCTACGCCTTCCAACCTCCAAAACCGTGGTTTGCGTCGCCCCACCATCATCTCCCCTTGTCGATGTCCAATAGGGTGGGTATACTGAATGAGAGGGGGTGAGATCAGGGCTAATCAGGGCTTTCGTCGTGAGTATTACTGTGGAGTTCGTGAAATGACCTCGCTTCTGGAGCGTGCATTTGCCGAAGCAGGCAAGCTCTCGTCGGCTGAACAAGACGTGCTTGCGGCACGCCTTCTCGCGGAGTTGGGCGTCGACGATGAATTCGATCGGGACATCGCCGCGTCGACCGACAAACTGGCCATGCTCGCCCGCCAAGCCGCTGCCGAACACAAAGCCGGTTTGACCCAAGAACTGGATCCGCGCACTCTGTGAAGTCTTATACGACCCGAGAGTTTCGCCGACTCTTCGCTTCACTGCCGGGCCGCATTCAAGATCAGGCCAGACAGTCGTATCGTCTATTCCGTCAAAACACCGCCCATCCGGGCTTGCGTTTCAAACGGGTGCATGGCGACCCACCCATCTATTCCGCCCGTGTCGGCATTGGTTATCGTGCGGTCGGAGTTCTCGAAGGCGATACGATCATTTGGTTCTGGATCGGCTCGCACGCCAACTACAACAAGCTCTTGGCGAGTCTGTAATGATGCAACCTCACTCCAACCCCACCGCCTTCCGCACGACCCAATCCCGAATCCGATCCGGCAGCATCTTCGCTCCCTTGAACGACAACCTCGCATTCCACCCAATGAAATAATGCGTCTTCGGTTTTGTGGCCGTCAGCGCATGGACCACCGCCTCGACCACCCGTTCCACCGGCGCCGCCGTGCGCGTGCTCTCCTCGACCAGCCGCCGCATCGCCGCCAAAAACTTCTCATACATCGCCAGCACCTCGGCCGGCGCGCCTTTAGCCAGCTCTTCCGCCGTGACCGCTGATTTCTCCCAAATCGGCGTCTTGATCGGCCCCGGCGCAACGCTTGCGACGTGCATCCCCCAAGGGCGCAGCTCCTGCCGCAACGCGTCGTTGATCGCCTCCAACGCCCATTTCGACGCGCAATAAGCCCCCAGACACGGCGATGAAATGCCCCCGCTCGTCGAACTCATGTTCACGATCCGCCCCCGCGCCTTCCGCAACAGCGGCAGCACCGCCTGCGTCACCGCCACCTGCCCGACGACGTTCACCTCCAACTGCCGACGAAACGCCTCCAGAGGCAAGGCTTCCAACGGCCCCGGCACGACGATCCCCGCGTTGTTCACCAACCCGTCAAGCCCCGCCTCCCCCGTCGCCTCTTCGACCACCCGCGCCGCCGCCGCAATCTGATCCGCGTTCGTCACGTCAAGCATCACCGGCGTCAACCGCCCGGAAGTCCCCACGCGAATCCGCTCGCCCGCCGCCTCGTTGCGCACTCCCGCGAACACCCGAAACCCCCGCCGATCCAACTCCCGCGCGCAAGCCTCCCCAATCCCCGTCGAACACCCCGTAATCAGCACCGTCGAAGAAGAACTATCGCGTGACATATTCATGTAGGGTGCGTCAAGACGCACCGCTTCCCGTACTCCTCACGCTCCGCGTGAGGTCTCTCGTGATATAAATCACGACCAAAAAACCGTAGGGTGGGCACCGCCCACCAAAACACGACCTTTCACGAATCCGCTACCCCCGCCTCCTCCACCGTAAACAACCACCACCGACTCAAAAGCCCCTTCCGCCCCCGCGCCTGCCGCTCAAAATATATCGTCATCCTCGCCCCTGATCGCGTCACCACCTCATACCAATGCTTCCGCACATAAACCTCCGGGCTTCCATTCCGGCAGGGCCCCGTCTCACGCCACGTCCGAACCACCGCCTCGACTTCTATCGTCTCCCCGCGCCAGCGAAACTCCCGCGGCAACCCCGGCTCCCCCCGAGCCATCCGCCGCGTATCCGCCGTCCCCGCCACCGGCTCAATCCGCTCGCTAACAAACCGCTCACCCATAAAACCATCTCAAACAACTGCCCTCTGCCTACCACACCTCCCAATGCACCGCCCCCTCCCGATACCGCGTCCGCGCCGCCGGTGTCTCCGCCGGCCGCCCCAGAGCAATCGCGGCGATCGGCAGAACCGCCTCCGGAATGTTCAACACGGCTCGAACCGCCCCAATCCGATTTTCTCGCGGATGAATCCCAAGCCAACAAGCTCCCAGCCCCAGCGTACTCGCCGCCAAAAGCAAATTCTCAATGGCCGCCGAACAATCCTGAAGCAAATACGAAAGCTGCCGATCGTGCGCCCGACGTAAATCGCCGCATACCACAATCCCCAACGGCGCCCCGACCAACATCTTTCCGTTCGGCAATGCCTCCGCAATCTTCGCCAGCGTGCCCCGTTCGCGCACCACCACAAAATCCCAAGGATCCCGCGCCACCGCCGAAGGCGCCGCCATCGCCGCCTCCAAAAGATCGCGCACCACCCCGTCGTCCACGTCCCCCGCCTGAAACGCCCGAACGCTCCGCCGAGAAAAGATAAAATTCAACTTCGGATTCATGCCTTTCCGTACTCATCTCGCTCCGCGAGATGCCTTCAAGAAACCGTTTTAAAAGGGGGTTACTGTTCACGCCCCGGGGACTGGCTCATTTTTCGGTCTCTCTTGGCGTTGCGCACCGGATACGCTTGACGGCCGAAAAATGTGCCTGTCCCCTTCGGCCCAACCAAACGACACCGTGGCGAAGCGATGCCCAGTGAGAAAATCGCCCCCTCACCCCGTCGCCGGCTTCACCTTCGCCCCGCGCATCTTCGCCCGCGCCCGGCTCAACAACGGTCCGATGCTGTTCTCCGACAGCCCCACCGCCGCGCTGATCTCATAGTAGTTTTTGCCTTCCAGATGATACATCCGCACCACCTGGGCCTCCATTCCCTCCAGCCCGGCCAACAGCCGATGAACCTCCTCGACGTCCTCGATCCGCTGCTCGACCGCCTGCTGCGTGTCGGCAACCGGCTTGACGATCGTCCCGTCGTCCAGCGGAGCGGCCGACTTTCGCGCAAGAATCTCCCGAACCACCACGCGCCGAGCCACCACCGTCAGATAAGTGGCCAGCGAACTGTGCCCCCGGAACCGCCGCAACACCGCAAAATCGTCCTTGATCAGCGCCAGAAAGAACTCCGCGCAAAGATCGTCCCGATCCTCCGCCGAAAGACGCACGCTCCGCGCCTGCGCCGTGTGGTTCACCACGTGAACGACCAGCCCCATGAACCGGTCCACGAAATCCTCCCACGCCCGAGGTTTCCTCTGCAAACACCGGTGCAGCAGATTGCGGTCGATTTCGGAAAGCGCCACGCTCGAATCCTCGTGGAGAAAGCGATCGGGCGAAGCTCGACGTGTCCCGCGCGAAAAGCG
>DATECS010000202.1:0-6980 GCA_035286785.1 Thermoguttaceae bacterium | reverse complement strand
GGCGGCTGTTTGCCCTTGAACGTCTCGATGATGCGATGAATGGTCGGGTCGATTTCGATCTTGCCGTCGGGCCGGGGCGTGCCCACCGAGTCGAAACTGCCCACCGTCACGATGCTGGATTTGCGATCGTGGAACTCATAGGCCTCATAGCCTTGCTCGCGCAGGGCCACGGTCAGTCGATGGGCCAAATCGGCCGCCTTGTGCAGCTTGCTCTCCGGCATCCGCCGTTGGCCCTTCTTGATCTCGTCGATCTCTTCCTGGTCCACCACCACCTTGCCCACGAAATGGGCCACCTGGACCGTGTAGCGCCCTGGGCAATCCAACAGACTGTGCTCCACCCCTTCGTTCATCTTGACGACGAGGGTATCGACGCCCCTGTTGAACGACTGGGTCTTGCGCAACGGATTGGGCACCAGGAAGGCGTGTCCCATCGGGCCTTTCTGCTCCCTCGCGGCGTCGCGGCCCGAGAGTTTCTTATACATTTGCTTCTGGAGATCGCGCCAGCCGGCCAGCGACTGGTTGGTCCGCTTGTTTTTCTTCAGGTCGAGGCAGTCGGGCTGGGCGAATTTGATTTGCTTGAGGGTCTTTTGGGCGTCGTGGTCCTCGACTCCTTCAAACTCGCCGACCAGCACGGCGATTTCCTCGATTTCTTCACCTCGGCGATAGGTCCATTTCATGGGCTGGCCGAACTCGTTGAGTCCCCGGCCGCCGGGATCGTTGTCGAAGTCGAACCGCATCTTGTGGACGTAGGCGGGTAGCTTGTAGCGCTGGCGAAGTTCGAGCACCAGATCGTGGGCCTGATCTTCGGCGCCGTCGCCCGAGAACGTGGCCGCCAGGATCATCCAGGGCCCCACGTCTTCGGTGAGCTTGTACGTTTTTTGCGCGTCGGCTTCCACGCGGTTAAGCGAGAAAAGGGAATCCCAGGGCGCCGCGCCGGCGACCGAGGAGAGGAAAACCAAGCCCGTCACGACAACCAACATCAAGCCAAAAGTCCGTCGATTCCGCATCGTAATTGCCTCCGTGCAACTTCGTGCAAGGTCGTAGCAGCTTCGTCCGCCGGGGTCCAAGTCCAAAGACGGACTCCCGACGGATACCAAGGGTGGGGGAGTCTAGCAGATGACCCCTGTCCGTGCCAGAGCGGATTACCCCGAACCGAGCCGCGACTGTGAGGGAGCGGTAGTCTCTCGTGAAGTTCCACCGCTCCCTCACAGAGCGCGGCTCGGTTTTGTGAAGTCGGGGTTAATCAGGTCGGTTCGGCCCAAATTTGCCCATTTTCAACAGATTGGGCCGTCGCGCGGACCAATTGACCAACGCGGTCCGCACCACCCGGCAGCACCACGGGCACGTATCGTGCCGAGGTGCCCAGCAGGTAGCCCGACCGATCGACTGCGATCGATTCGACCAGCACCCAAAGCGGCTCGCCCAGGAGACCTTCAAAATAGGCGGTTCGCAGATCCTGCTCAATCCGGGCAAGCCGCATTGACCTTCGCTGCTGCACCTCGCCCGGCACGGGATCAGGCATCTTCTCGGCCGCGGTACCGGGCCGTGGGCTGAACCGGAACACGTGGATCTTCGAGAATCCCACCTGCCGGACCACGCGACAAGTCGCCTCGAAGTCGGCTTCGGTCTCGCCCGGGAAGCCGACGATCACGTCCGTGGTCAGGCCCGGCCGATCGAGCCGCCGCTTGATGCGTTCGCATCGTTCGATGAACTGACCGCTCGTGTAGTGGCGCCGCATTCGGCGCAATACGTCGTCGGAACCGCTCTGCATCGAAACGTGCAAGTGAGGACAAATCCGCTCGGGGTGTTCGGCCATCACGTCCAACAACTCGTCGGTCACTTCGGCCGCTTCCATGCTGGAGATCCGCACGCGAAACGCGCCGTCGAGCTGGGCAATCTCTCGCAGCAAAGAAGCCAGCGTCGGCGGCGAGCTTGATGTCGCGTACTCGCCAAAATTCACGATATGTTCCGAGCCGCGACTCTCTAAAACCGAGCCGCGACCGTGAGGGAGCGGTTGAACCTTGTTACACTCAAAAACCGCTCCCTCACGGTCGCGGCTCGGTTTTCTTGTCAACAGCCGATCATCTTCTTCAACCAAATCGACTCCATAGTAGCCCAGGTGGATGCCCGTCAGGACGATTTCGCGATAGCCGGCGTCGACCAGGCGGCGGATTTCGTCGAGCACATGGGGAATCGGACGGCTTTCGAGCACCGGCCGCGTCCGGGGGATGACGCAATACGCGCACTCCATCCGGCAACCGTCCTGAATCTTCACGTAAGCCCGGCTGCGACCGTCGAACGACGTGACGCCCGTCGGCAACTCGTGCAAGCCGAGCCGAGCAAGCCACTCGGGCAACCGGCGTTTATCGGTGATGACTTCGCACACACCGGGCAGGGCGGCGGCCTCCTCGGGGCGGCGCGTGGCGTAGCAACCCATCACAACGATCCGTGTGCCGGGATTCTCTCGGGCCATCTGGCGGATGAGCTTGCGGCTTTTGCGATCGGCTTCGGCCGTGACGGTGCAGGTGTTGACCACGCACAAATCGGCCGGCCGGGCGTCGGGCGAGTCCTCGTAGCCCAGCCGCGCCAACGCCTCGCGGACCCATTGGGTCTCGTATTGATTGACCTTGCAGCCGAGGGTGACTGTCTTGAGCGTGGGCATGGATACCATTATATTGGATGGCTCTTCGGGACATAAGCAGCCGGCGGACCACCCACTCGGGCCGGATGCCGGGCACCGTACCCCTTTTCGGAATCGACGTCACACGCGAGGGATTTTCTGATGCAACCGATCAATGACTATTTGGACGCCAATCGGGACCGATTCGAGCAGGAGTTGTGCGAATTCCTGCGGATCGCCAGCATCAGCGCCGATCCGACCTATCGCGACGACGTGGCCCGGGCGGCCGGGTGGGTGGCCGGGCAGTTCGAGCGGATGGGTTTTCCGACGGAGATCATTCCAACCGACGGCCACCCGTTGGTCTACGCCGAGTCGCCCCACGTGCCGGGCGCGCCGACGGCGCTGGTCTATGGGCACTACGACGTGCAGCCGGTGGTGCCCTTGGAGCTTTGGATCACTCCGCCGTTCGAGCCGACGGTGCGCGACGGGTGCGTCTTTGCCCGAGGCTCGACCGACGACAAGGGCCAGATGCTCACGCACGTCAAGAGCGCCGAGGCCTGGCTGGCGGTCGAGCGGCGTCTGCCGATCAATCTGAAATTCATCATCGAGGGCGAAGAGGAATGTGGCGGACAAGGCTTGGCCGCGTTCGTGCGCGCGAATCGCGAACGATTGGCGTGCGACTGCGCCGTGGTGAGCGACTCCAGCCAGTTCGGGCCCGGCCGGCCAGCGATCACCTGCGGCCTGCGGGGGATCGTCTATGCCGACCTGCGGCTGAGAGGCCCCAATCGCGACCTGCACTCCGGCTCGTTCGGCGGCGCGGTCGCCAATCCGGCCAATGCGATGGCCAAGATGCTGGCCGCGTTGGTGGACGAGCATGGCCGGATTCAGATCCCGGGCTTCTATGACGATGTGGTCCCGCTGACCGATAAGCAGCGCGAACAAATGGCCGCATTGGCGTTCGACGAAGCGGCCTATCGGGCGGGCATCGGCGTTTCGTCGCTCAGCGGCGAGGAGGGTTTTACGGCGCTCGAACGGCTTTGGGCCCGACCGACGTTTGACGTGTGCGGTCTGTGGAGCTGATACCAGGGCGAAGGAGCGAAGACGGTGCTGCCCTCGACGGCCGGAGCGAAACTGAGCTTCCGGCTGGTGCCCAACCAAGAACCGGCGAAGATCGTCGAAGGCTTGCGCGAAAAACTCACTCAAGCCTGTCCGCCGGGCATCGAGATGGAACTTTTGGTCCATCACGGCGGGCGCGGCGTGTTGGTCTCCGAGGACAGCCCTTATACGCAGGCGGCGGCCCGGGCCGTCGAGACGGCCTTCGGCACGCCGCCGGTTTTTACGCGTGAAGGCGGGTCGATCCCGATCGTGGTCGTGCTGGCCGAAGAGTTAGGCGTGGACGTGCTTCTGCTCGGCTGGGGCCAAGGCGACGACAACGCGCACAGCCCGAACGAAAAATTTTCGCTGGCCGATTTCCACCGCGGCATTCGGGCCAGCGCGCGGCTGTGGGAGGAGTTGGCGTCGTGTCCGGTGCGCGGGGCGTAGGGTGCGTCTGGACGCACCGAGGAGAAACCGTTTTTGCCGTCAGGCACAGCCTGACCTACGTGGTGCGTCCAGACGCACCCTACGATGGGAACGCACCTCGGAGATTGAAAAACTGCCCTTGCAGCCCAGGACAAGCGTGGCTAAACTCGTCCCCTTGTCAACGATTGTCCATGGAAGGTCGCCGGCGAGGCTGCAACTGGGATGGATCTGAGCGTTCGCGAATCGGCTCAACTGCTCAAAGTTTCCGAAAAGACGATCTACCGCTGGGTCAAACAGGGTAGGTTGCCCGCCTATCGGATCAACGAGCAGTATCGCTTCAATCGGGCCGAATTGCTCGAATGGGCCACGTCGCAACGGCAAAACGTCTCGGCCGACATCTTCGTCGAGCCGGACTCGGGCGGGCCCGCCGTAAGCCTGTCCGACGCCCTGCGGGTGGGCGGCATCCACTATCGGCTTAGCGGAACCGACAAGCGTTCCGTGCTCCAGTCGCTGGTCGAAATCATGCCCCTGCCCGACCGGGTTGATCGCCAGTTCTTGTTCCAGGTGCTTTTGGCCCGGGAATCGCTCGGTTCGACGGCGCTGGGCAACGGGATCGCCGTGCCCCACGTGCGCAATCCCATCGTGATGCACATCCTTCAGCCGATGGTCACGCTCTGTTTCCTCGAACGGCCGATCGAATTCGGCGCGCTCGACGGTCGGCCGGTCCACACGCTGTTCACCATCGTCAGCCCCACGATCCGCGCCCACCTCCATCTGCTGGCCCGGCTGAGCTATTCGCTCCAGCAACCGGCTTTCACGGACGTCATTGCCGGCCAAGGGTCGCGGGAACAGATCCTTGCCGCAAGCCAATTCGTCGACGAGAGTATTCCCCCGCCGGCGTCGCATCCTTAGAAAGTCTCCTCGTCATGGTTTGGTTTTTGACAGCGTTGGCGGTTTTGTTGACCGGGGGCGTCCTTGCGACGGCCGTCGGACGATTTCCCAGGGCCGCGTGCTTTCTGGGGACCGTCGGCGCGCTGGCCGGCGGCGGGATCGCCCTGGTTCAATCGGTCGGCGTGCTCACGTCGGGCCGGCCGCTGTCGCTGCGTTGGGCCTGGTCGTGGCCGCTGGGCTCGGCCAACATGGAACTCGATGCGCTTTCCGCGGTTTTCGCGGCGGTGATCGCGCTGGTCACGATGCTGGCGGCCGTCTATGGGAATGAATACTTGCGTGCGCGCGCCGGGAAGAAAAACCTCGGCGTGTCGTGGTTCTTCTTCAATCTGTTGACCGCCAGCATGTTGACGGTTGTCGTCGCGCGAAACGGCGTGCTGTTCCTGGTCGCTTGGGAACTCATGTCGCTGGCTTCCTTCTTCCTCGTCACACTCGACGACGAACAAAAAAGCGTTCGCCGGGCGGGCTGGGTCTATCTGGTGGCCATGCACCTGGGCACGGCCTTCCTGCTTGCGCTGTTTCTGCTGTTGAGCAAGGACGCTGATTCGCTTGACTTCGAGAATCTATCGACCGCCGCCGCGCCCAGCGGCGTGTTCTTCGTGCTAGCCCTGATCGGCTTCGGCACGAAGGCCGGTCTGATTCCGATGCACGTCTGGCTGCCCGAGGCGCATCCGGCCGCGCCGTCGCACGTCTCGGCCGTGATGAGCGGCGTGATGATCAAAACGGGCATCTACGGCCTGTTGCGGATGCTCACGCTTTTCGGATCGCCGGAGCCCTGGTGGGGGTGGACGTTGGTGACTATCGGCGTCGTTTCCGGCATCCTCGGCGTGTTGTACGCCCTGTCGCAGCACGACCTGAAACGACTGCTGGCCTATTGCAGCGTCGAAAACATCGGCATCATCACGATGGGCCTCGGCGTGGGCGTCTTGGGAATCAGCTACCACAATCCGGCGATGGCCGTCCTGGGGTTGAGCGGTTGCCTGCTGCACGTCGTCAACCACGCCCTGTTCAAGAGCCTGCTGTTTCTCGGCGCGGGCTCCGTTCTGCACGCCACCGGCACGGGCGAACTCGATCGGTTGGGCGGGTTGCTCAAACGCATGCCGGTCACGGGCGCGACGTTCCTCGTCGGCGCGGCGGCCATTTCCGGGCTACCCCCGCTGAACGGGTTCGTCAGCGAGTTTTTGATTTACCTGGGCGCCGTCACGGGACTCGGCAGCCCGCCTCTCGACGCGCCGGCCTGGCCCTTGCTGGGCGTGCTGGTCGTCGGCGGGCTGGCGTTGATCGGCGGGCTGGCCGCGGCCTGTTTTACCAAGGCCTTTGGCATTGTGTTCCTGGGCGAGGCACGAAGCGCTGAACTCCATGACGCGCACGAAGCCGGCGCGGCTATGCGTTGGCCGATGATCGTGTTGGCCGGCTTGTGCGTGGCGATCGGCCTGGCCGCGCCGTGGTGCCCGATCGTGCTCCAGTCGGCGGTGGCCGTCGTCGCGCCGCAAGGGAGTCCTCTCTCCCTTTCGGAGAGGGACGTTTCCTTGGCATCCGGCCCACTGACAGGCGTCGTGATGGGGTCTTGCGTCTTGTTGGGACTCGTGGCGTTGCTCGCGCTCGTTCGGCGCCGGCTGTTGGCCGGCCGTCGCGTCGAGCGGGCGGTGACCTGGGATTGCGGTTACGTCGCTCCCGCCCCACGCATGCAATACACGGCTTCGTCTTTCACGCGGTCGCTGGCCATCCTGTTTCGCTTGTTCCTCCAGCCGCGTAACGATATCCACTCGCCGCATGGGCTGTTCCCGAAAGTCGCCTCGCTGCACACGCACACGCCCGACCTGTTCCGGCGATACGTTTACGAGCCACTGTTCATGGCCGTGGCCTGGGCGGCCTCGAAGCTCCACAGACT
>DATECS010000201.1:0-2359 GCA_035286785.1 Thermoguttaceae bacterium | reverse complement strand
GGCGGGGGGCGGGGGACGGGGGGCGAGGGGCGGGGGAACGTATTATTTGCTGGGGCGTTATATCGCGGTGGTTCCATCGCCTGGCTATTTGTTGGACTCGGCTCGATCCAAACACCGAGTGAAAATGGCCATTTCTTGCATGGAAGGAAGGTGGAACCAATGCGGACCCTTGAGCGAGCGCGGGATGCGACCTCCGATCAGCGACATGAGAGATTCCGTTTGGAGATAGCCTCGACGCTGGACCGCGAAGAAATCCACCGAATGCGGCACGCCGTTTACGCGACCGAACTTGGCCAGCATCCTGAAAACAGCCGTGGTGAATTGCGCGATTCGTTGGATGACTTCAACGAGTATCTTGTGGCGAAACGGGGCGGCAAGATAGTTGGTTTCGTGAGCATCACTCTGCCCGGCCACGGTCGGTACTCGATTGACAAATACGTGTCGCGCGACGCGCTGCCGTTTTCGTTCGACGAGGGGCTTTACGAGGCGCGGCTTTTGACCGTCATGCCGCCGTACCGTTCGAGTCCGTTGGCCGGTCTGCTGATGTACGGCGCGTTCCGCTGGATCGAGGCCCGCGGGGGCTCGCGGATCGTGGCCATCGGGCGTCGAGAAGTGCTGTCGCTTTACCGCAAGATCGGGTTCCACGCGCTGGGGCAAACGATTCGTTGCGGCGCCGTGGAATTCGAGCTGATGGAAATCAGCGTGGCCGACGGCCGAAAACAACTCGGCCGTTGGGAGCGCGCGCTAGAGCGCATCGCGTCCCGCGTCGACTGGCGGCTGGCGATGCCGTGGATCGAGCCCGGGCGATGCCGTCACGGTGGACGGTTCTTCGAGGCGATCGGCGACGAGTTTGAACGACTCGAACGGCGACGCGAGATCATCAACGCCGACGTGCTCGACGCCTGGTTTCCGCCCGCGCCCGCGGTGCTCGCTCGGTTGCGCGAACACCTCGACTGGATCCTGAGAACTTCGCCTCCGACGGGCTGCGACGGCATGCTCCGGGCGATTGCCCGGGCGCGGGGCGTGCCGTTTGAATGTCTCGTTCCCGGGGCGGGGTCATCCAATCTGATTTTTCTGGCGTTTCACCAGTGGCTTACGCGGGCCTCCCGCGTGCTGATTCTCGATCCCACCTACGGTGAATACGCCCACGTGTTGGAGCGTCTGATCAAATGCCGCGTCGACCGCTTGCCGCTTGATCGCCGCGAGGGTTATCGTCTCGATCTCGCGAGGCTGGAGGAGCGGCTGCGTCAAGGTTACGACCTCGTGGCGCTCGTGAATCCGAATAATCCGACGGGCGTGCATGTTCCGCGAGCGGAATGGGAGACGGTTCTCGGCCGCGCGCCGGTCGGCACCCGCTTCTGGATAGACGAGGCTTACGTCGATTACGTGGGGCAAGAGGAATCGCTGGAGCGTTTTGCCGCCGCGAGCGAGAACGTCGTGGTTTCGAAGTCGATGTCGAAAGTCTATGCGTTAAGCGGCGTCCGCGCGGCCTATCTTTGCGCGCCGGCGGCAATCGCCAGGCAGCTTCTGACCGTCACTCCGCCCTGGGCCGTCGGTTTGCCGGGACAGATCGCGGCGGTGGCCGCGCTCGACAGCCCGGAATACTACCGCGACCGTTATCGCGAAACACATCGGCTGCGCGGGCGTCTGGCCGCTGCGTTGGAATCCTCGGGGAGGATCGAGGTCCACCCCGGCACGGCGAATTATTTGCTCTGCCATTTGCGGGAAGACCGTTTCACGGCCGCCGAATTCATCGCCCGTTGTCGTCGGCAGGGTCTGTTTCTTCGCGACGTGGGTTCGATGATGAAGCAGTCGGAACCACGGGCGTTTCGCGTGGCCGTCAAGGATGATGAAACCAACGCAAGAATCGCGGAGATTGTGTCGAAAAATGTGCGTTCGCTCGCGTGAGCGTCTTTTCTGAGCCGCGGGGTATGCCACAGCTACAAAGCGTGACCATAGCTCCCGATATTCAGCACTCTGCGCCGGGTCACAACCCGGCCTACGATGCTTTGAAAGCCTCGAATTCACCAGGTTGGCGAGAATGGCCCACTGTTGACCGACAGAGATCGCTCGTGTTGGACCCGTGCGTCACGCCCGAGAGTCCTTCAAAAAAACCGCCCCCCGCAGTTCCGTTACCCGTACGCGCCCTGGTAGAATACACCGATTCCCACATGGCAGCTTTACTTCCTTTCCCACAAGATTTCTTACAGGCCCGGATGTAACCGTTCACACCCCGGCGAGCCTTAAAAACAAGGGATTTCTTTGGTCGTGCCGATTTTCACACATCCGAGCGTAACGCAAAAAGCACCAAAATAGGCACCAATCGCAAGGAAAAATTTTAGGGGCTGCATAAACCCCG
>DATECS010000200.1:0-3336 GCA_035286785.1 Thermoguttaceae bacterium | reverse complement strand
GCTCGCTTCGATCGCCCCCCCCTACATTTCTTGGTGCGTCTCGGCGCACCCTACTTTTGGATTGAATTGCGGGAAAATTCCGCAAGATTCTTTTCGGGGTGGAAACAGACTAATGGAACGAGGCTGCCTCCCAAGCCTTGGTCCTCTCATGGCTCTCTCTAAGAAGTTGGTCAGCCCGGCCCTCAGGGGGCGTGTGTACGTCCCCCGGGCTGGCCCTGACTTGGCTTCCCTCTCCCCTCTCTCAGCGAAGTTTCCTTATGGACACGACCGACGCCCAGACCGTTGACATGTATCTTGAACAAGTGGGTCGGCTGCCCATGCTGCGACGCGACGAGGAAATCGCGGCGGCGCGTCGCGTGGCGGCGGCCCGGGCGAATCTTCGGCGGGAGTTGCTGACGACCGATTATGTTCTGAATACCGTCACCCGACTCTTCCAGGTCGCGTTGGAGGGCAAAACCCGGCTGGACGGCGTGGTGGACGTGGCGTTGGGCAACGTGGCGGCCAAACGGCTGATTCGGAAGCGTCTGTCGCCCAATCTTGAAACGCTCGACCAACTGTTGCATCGCAACCAGCACGATTTCGACACGGTCGTCGATCGGCGGCTGCCGACGAGCGCGCGGCGCGTGGCGTGGCGGCGGATCGTCGCCCGGCGAACCAAGGCGTTCCACCTGGTCGAAGAAACCGGTCCGCGCACCAGCCGCTTGTTGAAGACTCTCCATTCACTTCGGGCAATCAGCCGGCGCATGGACGCATTGGAAACCGAACCGCGCGAGTTGGGCGATCGGCCGGGCGAGGAGGAGACCGTTGCGCGGCATCGGGCCGACTTGGCGCGGCTGATGCAAATGACGCTGGAAAGTCCTTCGACGCTGCGGCGGCGGCTTGCGCGGATCGAGCGTTGGCAGCGACGCCACGCCGACGCGCGCCAGGAGTTGGCCGCCGGTAATTTGCGGCTGGTCGTTTCGATCGCCAAACGCTATCGCAATTACGGACTGAGCTTTCCCGACTTGATTCAGGAGGGCAACGCGGGACTACTCCGGGCGGCCGACAAGTTCGACCACACGCGGGGATTCAAGTTCGCCACGTACGCGACGTGGTGGATTCGCCAGGCCATTACTCGAGCCATCGCCGACCAGAGCCGGACGATCCGACTGCCGGCGCACATGGTCGATCGGGTCCACCGGATCCGCGAGGCGGCGGAGCGATTGGCCCATCGGAACGACCGCGACGTTTCGGCCGAGGAGACGGCCGCCGCGGTCGGGCTGTCGGTCGAGAAGACGCAAGTGGCGATAAGCATGTCGCGCGTGCCGCGGTCGCTCCAGGAGCCGGTCGACGGCGACGAGCGGAAGTCGCTGGGCGAAACGCTCGTCGACCATCGCCAACACGACCGGCAGCGCGAAGTCTGTCATCACGCGCTGGCGTCGGGCTTGTCGGAGGCGATGCGCGGCCTGACGGAACGCGAACGGGAGCTGATCCGGATGCGTTACGGTCTGGCCGACGGATGCGCCCACACCTTGAAGAGCGTCGGCCAGCAGTTTCAGGTCACGCGCGAACGGGCGCGGCAAATCGAAGCCAGCGCGATGCGCAAGTTACAGCAGCCGTCGAGTTTCAAGCGGTTAGTGCGGGCGGTCGATCCGCTTTTTTCTTCCGGAGCGGTCGTCAACAACAGCCTATCTTCGGCCGTCATGGCGCCGAGAATCGCGTGACTATTCCGGCACGATGTCGATGATGACCAACTCCGGGCGGCAGAGGAAGCGGAGGCGGGGGGCGAGGCCACGTTCCATGCCGACGCCGCGCGAGACGACGAGCTTGGCTCCGCCGGGCAAGTCGGTCGCTCCCGAGGCCCAGTCGCGCGGGACGAGGCAGCCGGTGGTCACGGGTCCGAGCAGGGGCAGTTGGACCTGGCCGCCGTGGGTGTGACCGGCCACGAGCAGATCGGCGTCGATTCGACCGAGGGCGAAATTCGGACCGTGGCCCGCCACGAGGTGGAACCGATCCGGCTCGCCGCGCGCCACCCGCAGGCCGGGATGGAATGACTCGCCGACGGAAAGGCACGTGAGGCGGATGGGGCCGACGTCGAACGATCGGGTCGCCGTGATTGGCAAAACGGGCAGTCCCTCGAAGAGTCTGGGCCAAGGATTGCCCATATCGATGTTGCCTTCCAAGGCGAAGACTCCTTCGGGGGCGTCGAGTCCGACTTCCCGCATGAGCGTGTTGAGTTCCTTGCGGATCTTGTCGTGACGATCGTACAAAGTCTGGACGTAATCGCCGGCGAGAATGACGACGTCCGGTTTTTCCGCTCGAAGGCGTTCCAGGACGCGTCGCTCGTACAAGCCCGCCTGGTCGGTTTGAAGATCGGCCAGCACGGCCACGCGGATCATGCGGTCCACCTTGGGGCTTGTGATCCGCAGGTGAGTCACTTCGAGCCACGTGGGTTCGATCCAGAACGCGTCGAGGGCCACCGCCACGAGCGACACCGCCCCCAGCGCCGAGAGGACGGCGGTTCGACGAGCCGTTTTACGCAGCAAGACGGCGCCGCCCGACAGGCAGAGAGTCGCGTGGACGAAAATCACGTAAGCGGCCGCCCGAACCAGTGGGAAGGATTGGTATTGGACTGGACGTATCCGGGAAAGGAACGCGGGACCGAACGCGAACAAGACCAACAGGGACAGGCTCGCGCCGGCGGCGAAGAGTCCGGCTTGCCACCATCGGACCGCGGTGCGACGGCGATAGACGTAATACAACCCGGCGGCGTCGACCAGCGTCATCGCCACGTTGAGCAGAACCATCCCTCCGTGTGCCCAATAATCCATGAGTCGAACTACCTCCGGTTTGTCGAAAACGGCCAATTCCGGCCATTATACCACGAATCGGCCGTGGGTGGGATGGTATTGAGTCGTGGGCCATTTTGGGCTAGGCTGATTCCACGTTATGCCGTTTTTTCATCGGGTTTGAAGAGACAGGAATTCATGCCGTGAGCGCGCGAGGCCGATTTGTTCCAATTGCGACGCTGGGCGAGTGCCGATTTCCCTCGCCGTTGCGTCGTTCGCACGTGGCGGGCGGCGGCCGCGGGCGATTCGTGCCGGATGATTTGTTCGTGCGTCATGAGTTGCACGTTTGCCGCGGCGGACCGTCGGCGGGCGACGACGAACTCTTCTTCGAGAAAGCCGGCGCTCGGGCGAAGCTGTTCTTTGATCCCGCGCGGACCCGGGCGGCCGTGGTCACGTGCGGCGGGTTGTGTCCGGGGCTGAACAACGTCATCCGGTCGGTCTTTCTCGAATCACACCTGAACTACGGCGTGCCCGAGGTGCTGGGCATCCGTTACGGCTATCAGGGGCT
>DATECS010000199.1:0-3578 GCA_035286785.1 Thermoguttaceae bacterium | reverse complement strand
CTCTTCATCAACGGCAGGCTCGAAAACACCTTGGCCATGCCCACCGCCAGCGTCACCGCGCCGCCCGTCCGGCCGACCAGCTTCTCCCGCACGCCCTTTTCCAGCGACGGCAGTTCCTTCGGCGCCAGGTTCCAGCCGTGCCGGCGCTGCGACTCGACCATCGTATCGTATTTGGCCACTTCGGCCGACGTCGACTGGGGTGTGTTGATCCGAAAATAATCGCCCGGCTCCAAGGCGCAGGCCGCCACCAGCGCGGTCAGGGCCACGAATCCCTCGAGGATCATGGCCCCGTAGCCGATCGGACGCATGTCCGATTCCTTGTTGATCATCTTGGGCGTCGTGCCCGAGGCAATCAGCGCGTGGAACCCCGATAGTGCCCCGCACATGATCACGATGCACACGAACGGCCAAACCGTGCCGGAGACCACCGGCCCGCCCCCGGTCAGAAACGGCGTCGTGGCCGGCATTTTCAGCGTGGGCTGGGCGATGAACACGCCCACCGCCAACACCGCGATCACGCCGATCTTCATGTACGAACTCAGATAGTCCCGCGGGCACATCAGCACCCAGACCGGCAGAATCGACGCGAGCGCCGCGTAGCTCGGCAATAAGACGGACAGCGTCTTTTCGTCGAAAACCAGGTAGTGCCCCAACAAGGGCGAATCGGCGAACGGCTTGCCCAGGATCACGCCCAGCATGACGATCGACACGCCGATGATCGACGCCTCGCCCACCTTGCCGGGCCGAATCTTGTACATCCAGGCGCCGGTCAACAGCGCGGCCGGGATGGTGACGAGGATCGTAAACATGCCCCATGAGCTGTGGCTCAGCGCCTTCACCACCACCATCGCCACGCTGGCCAACACGGCCACCACAATGAACAGCGTGGCCATCGCGGTCGTCGTTCCGGCCACGGGCCCGATTGTCGCCCGGGCAATCTTCGGCAGCGACAGCCCGTCCTGCCGCACCGACGCCACGAGGATCACGAAATCATGAACGCCCCCGGCCAGACACGCACCGATCACGATCCACGTGAAGCCGGGAAAGTAACCCCATTGCGACGCCAACACGGGGCCAATCAACGGACCCGGCCCCGCGATCGCCGCGAAGTGATGCCCGAACAGCACGAGCCGCTTGGTCGGATGATAGTCCACCCCGTCGCGCAGCCGATGGGCGGGCGTCGGATTGCGGTCGTCCAAAACCGCCACCTTTGCCGCCAGAAACGCCCCGTAGAACCGATAGGCGACAAGAAAAGCCGCCAACGCGGTGATCACCAGCCAAAGCGAGTTCATCAGCGACCCTTTCGGCTCACGGTACGAATGTTCCCGCCACCCCAGGAGGACAGACATTCCTGTCTGTCAATAAACCAACGCTCCCCTTCCGCCCAATTGCCAGATAATCATCCTACTGCCAGGCCGGATTCTCGGCAAGCGAGACATGTCCACGTTCATTGCCTCACCAACCGCACCCGCCACCACATCAACCCCGCCAGCGCGAGGGCCGAAAACACCGCGCCGGCCACGAACGTCAGCTCCGGTCCTTGCCATGTCCAGAACACCCCGGCCAATAGACTTGCAACCAAGGCGGCGATGCCTCCCACAAAATTGAATACGCCAAACGCCGACCCGCGAAGCGCCGCCGGGGCCGTGTCGGCGACCATCGCGGCCAAGACCCCCTGGGTCAGTCCCATGTGCAAGCCCCATAACGCAATGCCGAGCATCACCACGGAGACCTGTTGTCCCAGGGCCAACATGACGTCGGAAACGATAAGCACCACCAGTCCCGACGCCAGCAGCCCGTTGCGACCCAGCCGATCCGAAACCCAACCGACCGGATACGCCGACATGGTATACGTCAGATTCATCACGACCAGCGCCAGCGGCGTCCATGCCAGCGCGAGGCCCGCGTTGCTGACGCGAAGCACCAGGAAGGCCTCGCTGAACCGCGCGAGCGTGAAGACGGCGCCAATCAGGGCGACGGTCCAAAACGGCCCACCCAGCGAGTGCAGATCGCGCCAATGAGGAAGTTCTTGTCGAGCCTTCTCCTCCGCGTGTCGCTTCGGTTCCTTCACGCCGATCACTAGCACGGCCACCGCCACAAACGCCGGCACGACCGCGATCCAAAAAACCGTGCGAATGTTATCGGCCAAAACCACCATCAGCCCCAGCGCCACCAATGGGCCGACCAGCGCCCCGGCCGTGTCCATCGACTGCCGTAATCCAAACGCCGCCCCGCGCACTTCGGGCGGAGTGCAATCGGCCACCAGTGCGTCGCGCGGCGCCCCGCGTATCCCTTTGCCGATCCGATCCACAAAGCGCGCCGTAAATATCCAAGCCGCCGAAGTGGCCAACGGAAACAGCGGCTTCGTCAACGCAGCAACCCCGTAGCCCAGCACGGCCAACGGTTTGCGGCGTCCCAGCCAATCGCTCAAAGCGCCGGAAAAAACCTTGGTGATCGACGCCGTCGCCTCCGCGATCCCCTCGATCACCCCAAGCATCACCATGCTCGCGCCCAGCGACGACACCAAAAACACCGGCAGCAGCGAATGGATCATCTCCGACGAGACGTCCATGCAGAAGCTCACCACGCCCAACAGCACGACCACGCGTGGAACCCGTGTCGCGGCGGTTTTTGCCGGACCGGATGTCGTCATTCGGTCGTTGAATGGTCCGGGCATAATGGTGCGCTGCGTCCCACTGAATTATTCGAGGCTATCCGGGAATTTAATTCGCCAAAATATGACTTTCACAGACTTTACCGAGCCGCGACCGTAAGGGAGCGGTTGAATGCCTATCAAGCTGTCACCGCTCCCTCACGGTCGCGGCTCGGTTTTCTCGTGGAGTCCGAATTTCTAGACACTCTCAATCACTCCAACAAATCCACTTCTTCGGCCCATTCAAGGATCTGTTCCCGTGCCTGCTCGAGCGACACGGACGCTCGCGGCCCCTCCCAAAACTCCTCGTCCTCCTCGACGGATTCCTCGCCCAGCCGTCCGTCGGTCCGATGGCGTTCGGCCTCGTCTTCGAGCGATTCGAGCCACTCAGGCACGACGAACCCCGCGCCCGACGGTTCTTCGGTCAGAGCGTCAATCTCCGCTTCAAGCTGCTTGAACGCGACCCGTTTGCCGTTTCCCCGGGCCTGTTCGACCGCCGGCCCGACCAGAGCCCGAAGCCGGTCGTTGTCCAAGGGCCGCACGAAACGCTCGCCCAGTCGGTCCGCCACGCTTCGCAGTTGCATGCCGTATTCCCGCTGCAAGCTCCGCATCCGCCGCAGGTGGTCCTCGGCCAGCGGATCGGTCTGGTCGGCGAACGTCTCGCGCCACAGCGCGGCCGCCTCGATCCGCCCAGAGTGGATCAACACCTCGTGCGCCAGCACCAACGGCTGCAAATTCCACGCGACCCGATCGTAACTGCTCACCACCCGCAAGAAGTCCAATAGCGTGAAAAGCATTTCGCCGCGGTCCGATTGGGTCGTCGTGCTGTTGTAGTCCATGTACTCGTTGTAGTTGTCCAGCACCGATTCGATCGTCACGCCCATCAGCCCGACCGCTTGATCGCGCTGGATGCGAACGTCCAGGT
>DATECS010000198.1:0-5321 GCA_035286785.1 Thermoguttaceae bacterium | reverse complement strand
CGGTGAATGAATCCGGGTCCGTGGGTTGCGCTGCGCTCCACCCACGGCTATTCACATTTGACCGCTACGCGGTCGGTAGGGTGGCACGGGCCGAATGGTTGGACGTCGAGTGCCGTCCGGCCGGTCGAATTATGCCGCGTTAGCGGCGTGATGTGAGTAGCCGGGGGTGGAGCGTAGCGGAACCCCCGGAATCGAAGGCGCGGGGCGATGCCGCGTAGCGGCATGACGATTGTTCGCGGAGCGTGATGGTAACGCCGCTACGCGGCTTTCGTGGGGTTTTTACTTGCAACCGTGGGTTGCGCTGCGCTCCACCCACGGCTATTCACATTTGACCGCTACGCGGTCGCAATCGCTGCGCTCCACCCCCGGCTATTCACATTGGACCGCTACGCGGTCGGCTCCACCCCCGGCTATTCACATTGGACCGCTACGCGGTCGGCTCCACCCCGGCTATTCCATCCCGGCTATTCTCCATCCCCGGCCATTCGAATATGACGGCTACGCGGTCGGTTTCACCCCCGGCTATGCTTGTCGCGGGGGTGGAGCGGAACGTGATCCGCGGTTATGATGCGGCGATTCGAGCTCGGCCGCGCCGGCGGCGATACGTTGCATGGAGGGGGCGTCATGCCGAATACCTATACCCAATTGTTGTTTCACGTCGTTTTCTCGACGAAGAATCGCGGGCGGACGTTGCCCGACGGGCATCGGGAGGTTCTATATCGCTACGTCTGGGGAATCCACAAGAATCTCGATTGCCATCTGTATCGCATCGGGGGCGTCGACGATCACGTTCATATTTTGACCGCGATGCCGACCACCTTGTCGTTGGCCGATTACGTGAAAGAGATGAAGACCGGCAGCAGTCGGTGGCTCAAGGGGCAGGCGGAGTTCCCTCGGTTTGAAGGGTGGCAGGACGGATACGGCGCGTTCACGGCGACGTTCGCCGGAAAGGACGCGATCATCGAATACATCAAGGGCCAGGCCGAGCATCACCGCACGGAATCGCTGCTCGACGAATATCGGCGATTGTTGCGCGAAAACGGGGTTGCGTTCGATGAGCGATATTTGGCGTGAGTCCAATTCCTCGAATGGAACCGCTATGCGGTCGGCAGGGTGGCACGGGCGGAACGGTTGGGAATTGAGTGCCGTCCGTCCGGTCGCATTTTGCCGCGTTAGCGGCGCGATGTGAGTAGCCGGGGGTGGAGCGCAGCGGAACCCCCGGAATTGAAGGCGTGCGGGGCGATGCCGCGTAGCGGCATTACAATCATTCGCGGGGCGCGATCGTGACGCCGCTACGCGGCTTTCGTGGGTTTTTTACTTGCAACCGTGGGTTGCGCTGCGCTCCACTCACGGCTATTCACATTTGACCGCTACGCGGTCGCCATCGCTGCGCTCCACCCCTGGCTATTCTGAAAGACGTTCAGTAGATCGTCAGAACTTTTCATGAATGCTGCGCTGGCGCAGGTTGCGAGTCCAGTACTGCCGGTAGCCTTCGGGCGACGCGGCAAGCAGTTGCGCGGCCCGGCGCTGCAACGCGGCGAAACGTTCCAATCGCTCGCGCGGCGTCAGACGGGCAGTGTCGTGCGACGCGCGACGATCTTCAGGCGTGAGGTTCATATTGATCAGGATACCCCGCCCGGCCACGGCCTGCAACCCTGATTTCAGTAGTTCCAGCGTTGTGAAAACCGTAGGCCGGGTCGCGACCCGGCGAAAGCCCGTCGAAGCCAAACGATGTTGCCGGGTCACGACCCGGCCTACGGTTGCTATTTCCTATCCGCCGCCAGCACCGAAATAAACGCCTTCTGCGGAATCTGCACCTGCCCGACCTGTTTCATGCGGGCCTTGCCCTTCTTTTGTTTTTCGAGGAGTTTTTTCTTGCGCGTCACGTCGCCGCCGTAGCATTTGGCCGTGACGTCCTTGCGGTAGGCATTGATCGTCGTCCTTGCGATGATCTTGCCGCCGATCGTGCCTTGGATCGGGATCTTGAACTGGTGGCGGGGAATCGCCTCGGCCAGTTGCTCGCAGTAGTGCATCGCGCGGGCCCGGGCCTTGTCGCGATGGACCAGATAGGCCAGCGCGTCGACCGGTTCGCCGTTGATCAGGATTTCGACCTTCACGACGTCGGTCTCGCGATAGTCGATCGTGACGTAGTCGAACGAGCCGTAGCCGCGAGTGACCGTCTTGAGCTTGCCGTAGAAATCAAAAAGCACCTCGCCCAGCGGCATTTCGCTCGTCACCTCGACGCGGCCCACGGCCAGGTAGCTCATCTGCTGGCCGGCCGAGCGATAGTCGCGGCAAAGGTCCATGACCGCGCCGACGTACTCCTCGGGCGTGAGGATCGACGCCTTGATGTACGGCTCGGTGACGCCGGCGATTTTCATCGGGTCGGGCCAATTGCCCGGGTTGTCGACTTCGATCACGCGGCCGTCCTTCAGACTGACGTTGTACTTGACCGACGGGGCCGAGACAACCAGGCCGATGTCGAACTCGCGCTGCAATCGCTCCTGGATCACGTCAAGATGCAACAGGCCGAGGAATCCGCAGCGGAACCCGAAGCCCAGGGCGGCGGAGCTGTCTTTCTCGTAGGTGAGCGAGGCGTCGTTGATGGCCAGCTTGTCCATGGCCTGCGCCAGCTCGCGGTACTCGTCCGCATTGATCGGATAGATCGACGAAAAGACGACCTGTTTGGCCTTCTTGTAGCCGGGGATCGGTTCGGCGGCCGGGCGGTCGCGGTGGGTGACGGTGTCGCCGATTTCGATATCGCGCACGCTCTTGATTCCGGCGATAACGTAGCCCACCTCGCCGGCGCTGAGCTGCGGTTGGGGATAGGACTTCAGCCGATTGATGCCGACTTCCTCGACCGTGTAATCCCAGCCGGAGTGCATGAAATGGACGACGTCGTCCGGCTTGACCGTGCCGTCCATGACGCGGCACTGGAGGATCACGCCGCGATAGCGATCGAACTGGGCGTCGAACACAAGGATCTTCAGCGGCGCGTCGGGATCGCCCTTGGGTCCGGGCAGTTTTTCGGCGATGCCCGCCAGAACCGCGTCGATGCCCTGGCCCGTCTTGGCCGAGACGGGAATGGCCTCGAACGGATCGAGGCCCAGGTCGGCGTCGATCTCCTCGCGGGCGCGATCGATGTCGGCGGCCGGCAGATCGATTTTGTTGATCACCGGCAGGATGGTCAGATTGTGGTCGATGGCCTGGTAGAGGTTGGCCACCGTTTGGGCCTCGACGCCCTGGGAAGCGTCGACCACCAACAGAGCGCCTTCACACGCCATAAGCGAACGGCGCACCTCGTGCGAGAAATCGACGTGGCCCGGCGTGTCGATCAGATTGAAGAGATATTCCTGGCCGTCGGCCGCGTGGTAGGAGAGCGTGATGGAGTTGCTCTTGATGGTGATACCCCGTTCGCGCTCGATGTCCATCGAGTCGAGCAGTTGATTGCGAAACTCGCGCTCGGAAACGCCGCCGCAGGCCTGGATCAGTCGATCGGCCAGCGTGGACTTGCCGTGATCGATATGGGCGATAATGCAGAAGTTCCGAATATGTTTCATACGCGAGTGGAGGGGTTCTTATGGACGCAGGTCGTTCGGACGGGTTAAACCTACTATTATACTTCGCGGCCCGGCCGGCGCGTAGGGACTGGGCCCGGCGGGTGGTTTGCTCACCGCGAAGACGCGAAGGACGCAAAGAGGAGAAAGAAGGGCGAGCTACTGCCGTTGCTCGTGGAAACGGCGGGCCGGGGCGCGGTGGTCCGCAGGCAGTTCGTCGAGCTTGGCCTTGATCGCCTCGTTGCCGGCCGGTTCGTGGGTTTGGAGTCGCGCGGCGTAGTCGTGTACGCGGTTTTTCAATCTTCCTCTTCTTCCGATTCTTCTGGCGCGGCCAGCGCGGCCCAGGCGGGGTAGGTGTCGTCGCGGCCCATTTGGGCGTGCCAGAGGATGCGGTTGAGCGTGTCCTCGTCGGCTTCGTCGACCTGGTCGAACGATTGGCGGATCGAGGCTTCGGCCCAGTGTCGCGCCCGCGGATCGCGGAGTTCGGCGACCTGCTTGTTGATCTGGTCCAACGGGACGTTGCTTTCGGCGGCGGTGTAGGGCTCGAAATTCGGCCGGTCGGTGAAGCAGCTTGCCATGGGCGTGGCCGCGGCGTCGAGTTGGTTCATCGGCGGCAGGCCCAGGATCTGCTCGATCGTGCGGACCAGGCTCACCTGGTTGTAGTTGGTGCTGTCGACGAAATGACGCCGCGTGTAGGGACTGATGGCCAGGGCGACCGTCCGATGACCGTCGATGTGGTCGAAGCCGGCTTGCGGGTCGTCCTCGACGACGAGGATGCACGTCTCGGGCCAGAAGCGGCCGCGGCTGACCGCTTCGACGATGCGGCCCAACGCCAGGTCGTTGTCGGCCACGGCGGCCGCCGGCGTGGGCATGCCGGGCCGCGTGCCGGCCGTGTGGTCGTTGGGCAGCAACATGATCATCAGGTTGGGCAGTTCGCCCTGCTGTTCATAGCGTTTTAGTTCGCTGATGAACTGGTCGGCGCGGAATTGGTCGGTCAGCAGCAACGGAAAGCCGGTCGAAGTGGGGCAGATGTGCGGTTCGAGCGTCTTGATGGCCGCCGTGGCCTTCACTTCGACGAGGCCCGTCTTGTCGAGATAGTCGCGGAGACAGGCCGTGTAGGTCAGGCGACCTTTGCGGGCTCGGTCCTTCCAGCGAACGGTGGCCGAGACGAACTCGCCGTAGACGCGGAGCGTTTTTCCTCGGGCCAGGGCGTTGTCCCAGAGGAACCCGCCAGCCGAATAGGCCATTGCGTCGCCGCCCCAGTAGGGATAGCTGCGCGGCCAGCCGCCGAACGATTTTTCGACGTAGTCGGTCACGTAGGCTTCGTCGGTCCACTGGTGGCCGTCGGCGCTCACGGTGCCGCTGCAATAGAAATTGTCCAGCAGAACGAACTCGCGGGCCAGTTTGTGGTGATTGGGCGTGATCTTTTCGCCGAAGATGCACAGGCCCGGCTCGCCTTCGCCCTCGGGCATGTCGCCGAGGAGCTGATCGTAGGTGCGATTCTCCTTGATGATGTAGAGCACGTGCTTGAAGACCGACGGCTCGCCGATCCGCTCGGGCACGGGACGCGGGGCGACGTCGGCGCGGGGTTTCATTTGGGCCAGCCGCGCGGCGGACAGACGGTTATTGGCAAGGACGGTTTTTGTGTGCTCGGCGAGCGACTCGTCGGAGGGCAACGGAATGAGCGAGACCGTGCCGATCGCGTCTTTGACGTGGTAGCCCCAGACATTCTTGCCCTTGACCTTGCCGCGGCCGCGCACCCGG
>DATECS010000197.1:0-15631 GCA_035286785.1 Thermoguttaceae bacterium | reverse complement strand
GGCGTGGTCATTGCGATCATTGTCTTGGCAACGCTCGGCGAACTGCTCGAATTCGTCGCCGGCATGTTGGGCGCGGCCAAGGCGGGCGGAAGCCGACGCGGGGCCGTGCTGGCGCTGATCGGCTCATTGATCGGGGCCGTGGCGGGGCTTTTTATCGGGCTGCCGATACCCGTCGTCGGTTCCGTCGTCAGTGCGGTGCTGCTGGCCGGGTTGGGCGCATTCGTCGGGGCCGTGCTGGGCGAACAGTGGAAAGGCCGCACGCTGGGCGAAAGCTGCCGCATCGGACACGCCGCCTTCTGGGGACGACTGCTGGGCACCGCGGCTAAAACGGCCCTCGGCGCGGCGATGGTCGGCACGACCGTCTTCGCCCTTGTTTTCGCCTTGCTCGTCTAAACGCCGAAAATCGCCTTTGCCGCCTTTTGTTCCGCGAAAGTAGCGATGCTTTCGCCCGGCGAACGGCGACACGCGACGCGACCTCCTCGGTAAGCCGACAGTGGCTCGTGAAGAGTTCCCCCCGCCCGTCCTTGTGCGGAACCGAACGTCTGCCCCGAAAGCCCCAAAAGTACCGGAGGAGGGACTTGAACCCTCATGAGTTTGCACTCACTGGATTTTGAGTCCAGCGCGTCTGCCATTCCGCCACTCCGGCAAGGATAAGACAATTTTAGCATGTCGCTCGGCTGGCGAACAGGCCCTCGACCCGGGCGAATTGACCCCTGCCGGAAGGCTCGGAAAACGTCGCGGCGATGGGGGAAGTGTGAAGTGTGAAAGGCCCGTGGGCTCCCGCCGACGGCTATTAACATTCCTCTCCCCTCTTTTCTGCCTACTGCCTACTCATTCTTCCCCGATCTCCGCCATCACCTCGTCCGGAATATTGAAGTTCGACGACACGTTCTGCACGTCGTCGTGATCGTCGAGCCGTTCCATCAGTTTGAGCACCTTCCGGGCGTTGTCGGCGTCCAGGTCGATCGTGTTGGCCGGAATCCGCGTGATCTCCTTCACCTCCGGCTCGATGCCCGCGGTGGCCAGGGCGTCGGTGACGTTCTGATACACGCTCGGGTTGCACGTGATCTCGAAGTTTTTGCCCTGAGTGCTGACGTCGTCGGCGCCGGCCTCTAGCGCCACCTCCATGAGTGCGTCTTCGGTGGTGCGGTCGGTCGGAATGAGAAAAAGACCCTTCGACTCGAACATCCAGGCGACGCAGCCCGTGCCGCCCAGTTTCCCGTTAGCCAGCTCGAAGATCTTGCGAATCTCGGGCGCGGTGCGATTGCGATTGTCGGTGAGCACTTCGCAGAGAATGGCCACGCCGCCCGCGCCGTAGCCTTCGTACACGATCTCGTCAAGATTGCCGCCGTCGAGTTCGCCGGTCCCTTTTTTGATGGCCCTTTGGATGTTGTCCTTGGGCATGCTGACGGCCTTGGCGTCGTCGATGGCGTAGCGGAGCCGGAGATTGGCGTCGGGATCGCCGCCGCCCGACTTGGCCGCGACGATGATCGCCTTGGCCAGTTTGCTCCAGAGCTTGCCCCGTTTGGCGTCGACCAGGGCCTTCTTGTGTTTGATGCCCGCCCAATGCGAATGACCTGACATAACCGTTCTCTCAATGCCGTTGGTGTTATTGAAGTATCACGATGATTCTAGTCGGCAATGTTCAAAATGCCACCCGGTCCAGTGTCTGCTCCGCGTCCGGTCTTCTAGCCTTCTTGCCCCTCATGCACGGCCAGTGCTTCGAACATATCCGGCGCGAGACGTTCTTGCGCAATCTTGACGGCCTCGGAATCAATCTCGAATCCGAGGTAACGCCTACCGGAATTCTTGGCCGCCACCAGGGTCGAACCGCTCCCACAAAAGGGATCGAGAACGAGGTGTCCCGGCATGGTTGTGAGTTCAATCAAAGCCTGAAGGAGTTTCACGGGTTTCTGGGCGATATGACGCCCACTCTCGCCTTTGGCGAAGCCGGACCTCAAGACATTGTCCGGCGACTGTTCGTAGGCCGTGAAGGCTCGCTCATTGAAGGCGCCAATGCCGTGGATCAACACATTGTCCGCGATCGTTGTACCAATCTGGTAAGGTTTTACGAACCACAGAACGGGTTCGAAAGTGGGACGGAGATTGCCAACTCGCCACCCTTCCCACTTCTCCGCATTAGCCTCGTCGCCGCGTTTTTGAAACACGACACTCAATCGCTGGGCACGATGCGGGGCCGACTCGCGGAGCCAAGCCAATGAATCCTTGAACGTAAACCCAGCATTTTCCAGCGCGACGATACAGCGATGCGCAAGACGCCGACCGGCAAAAACCAAGGCCGAGCCGCCCGGCTTGAGCACGCGCAACCAATCTCCGGCGAACGATTCGCACCACCGTTGATACTCCAAGGGTATCTGGCGATCGGCCTCGGACCACCCATTGAGTGGCTTGCCTCTTCGGCGAAACACCGCGCCGGCCCTTGCTTGCGCCGGGCTTTTACCTAAAAAAGCCGAATTCGTGTTGTTGTGAAGGACGTCCCATTCGTCCGCCCCTATGCCGTAAGGAATGTCGCTCAGGATAAGATGGATGCTGGATTCGGCAAGCTTCCGCACGCCGAGGATTCCGTCGGTGGCCGAGAGACTATCCAGTTTGTATTTCGCGCTCATGGATCTAGCCTCCTAGCAACCGACCATGCTCGACGCGTTCCACCTGTGCAATGCGGGAATCGAGCCCGGCGGAGCGGATAAGCTCATCGAGGGCCTGTTTATGGGAGAGTGCCAACAACCTGTTGCGTTCGGTTCTTAGATACGCCAATGCCTCGTCCTTCGCCAGATTCAAGGTTTCGAGTGAGGCCCTTTTTTCAGCGTCCCAGAGATCGCAATCGCTCTTGAGCGACTCCACAAGCGCCCCGTTGATTCCTTTCCAATAATCGATCGCATTTTTACTGGGATGAAGAAGGGACACGCTTGCCAAGATCTTGCCAAGTCCTTTGATCGCGGTGGAACTCCCCTTCCGTACGGCAAGTCCAACCAGAGCGGTCAAATGACAGTAGCTGATGATGCAAACATTCCGAGTAATTGCCTGTTGATATATCTGACTCGTCCGACCTGGAAGTTGATAGATCGGACAAACGAGAACCGCGTAGTCAAGCCCTGTCCGCCAGCCGTCCATGGCTTGTACCTTGAAATCCTTCTGATTTTTCGCGGTTCGACTCAAGCGAAAAGCCTTGGCGTCGGCCACAAGTGAGTAAGTACGCCCACGTGCCTGGACGTCCGCGCTGTCCGCTCGTGCGTCTAGAATGACGCTTCGAAGGCCAATTGCACTAAACGATTCGCACACAACGGCATCGGTGTACTTCGAATAGAGTTTCTCTTCGGACGAATCGTGCTTGTACTGTTCGGGCATGGCCCCGCACAGTCTCAGGTGGTCAAACAGGGCCTCGTTGCCTTCCTTGGCAATCTCCGCGCGAAGCTCCTGAATCATCTTCGTGGAGTCATCACCGAACGACCCGCTGAGCTTCGCCAACTCCGCAATCCAATACTTGCGTCGTGCCTTGACTTTCGTCCGCATTTGACTCTCACTTTACTCAGATATCGCTATGTTTTGCCGTGAGACCCATCCTCACATTATATGCCTCATGCTATCCTTGCCTATTGCCCTATTGAGCCTTTCTCCGCCGGATGGCAGGCCGGAACTCAGGCAAGGAAACTCGGACTGCCGCTCCACGTGTCACAAACTCCCCACAATAGCGATCGGCAAGAGGATCTTATTCTCCCGCTTCTCCCGCCACGTTCTTGAGTCTGTTTTCCGCATTTCTCGCCTTGTCGGGCTCATCGGCCTTGCGATAGGCTTCGACCGCGCGCCGCCAGGCGTCGGCCGCCTGGGTCTTCTTGCCCGATTTCAAATAAACCTCGCCCAGGTGATCGAGAATCTCGCCGTCGGGCAAATCGCCGGCCGCTTTTTCCAGCGCGACGATCGCCTCGTCCATCCGCCCCAGCCGATAAAGCGCCCAACCCAAACTATCCCGATAGGCGGCGTTATCCGGCTCGGCGTCCACCGCGCGGCGGACCATGGCGAACGCCCGTTCGAGATGCGCCCCCTCATCGGCCCAAAGAAAACCTAGGTCGTTCATCGCCGACACGTCGTTGGGAAATTCGTCGAGCACCTCTTCGAGCCGCTCGACGCTTACCTTGTGGTTTCCTCGCTGGACTTCGAGATGGGATAAAACAAGCCTCGCCTCGCGCACCGCCTGACGCGTGCCCGGGCTCGCGTGGTTGGCGTCGAACCGTTCGAGAAACCGCTCGTAGGCCTCCCGCGACAAGTCGTTCCGCCCGGCGTGGTAGAGGATCCACGCCTCGTGCCCGGCCAATAGCGGCGACTCGTTGTTCAACCGGCACGCCTCGCGCGCGGCGGCCAGGGCGTCGTCCGTTCGCCCGGCCAACTCCAACGCGCTGGCCAGATAATAGCGGAAAATGGGCCGATCCTCGTCGGACACTTTGCCTTCCGCGCCGCGCCGAAAGACGTCGGCCGCCTTGGCGTACTGGTCCTGGGCCATTAAATTCCCGCCCCACAGGAGCAACGCGTCGGACGTGTTGTCGGGATCGGCCGCCACGGCCCATTCAAAAAACGGCCCGGCGGCCTCGGACCGATCGGCGTCCGAGGCCAAAAGAGCCAGTGCCAACGGGGCACGAGCGCCCAGCGACCTCGGATCCTTGGCCAGCCGCGTTCGCGCCGCCGCAAGCAACTTGTCCACCAGCGCCGCATCGCCGGCGATCGCCCGCCGTTCGTCTCCAAGTTGCTCCAACGCGGGATTAGCCGCGGACGCTTTGCTCAAGACGGCCAACAACCGTTCGACGTCGCCGCGCCGGCGAAGGAGCTTGACCAGGCCCGAATAAACGGCCGCAGTCGGCCGCTTTTCGAGAAGCGTTTCATACCGCGCGAGCGCCTCATCGAGCCGGCCCGCCGCGGCGTGCTGCCGGGCCGCGAAACAGGCCAACGCCACGTCGTCGGGCCGCGCGGCCACGAGTTTTTCGACGCGGCCGAGCAGTTCGTCCGATTTACCCCGCGCGGCGAGCGCCTGGCCCATCAACTCGCAGAGCGCCGCGCCCTCGTCCGAAAAACCCTCGGCAAGACACGCTTCCAAATGACTCAAAGCGTCGGCCGGCTTGTGGCGTTTCAGGTCAATTCGCGCCAACTCGAAATGCAGCCGACCGGCGTTCGGGCTCGCGTGATGGGCTTTCTCGAACGTCGCCTCGGCCTTGTCCAGTCGTCCGGCCAGAAAAAAATATTCGCCGAAAAGCCAATACGGCGGATGGGGCTCGCCGAACCATTTCGTAAGCTGGTCGCGCGCGATGCCGAACGACTCGGGATGTTCCAGCGCCTCGAGCGCGCCGGCCGCCGCGTCGGCCGCCTTCCCGTAACGCTCGGCGGCGACGTGGATTTCGGCCAGT
The DNA here is from genome assembly GCA_035286785.1 of Thermoguttaceae bacterium. Classification (GTDB taxonomy): domain Bacteria; phylum Planctomycetota; class Planctomycetia; order Pirellulales; family Thermoguttaceae; genus UBA11386. The sequence continues at coordinate 10,220 of DATECS010000197.1, read as the reverse complement.
CGCCACCGGAGCACGACGTCAAGCGACGTTTTCTTCTCCGCGCCGCGCCGGGCGATCGCGGTCTCGAACAACCCGGCGACCATTTGAAGTTCATCATCGCTTGATACGATCTCGGCCAGCTCGATGAGCTCCGCCGGATCGAAAGCCTCTGGGTCGAGTTTCGCCGCGCGGAGCAGGTAGCGGTCGCGCACGTCCCGCCACCCGAGTTGCTCGGCCAACGCCACGATCGGCCACACGGTCTCGGCCGCCGGCGCGTCGTAACGCAGCGCCCGTTGGTAGTGGCGAAGGGCCTCGGCGTATTCCTTGCGTTGTTGAAAGGCCCGCGCGGTCGAAAAATGGGCCAAGGCGCATAAACGGTCTTCCTCCCGTTCCGTGCGAGGCGACCGCGGCACAAGCGGCTCGGGCGGATCTTCCAGAAGCGTCCGGGCCGGAGAAGGAGCGTATGCCGCCGCGACGACCGGCGGACCCACGATGGCGACGGCCGACAGCAGCCCGATGCACAACGCGGCAAGGCCCCGCGGTCCGTCCCACCTTGCGACAACGTCACCGAGCATGGCCGCGTCTCCGACTCACCGGGGCTTGCGCTTGGAAAGGCCGCCGGTGGTTTTTTTCTTCCCGGCCGTTGTCTCGGGCGACTTGCTCGTGGAAGGAGCGTCTTTGCGACGGGGCGAGTCGCTCTTCCTCGCCTTTTCAGCGGCCGGTTTCTTCGCGGCGTCGTCCTTGCCCTTCTTCTTCGTCGCGCGGACCTTAGGTTCCTCGGCGGCCGGTTTGGCGGGCCTCTCTTCACCCGCCTTCTTGTCGGCCGGTTCGTTCTTGCCCTCGGCCGCCGGCTTCTTCGGACCGCCCCGCTTGGGCCAACGCTTCTTCGCCTCGGGCTCGATCTCCGTGAGTTTCTCCCTCACGTCCGTGGCGAAGGGATTCGCGGTGAAGTCCGCGCCCAATTGGTGCAGCAGCGACCCGAACTCGACGCCCTTGTTCTTCGGAATCGCCCGTTCCAGCCCCGCGATCGACGCCGTTTCCACCTCTTTATCCGTGGCTATTCCGAGGATCCGCATCACCTCGAGCGTGCCGGCGTCCAGCGGAATCGAATGGCCGGCCAACGCCGACTGCACGACGTAGGCCACGCCGAACGGCGTGGCGCCGTCGATCTTCTTCACCGCGTCGGCGGCCGGACCGAGGTTCTTCTTGCGCAAGCCCTCGAGGTCGAACGAATAATTCGCTTCGAACACGTGCTGCAACGAACGCTTCAGCCGCGTGGCCGCCGCCCGCGGGTCGGGCAGACGAGCCATCGTCTCCGTCAACTCGCGGATCGAACTGACCCGAATCTCATTCCAGTCAAAGTACTCCTCCATGATCGTGGCGAAGGTTTCCTCGGCCACGTCGTAACGCGCGTCTTCCAACAGGCACGCGAACACGAGATGCTCCAGGACCGGACGCTCGGCGACGACCGGCGCCGGCTTGTAGTGCTTCTTCAACACCTTGTGGAGCTTGGTGAATTGAGCGGAGCGGCTGGGTGTGGACATGGATCTTGAAGCCTGCAAAAATCAACAATATTCACCACGGGCAAAATAGGTACGTTTGTTCCGGGCTCTAGGCGGGCAATTCCGTTCCCGGCGAGTCCGTGCCCCCGTCGGAATTCGAGTCATTCGCCTCTTCGTCGGCCGGCTCCTCCTCGGCGCCCTCTTCCGATTCAATCTCCGGGCCCTTCGGCAAGACTTCCTTCAATATCCGCGAGATCTCAATCGACTGCTTCACGCCCCGGTCGAGCAGGAACTCGATTCGCGGCGTGTAGCGCGTGTCGATCCGCGACGCAAGTTTCGATTGAAGGAAGCCGGCCGCGTGCTGCAATCCCCGCAGACACAGTTTCTGCTTGGTCTCGTCGCCCATGATCGACACGTGGACCTTCGCCTGGCGCATGTCGCCCGACACCTCCACGTAGGTCACGGTGACGTCCTTGACCCGGGGGTCGCTCAGTTCGGTGAGGATGGCCCAACTGACCACTTCTCGAACGGCTTCGGCGGCTTTTTCGACACGTCGCGAACGCATGGAACACTCAAAGGGTCCGGGCCACTTCCTCGATCTTGTACACTTCGAGTATGTCCCCTTCCTTGAGGTCATTGAAGCCGCGCAGCTTGATGCCGCACTCGTATCCCTCGCGCACTTCGCGGGCGTCGTCCTTTTCTCGCTTGAGCGACTCCAACGGGTACTCGCCGATCACGCGGTTCTCGCGGATCAGGCGTGCCCGGGCGTCGCGCTGCACGGTGCCCGCCAAAACGCGGCATCCGGCGATCGTGCCCACGCGACTGATCTGGAAAACTCGCTGAATGAGCACGCGGCCCAGTTCGGCTTCGCGTTTCTCGGGTTTCAACATGCCTTCCAGGGCCGCTCGCAGGTCGTCGGCCACTTGATAGATGATGTCGTAGCGGCGAATCTGGACTCCGCATCGGTCGGCCAACTGCCGCGCGCCTTCGTCGGGCACGACGTTGAATCCGATGATCACCGCGTTCGAGGCGTCGGCCAGGTGAACGTCCGCTTCGGTAATTCCGCCGACGGTGGCCTGGATGATCTTCAACTGGACCTCGGGATGTTCCAGCTTGCTCAACTCCTTGCGAAGGGCCTCGATCGAGCCGCGAACGTCGGCCCGTAAAACGATGTTGAGTGTTTGGACCTCCGCCTGCCCCAGGTGATCGAAGAGGTTTTCGAGCGTCACGTGCGTCTGGCCGCCGGAAAGCGAGTGTTCCCGCGCTTCCTGCGCGCGGCTTTCCGCGATCTCGCGCGCCTGGGTAATTTCTGGAACAACGTGGAAGCGGTCGCCCGCCCCGGGCGCCAGGTCGAGGCCCGTCACGTTCACCGGCATGGAAGGGCCGGCTTCCGTGTAGCGACGGCTCAGGTCGAGCGTGTCGTACATGGCCTTGACCCGGCCGTGCGCGGTTCCGCAAACGACCACGTCGCCGACGTGAAGCGTCCCTTGTTGGACCAGCAGTTTGGCCACCACGCCCAGCCCCTCGTGCAACGACGACTCCAGGCACGTGCCGAAGCCGGGCCGATCGGGGTTCGCGCGGTATTCGTGCAGCTCGGCCACGGTCAAGAGCGTCTCGAGCAGGGTGTCCACGCCCTCGCCCGTCGTGGCGCTCGTCTTGACCACTTCCGTCTCGCCGCCCCATTCGCTGGGCAACAGTTCGTTGGCGGCTAGTTGTTCGTAAGTGCGCTGCGTGTTGACGCCCGGCAGGTCGATCTTGTTCAGTGCCACGACGATCGGCACGCCCGCCGCGCGCGCGTGGCTGATGGCCTCTTCGGTCTGCGGCATGATGCCGTCGTCGGCCGCGACGACCAGCACGGCGATGTCCGTCACGTTGGCCCCCCGTGCCCGCATCTCGGTAAACGCGGCGTGGCCCGGCGTGTCGACGAACGCGATGGCGTGGCCGTCTTTTTCGATTTGATAGGCGCGGATGTGCTGGGTGATGCCGCCCTTTTCGCCGCTCACCACGTCGATGCCGAGAATGCGGTCCAAAAGCGACGTCTTCCCGTGGTCGACGTGGCCGAGGAACGTGATGATGGGCGGTCGTGGTTGGAGCATGGCCGAATCGTCTTCTTCCTGTTCAACGGCGGTCAAGACTTGTTCTTCGAGCCCGACCGACCGGCGGAAATCGACCTCGACGCCGAACTCGGCCGCCAACAACTCGGCCGTGTCCACTTCGACGGCCGCGTTAATGTTCACGGCGGCGCCGGCGCCCATGGCCAGCAGCTTGCCCAGCACCTGGCCGGCGGGCACGCCGACCGCCTCCGAGAACGTGCGGACCGTGCAGGGCAATTCGAGCACGACGTTGTGTTTCCGCGGGGCCGCCGTGTTCGTGCCGATCCGGCGGATGCGCTTGACCACGCGGCGGGTGGTCTTGGTTTCTTCTTCCTCGTCGCCCTTGCGCCGGTGCGAACTGCCGCGTTTGCGTTTCAGTTGACGTTGCTCGCGGCCCCCCAGCGTCGCGGTGCCCTCTTCGGCCGGCGCTTCCGCCGGGCCGTGTCCCTTGCCGCGCCGGCCTCGCCCGGCCGAAGGAAGCGCCAACTCCTGCGTCTGGTTGGCCGTGGCGTCTTTGGCGGCCGGACCTTTCTTCTTCGCCGCCTTGCGCTTCTGCTCTTGATCCTCGATGTGCTTGGCCAGCGGCTTCTCGCCCAACCGGCCCGCGCGGATCGCGTCGCGAGGCAGCCGAAGGTCCGGCTTCTGCGCGGCCGGCTCCTGGGCCTTCGGCGGACCCGCCGGCTGCTGCGCCGTCGGAATCGGCGCAAGCTTGATTGTCGGGCCGGTCCTCTCGGAAGGAGGCCGGGGAGTTCGTTTTCGCGGGCCCGGGGGCGGGGGCGACTTGGTCAACGGAGGCCGCACCGGTCCATCGGGAGGCGCGGCAAGCGTCGCTTCAGCCGTGGAGGACGTCTCGTCCGACACGACGGGCGTCACGGCCTCCTCCGCCTGCTCGGTCGCCGAGGCGATGCCTTCGGGAATCTCCTCGCCGACGGGCGTCCTCGAACGATCGCGTCGCGCCGGCAGAACCGGGATCTTGCCTCCCGACGCCGAGCCCGGCCCGATGTAATCCTCGCGCCGCACGACGTCGGCCGTTTCGACCGGCCCGGCGCTTGGCCTTTTCAAAGCGGCCCTCGACGGCCCCGTCGCGCGGCCACGGCTGCTCACGTAGGCCTTGACCTTTTCGACCTCTTCCTCGGTCAAGTTGGCCAGCGCGGACCCCTTGCCTGTCACACCCGCTTCGTTGCAAATATCAACGAGTGCTTTGCTGTCGAGGTTCAGTTGCTTGGCAAGCGCATAGATGCGAACGGGCACGCGCAACTCTTCCTTTCAATGTCGGCCGAGACTCATACGCCTGCTCGGCCGCGTGTCTCCCAAATGCTTCCGTTACATAGGCAACATCTCCCCATCTAACGTCGCTTTTGGGATCCTTGGTTGGGGTTTCAACTTACTGCGTTTGCCGGAACGGCCCGCGGGCGGTTTGTCAGTCCGTGTGCCGGGATCCGGCGGCGTCCGACTCGTCGTCGTCCGCCGGTGGTTCGTCGCTTGGTTCCGCCGGCGGCGACGATTCGTCATCGACGCCGATGCCCGCCTCCTCCAAAACGTCCGCGAGGTCGTCGTTCGCCGGGTCGTCGGCCACGTCCTCCGTCTCGGTCGACTCGGCGTCCTCGGGGGTGATCTCGTCGGTCGGAGTCGTCTCGGTTTGAGCGGCCTCGGCCGCTTCGACGCGATCCTGCTCGCGCCGCAGCCGGCGCTGCTCGGCGGCCGCCTTCTCGGCTTCCGCCGCTTTCTCCTCGGCCTGCTCGATGATCCGCTCGACCACTTCCTCGGGTAACCCGCCGCCCATTTCGCTCAGGATATCCGGCTCGATCACCGAGAGGTCGTCGTACGACAGGAAGCCCTCGCCGACCAACTTTTCGGCCACCTCGTCGTCGAGCCCCTCCAGCGCCGAAAAGCCCGCCACCGCGTGCTCGATCTGTTCGTCGAGCTCCTCGCGGGTCATGATTTCAATGTCCCAAACGCACAGCTTGCTGGCCAGTCGCACGTTTTGGCCGCGTCGCCCGATGGCCAGCGAAAGCTGATCCTCGCGCACCAGCACGATCGCCCGGCCGAACATCTGGCAGAGAATCACTTCCTCGACCTCGGCCGGCTGCAGGGCGTTGGGTATCAACACCCGCATGTCGTCGCTGTACCGGACGATGTCGATCCGCTCGCCCGCCAGCTCGTCGACGATGTTCTTGATCCGGTTCCCGCGCACTCCGACGCACGCTCCCACGCTGTCCACCCGCTGGTCCGAGCTGCTCACCGCGATCTTGGTCCGATAGCCGGGTTCCCGGGCAATCGCGCGGATCTGAATCACCCCGTCCGCGATCTCGGGAATTTCCTGCTCGAAAAGCCGGCTCACCAGATGGTGCCGCGTGCGGCTGAGGATGATCTTCACCCGGGTACCCGCCTTGCGGACGTCGCACACCACGGCCCGAACCCGCTCGTTGGCGTGGAGCGTTTCGCCGGGAATCTGCTCGCTGCGGGGCAAAATGGCTTCGAGGCTTCCGAGCGAGACGGTCGCCGCGCCGCCTTCGTAACGCTGGATCACGCCCGTGACCAACTGGTCGCGCAGGTCGTTGTATTCGTCGTAAACCGTGTCGCGTTCGGCCTCGCGAATCTTTTGGATCATGACCTGTTTGGCCGTTTGGGCGCCGATCCGCTCGGCGATGTCCTCCGGCGCCATGATCTGGCCGTTGTGGATGCCCGTGATCCGGCCCGTCTCGCGATCGATCTCGATCGTGATTTCGTGGTCTTCGCCGTAGTGCCTCTTGGCGGCCGAGACGAGGGCCGCTTCGATGCCTTCAAAGACGATCGCCTTATCGATGTTCTTGTCGCGGTGTATGGCATCCACGATCCGCAACACTTCGCTTGGATTCATCGATTTTCACTTTCCCATCGAGGGACGGCTGTTGCCCCGAGCGACAATCCCAGTAGCCACGACCAAGGAGCCGGCCGAGTTAGTGGTCCGAATATTCAAACACCAAACAGACACACAAAGCACGAGCCGCGCATCGAGACACCCCGATCGTCCCGCGTCGCTTGCGCGACGCGTCAACGGCGCGACGCCAGTATGTGGCACTAGCGACCGCCTGTCGAGCCCCGCGAGCCCGACAAACGCCGACAACGTCCCACATTCCGACCATCGCCACCCGAATCGACCGGGGGGTCGAACGCCCGAAACTTCTGCGCGTCCACAACTTAGCGAAACACGTAATCTGGTAAGGATACCGGCCGAAAGCTGGGGTGTCAAGCGGGCGCGGAACCTCGTGAACCGGTTCCAAAGGCAATAAAATGCATATATTAACACATGCGGGGGGTGTGCTTCGACGATCCGCGGAAGCAATTCCTCAACCCCTCGCGCCCCGGGGACTGGTTTGTTTTTCGGCCCTCTTGGCGTTGCGCTCCGGCTACGCTTGACGGCCGAAAAATAAGCAGGTCCCCTTTGGCCGAACCCAAGATACTTGCAGCGGGGCGAGCGACCTCCTACGATGAGGGGTACGGCACATCCGTTAATGAGCGAGTCGGTGTATTCTTCTTCTGGAGGACTTTCCCATGTCGCTTTCGCTCCGTCGCGCGTTCACCCTGGTCGAGTTGCTCGTCGTTGTCTTTATCATCGGCGTGGTGATTGCCTTGTTGCTGCCGGCCGTCCAGTCGGCCCGGGAAGCGGCCCGCCGATCCCAATTGCGCGTCGGCTCGCAATATGACGCCGCCGATCAGCTTTCGCCGGGCGCGCAGGCCGGGGAAGTCGAGCCGGCCGCCCCCTTAGCCCCCGCCCGAGTCCAATCCTTTATCGCCAACGTCGAGGTCACGCCCAAGCTCAGCGTCGGCACCGCCGCGCGCGAGTCGATCTACGTGGCGGCCTTCGCGGGCAAAATCGAGGCTGTCAGCCCCGACGAAGGCGGCGGCGATTGCGAAGTCATGCTCCCCTTGCCGCCCCAGATCATCTCGCTGGCCGATCTGTCGATCACGGTCGCCGGCAAATCAAGTGAAAGGGTTCTGTTGCGTGACGGAAAACTCGTTTGGCGAGGCACGCTCTCGAACCAGCCGACCCTGCTGGACATTACCTACACCGCCGTGGGCAAGGGCCTGTTCGAGCTTTCGGTCCCGCCCGGCGGTATCCTCGACCGGTTCGAAATGTCGTTGGTGGTCAACGACTCCGACGTGCGTCTGCTCGAATTATCGCTCCAGCCCACCAGCACCGAACGGGCCCGAAGCAGCACGTATCGTTGGAATTATGAACGGCTCCTGCTCGGCCGCCCGATTCGGCTCGACGTGCTGGGCATCGCCCCGATCGATCGCCTGGGCGAGTTGACCTGGCTCGGCCCGATCAGCGTGGTCATCTTCGGCCTGTTGGTCGGCCTGGTGGTCCAGGCCGCCGGTGTGCCGCGATTCGATCTGTGGATGTTGCTGTTGACCGTCGGCACGTTCGCCGGCGCGTATCCGCTGATGTACTTTGCCCAGGAATACATCGACAACTTGAACATCGCCATGTCGGCCTGCGGCGGAGTCGCTGTGCTGATCATCGCGGTGCGGGCCGTGACGCTTTTGGGCCTCTGGCGCGGCCTGCTCGGCATCGCGTTCCCAGCCGCCGCCATCCTCGCCGCCACGTTGGCTGCCGCCATCTGGACCCAACACCAAGGCATCCTCCTCACGGCCGAAGCCCTGGGCTTTTTCATCGTCGCCATGATGCTCATGCCCAAGATCGGCGTCGTCCCATGGGGCCCCCGCGCCAAACCCGAGAAACCGGCTGACGTCCAGACGCCATAAGCGTGAGTTGAGGACGTAGCTGTAGGGTGCGTCTGGACGCACCGATTTTCGAGCAGCGGGACGAGGCTCCAAGAGAATGTTTCACGAAATCCTTGAGTGTCCCATTCCAGACCATCGTTCCTGGTGGGTGTAGTAAAACTCCGTGGACAGGTGTAGTAAACTCCGTGGACAAATGGGAGGAACTTGGGCCAAAGGCCCTTTGGTTCGCCCAGCCCAGGGCAACGCCCTGGGGATAATGGATTGATCAGCCCGCGGGTCGGCCCAACGGGCCAACCGTTCCCACGTTGAGAAGAATGGATTGGGCCGTTGGCCCGACTATCCATTTCGTGGTTTTACCGTTCCCCAGGGCGTTGCCCTGGGCTGGGTGAATGGTCGCTCCTTCGGAGCTATTCCAGAGCTATTCACCCCCGTACGGCTCTGCATCCTGCCGCCGCGGACTATTACTGCGTCTATCCCTGGTCGGAAACGGGGAATTCGCCTATCTTTACGTTCATCCATTCTTTTCCCGACCCCTTTTCCCCGTCTCGCGCACTCTTAGGGTATGACAGCGGCAACGACAGATCGGCACGCCGAGATGGCCGGGCTGGTGCGGGCGCATCAGGCCGGCGTGTGGCGCTATTTGCGCTTTCTCGGCTGCGATCACGGCGAGGCCGACGACCTGACCCAGGAGACGTTTCTGGCCGTGTTGCGAGACGGATTTGAAGTGCGATCTCCGGCCGAGACGGCCGGCTATTTGCGCACGGTGGCCCGCCATCGGTTGCTGGCCGCGCGGCGCAAGACGCAAAACCGTCCGGCGCTGGTCGATCTGGAGGCGGCCGAGGCGGTTTGGGCTCGCGCGGCCGGCGACGACGGGCTGGGCGACTATCTGGCCGCGCTGGGCGAGTGTCTCGGCTCGGCCGTCACGCCCCGGGTCCGCCGGGCGCTGGAGCTTCAATACGCCTCGCGGGCCGGCCGGTCGCAGATCGCCGCGGAACTGAGTCTGGCCGTCGAGGGCGTCAAGACGCTGCTTCGCCGTGCCCGATCGGTCCTGCGCGAGTGCGTCGAAAGGAGACTCGGACGATGAACGCCGAAAACGATTCCCGCCACGACGAACTGTGCGATCGGCTCCTGGAACAGGCGCTGGGCGAACTGCTCGCCGGCGACGGTCCTCCGGATCTGTCCGAAAAAATCCTTGCCGCTGCCGAGAAACTAGAACCCATTCCCGTGCAGCGAAAGGAACGTGTCATGAAGAAGCGAAGTAAACGTCTTCGGATCGTCGAAGCCCTGACCGCCTGTGTGGCGCTGGGAGTCCTGATTTGTCTGCTGCTACCGGCCATACAGGCTCCAAGAGAAGCGGCCCGAAGAATGCAGATGAAGGCTATGGGCAGAAGCATGCACAATTTCCATGACTCATCGCCCGGATGGGTACCGCCCGTCGAAGATCCGTACTACCTCTCGGACGACGTACAGTATTATCCGCAGTCGAACGACACCAAGTCCTGGCTACCTAATGAGGCTATGTCCTACGAATCGGCCGTAGGAGGTCGCGGCCCCGATCTCGGCGACGACAAGTACAACATGATCGTCGAAAACGCCTTCCTTGCCGTGAAGGACCATCCGCTTTCGACCTTCTCGATCGACGTTGACACGGCCTCGTATGCCAACGTGCGGCGGTTCCTGCTGGTCGACGGCCAATTGCCGCCGCCCGACGCGGTGCGGATCGAGGAGATGATCAACTACTTCGACTACGACTACGCGGGTCCGACGGGCGACGTGCCGCTGGCCGTTCACCTGGCGGCGGCCGCCTGCCCGTGGAAGGGCGAGCATCGGCTGGTCCGCGTGGCGCTGAAGGGCATGGAAGTCCCGCAAAAGGAGCGTCCGGCGAGCAACCTCGTGTTCCTGCTGGACGTGTCGGGCT